>NZ_JBNINW010000003.1:130737-301431 GCF_050110855.1 Aestuariimicrobium sp. G57 | reverse complement strand
TGTTCTTGAATGCCCTCCCGTCCGCCCCCGCCCTTTCCCCCGCCTCGCAGCGGGCGCGGGCCATGGCCATCGTCGTCTGGGCCACCACGGTGGGCTCGGTTGCCGGGCCGCAGCTGACCGCGCCCGGTGCCGCATTGGGCAGGGCGCTGGGCCTGAACCACCTGGTCGGGCCCTATCTGTTCTCGGTGACGGCGTTCGTGCTGGCTGCGCTGATCACGCTGGGCATGAAGAAGCCGCAGCGTCCGCTGCACGAGGCCGGGTCGCGGCGCAACGTGTCGATGGCCGAATGCCTGCGGGTGGCCTGGAACCACCCCATGACCCTGCTCGGTGTGGTGGCGGTGATCACCGGCCAGATGATGATGACCAGCGTCATGGTGATGACCCCGCTGCACATGCACCACAATGACATGGGCCTCGAGGTCATCGGCATCGTCATCTCGGGCCACATCCTCGGCATGTACGGCCTCTCGCCCCTGGTGGGCTGGGCCTCGGACAAGCTCGGGGCTCGTCCGGTGATCTACATCGGCATGGGCATCTTCGTGATCGCGTTCGCGGTGGGTGTGCTCGATGCGCTCGGCCAGTCGCACCTGACCAGGCTGATCCCGGCGCTGTTCCTGCTGGGCGTGGGCTGGTCATGCACCCTGATCGCCGGTTCGGCACTGGTGGTGCAGACGGTTGACCCCGGCATCCGGGTGCCGATGCAGGGTACGGTGGACACGTTCATGAACTTCGGTGCCGCCGGCATCACGGCGGTCGCGGGCAGTGTGCTCGCGTGGCAGGGGTTCGTGGGCATCAACGTCATGGCGACGTGCGTGCTGCTGGTGCTGGCGCTGGCGGCGGTGCGGGCGAAGGTGTTGCCCGTGCAGGTGCACTCGGTCGCCGAACATCCCGAACGCTGAGCGGGCGACCTGGAGGAAGATCATGCTGGAGCGCGGCGACGACCGACCGCTGCGTCGCCGCCGCGCCGTCCGGCTGCTCGTGCGCTCCCGGGACGAGTCCGGCACAGCACGGGTGCTGCTCTTCGCCGACCGTGACCCCGGGTTGCCGGGCACGGAATGGTGGGTGACACCCGGCGGTGGCATGGACCCGGGGGAGTCCGAGCACCAGACCGGTGTGCGCGAACTGTTCGAAGAGACCGGACTGCAGGTGGGGCCGCGGCAGTTGCAGGGACCGGTGGCGCGCCGGCTGGTGGTGCACGGCTATTCCGACCAGGTGCTGGTGCAGGACGAGGCATTCTTCCTTGTCGAGACACCCGTCTTTGATGTCAGCACTGACGGGTTCACCCCGCTCGAACAGGTGACCCTGCTGTCGCACGGCTGGTTCGCCGCGCACGAGCTGAACGGCCGCGAGGTCTGGCCGGCGCAGCTGCACGGGGTCATCGACTGGGCCGGTGCCCCCGAGGTGGACTGGGGGCTCGTCGAGGAATCGACGGTTCCGGTCGGGGACCTGGAGCGGGTGGCCGAGGCGAGCCGCCGCCTGGTGCCGGGGGCCCAGCCGCACCCGCAATACCCGGGGCTGTGACGGCGCTGGTTGCCCCGCACCGGCTCAGGCGTCGAGCTGGTCCAGCTCTTCGGCGTCGATGATGCGGTAGGCATAGCCCTGCTCGGCCAGGAACCGTTGCCGGTGCTGGGCGAACTCGGCGTCGACCGTGTCACGGGCGACCACGGCATAGAACCGTGCCACCAGGCCGTCCTTGGGACGCAGCAGCCGGCCCAGGCGCTGTGCCTCTTCCTGCCGCGAGCCGAAGGCACCCGAGACCTGGATCGCCACCTCGGCGGTCGGCAGGTCGACCGAGAAGTTGGCCACCTTCGAGACGACGAGCCGCTTGATCTCGCCGTCGCGGAACTGCTGGTAGAGCAGTTCGCGCTGCTTGTTGGTCGTGGCGCCCGTGATCAGCGGTGCATCGAGGGCCTCGGCGAGTTCTTCGAGCTGGTCGACGTACTGCCCGATCACCAGTGTGGGCTGCTCACGGTGCCGCTCGGCCAGCTCGACCACCACCCGGTGCTTGGACGCTGTGGTCGACGCCAGCCGGTAACGCACGTCGGGCTCGGCCATGGCCTGGGCCATGCGCTCGTCCTCGTCAAGGGTGACCCGCACCTCGACGCAGTCGGCCGGGGCGATCCAGCCCTGCGACTCGAGGTCCTTCCACGGCGCGTCGTAGCGTTTGGGGCCGATGAGGCTGAACACGTCACCCTCGCGGCCGTCCTCACGCACCAAGGTCGCCGTCAGCCCCAGACGGCGCCGGGCCTGCAGGTCGGCCGTCATGCGGAACACCGGTGCCGGCAGCAGGTGCACCTCGTCATAGATCACCAGCCCCCAGTCGCGGGCGTTGAACAGTTCCAGGTGCGGGTGCACACCGCCGCGCTTGGTGGTGATCACCTGGTAGGTGGCGATGGTGACCGGACGAATTTCCTTGCGGGCGCCCGAATACTCGCCGATCTCGTCGGGGGTCAGCGACGTGCGCTTGACCAACTCGTCGCGCCACTGGCGGGCCGCGACAGTGTTGGTGACCAGGATCAGCGTGGTGGCCTGGGCGAGCGCCATCGACGCGGCCCCGACCACTGTCTTGCCGGCGCCACACGGCAGCACCACCACCCCTGAACCGCCGTGCCAGAACGACTCGGCCGCCACTTTCTGGTAGGGCCGCACCGCCCATCCGTCCTCGTCCAAGGCGATCGCGTGGGCCTCTCCGTTGACGAACCCGGCCAGGTCTTCGGCGGGCCAGCCGATGCCCAGCAGCACCTGCTTCAGGTGGCCGCGCTCGCTGGGATGCACGACCACAGTTTCGTCGTCGATGCGTTCGCCGACAAGGCCCTTCACCTTCTTGGCGCGCAGCACCTCGGTGAGCACGGCCTTGTCCTGGCTGACCATCACCAGGCCGTGGGTGGGGTGCTTCTCGATGCGCAGCCGGCCATAGCGGGCCATGGTCTCGGTGATGTCGATCAGCAGCGACCCCGGCACGGGGTAGCGCGACCACGTCAGCAGCGCATCGACCACCTGCTCGGCATCATGCCCGGCGGCGCGGGCGTTCCAGAGGCCGAGCGGGGTGATGCGGTAGGTGTGCACATGCTCGGGGGCGCGTTCGAGTTCGGCGAAGGGCGCGATCGCCATGCGCACTGTCTCGGCGTCGGGGTGGTCGACCTCGAGCAGCAGGGTGCGGTCGGACTGCACGATCAGGGGATTGGTCGGGTTCATCCTGACGAGTATCCCCCGAAGCGCAAGTCGACAGGAACGCGCGACCTCAGGTGCACGACGGCGACGGCGTCGGGGCCGTCGAGACCTCCGGTGCCGTTGACGACGCGGTCGCCGCGGGTGACATGACCGGCTCGGTCACCGCGGGCGCGGACGACGGCGCCGGGGTGCCGGGGGCCGATGCCGTCGCGGTGTGGGTCACGTCACTGGTCGAGCACGCATTCGCCATGGGCACCGTCGAGGTGCTCGAGGGCTCCGTGGACGGTCCCGCCGATGACGGTGGCACCGATGCCGGCGCCGACGGGCTCGTCGTCGCCGGGGAGCTCGGGCTCGGTGAGGTTGCCGTGGGCATCGTCGAGGCGGGGTTGCTCGTGGGCGTGCCGCTGTCGCTCGCCCTGGGGGCGGGTTTCGGCGGCGGCACGATCACGATCGCGCGCCATTCGCCCTGCAGCCCGTTGCCGTCGACGGCAGCGACCTGCACCAGGATGTTCTCGTTCGAGTTGGGCCAGGCCAGCGTGATCGAGTTCGTGGTGGTGTGCCCCATCAGGAACCCGCCCGCCAGCACCACGTAGTGGCGGATGCCGGCGCTGTCGTGGCTCGGGTCCCAGCCGACGGTGTAGGTGGAGTTGGTGTTGCTCACCAACCGCAGCCCCCGCACCGGGGTCGGCAGGGTCCGGTCCTCGTGCAGCGCCGGGCTCGACGCGCTGATCGGCAGGGTCGAACTCGCGGACGACGCCGATGCCGGGCTGGATGCGGGTGTGGTCTGGTCCGGCGGCAGGGTGATGGCCGAGCCGGAAGGATGGCTGGACACGTGGGGTTGCGGCACGTCGGCCGAGGCATCCCCGAGCCGGTAGGGGGTCAGGTACAGCGTCGCCCCGCCCACGGCACACACGGCCAGGACGGCGATTCGGCGAATCGTGGACCCCTTCACGCGTCCATCGTACGAAAGGCCACCGGGCAAGCCACGGTCGTTTCAGCCTTGTGGCGGCTTCTTCAGAGTCTCTTCATACGCCTCTCAGCCGCGATGTCGACCGCGTCACACCACCTCGACGCCTGCCGGACATGCACGCTGACACCTTTCGGTGCACACCGACACCTGTCAACGGGTGTCGCCGCGTGCACAAGGGTGTCGACGCGCACGAACAGCCCGGTTCCGGGTGCACAACTGGCGCCAGTGTCGGGTGTGCAAGCCCTCGGGGTGGTTGGGGTTGCAGTAGTGGCGTCAGCGTCACATGTGCAGGTCGGCGAGCCCGGCATGCCCGCTCGGCGGTCACCGGGCCGACGCTCCCATTTTCTCCCGGGGCCCAGGGGGGCGCGGCGCGTCCCGTACTCACCCCGGTGCCACCCGGACGACCCTCGCCACGGACAGGTTCAGCGGCGCCGAGGCCTTGCGCACGATCCTGACCTGGCCACCCGAGACCCCCAGCACCCGCACCCGGTCGGTCTGGGGACGCCCGTGGGCATCGACATGGGTGACCTCGACCCAGTCGCCGCTGGCCAGCGCCGACTGCAGCGCACCCACCAGGTCGTCGGCGGCAGCCACCGGGTCGGGCTGCAGCAGCTGGCGGGCCAGCATCTCGACCTGGTCGCGGCCCGGGGGCTCAGGTTCTGTGACGGGTGCCGCGGCATGGCTGGCCCGGCGCGGTCGTGGCGCGTGCACCTGTTCACCGTTGGCCGACTTCGCCACCGGCGCATGGCCCATCGCCTGCAGCGCTTCCACCACCTCGGCGACGTCCCCCTGGGTGACCACAGCCTGCGGGCCCACCTTGGTGAGCCCCAGCAGCCCGGCTTGTGGTGAGCGCAGCAGCGCCTCGAGCACCGCGGGGTCGGCGATGGTGACCACGGCAGCGGCAGGCATCACCTGGATCTGCCCGTGCTGGCGGGCGACATCGCCGACCAGGTAGGTCAGCGGCTGTGGCAGCGGCGTCAGGGAATGGCTGGTCAGCCAGTCGATGACCTGGTCGGCGGTGAACCCGTGGTCGAGCGCCCGCCGGATGCTGGTGGGGGTGAACCGGCGGGTGCCCCGTTCGCGGTCGGTCAACAGGTCGAGCCGGCGCCGCACCGCCACCTGCAGCGGGCCCACGGGCATCGCGCTGAGGTCGGCCTGCACCACGAACTGGTGGGTGGGCTCGGGGAACCCGGGGTCCTCGTCCGCTTCGAGCAGGTGCGAGGTGCGACCCAGGGCGAGCACACCCAGCGTGGTGGCCTCGGTGACGAAGTGTCGGGCCGCCTCGGCGATCAGCTGCGGGTCCCACGTGGGGTGGCGCCAGCCCGAGCGTGCGGCCAGCAGCGGGGCGTCGACGGCGGTGCCGGACGGGGCATGGCGCAGTTCGGCGAGCAGCGCCCGCCGCACCCCGACAATGGGGCGCTGGCCCTGGGGTGCCAGTGGGTCGGCGTCGACGCTGGGCCACCGGTCCAGGTGTGTCCAGGCCCGCACGAGGTCACGCCATTGCTGCCAGGCCGGCTGCTGGGCCCAGCGGTCGAATGCCGGTGTGGCGAGCCAGCCCAGACCCTGGGGCGCGATCAACTGGGCCTGCCGGGCAAGGGCCAGCAACAGCGCGACGCTGGTCTCGTTGCGGTGGGCAGCCAACTGCTTGAACTCGCGGCGGCCCAACCCGCCGGTGGCCAGCACCCGGGGCGGCTGGGCAATGATGTCCTCGACCAGGTCGGTGAACAGTTCGAGAGCCTCGTTGGCCGTGCCGAGCGCCGCGTTCGCGCGCACCGGGGTGGGCTCGGCCGGCGGCAGCGGTGCCGGGCGGGTGGCCACCGGCTCGGCGAACAGCCGTCCACCGCGCAGGCGCAGTGAGACCTCGCGGGCCAGCACCACTTGGTCGTCGCTGATGGGGCGCAGCACCTTCTTCGCGACCAGATGCTCGCTCGGGGTGCTGGCGTTGGTCGTCGTGATCGGGCGCTGCGCGTGGCGCAGCCTGCCAACGGGCTGCCAGACCAGCTTGTCGACGATGGTCCGCTGGTCGGCGGGCAGGTCGGCGAACAGGGCATCGATGCTGGCGTCGGTGAGCGGCATCGGGCTCGGAGCCGCCAGGCCTGCGGGGTGCGGCCCGAAGGCATGGGCGGCGGCCCTGGTCAGCAGCACGGTGCCGGTGCGGGTGTTGGTGCGCCATGCCAGCGCCCGGGCCACCAGGGTGTCGAGGGCGGCCTGCACCGCCGAGGTGTCGGCGTCGAGTTGGGCAGCCAGCCCCCGGGCGGTGGTGGGTTCGGGCTGGGCCGCCAGCGCCTCGGCAACGGCCCGCTGCCACGTGTCGAGCCGGTCGACGGCCATGCCCGCGCTGACCGGGGACGAGGCGCGTTCCACGAGTTCAGCGAGGCTGGCGGGGCGCGGTTGGGCCAGGTCGGGGCGGGCGAGCATGAGGGTGACCAGCCCCCGCTCGTCCATCGCGCGAATGGCCTCGGCGAGCGTGCGGGGGGCGGGCTGGGGTGGTGCGGAAGGGTTCACGGGTGCCACGGGTCAGGGCTGTTGGGAACGCCGGGGCCACACCAGCCAGATGCCATAGCCGAGGCTGACCAGCGAACCAACGCGCGCCCACGTGCCCATCGAGGCGACCACGTCCTGGGACAGGTCGAGCATGAAGGCCAGCAGCACGGCGGCCGCGGCGCTGATGCCGATGACCATGCGCAATCTTTGCGCCTGCGGCTTGTGCTTGATGCGCGTGGCGAGCACTGCGGCGACCAGCAGCATGGCGATCGACAGCTGCGGGATGAGGGCACCCAGCGCGAGGGCGATCACCAGGGGCCAGGTGAGTCGCATGCCGATGGTCTGAGCGACCGAACTGGCCTGCCCTGCGCGGGTGGTGGGCTGGCGGTACTGCAGCGCCGGGTCGTAGCCGTAGTGCGAACCCGGGGCGGGGGCGCCCGGCGGGGTCCAGGTTGCCTGCACCGGTTCGCCGGTGGGTGCGCCCAGGTTCGCCAGCGACGACTCGGTCACCATGGGCGCTCGCGGGTTGAACGGCGCTTCCTGGGTGATGGTCGCGGCGTGGGTCGAACCCCAGGCGCTGCTGGTGGCGGTGGTCATCGCCTTCGATGCGGTGGCGAACGCCTGCTGCGGGTTGCGGGTGGGGCCCTTGTCGATGCCGATGGCCGCCAGGTCAGGCCCCGGCTGCGGGGTGAAAGCGTCCGGGGGTGCGAGGGGACGACCTTCGGCCAGCGACGGTTCGGGTGGGGCCTCGCCCAGCGGGTCGGCGCGTGGCGCGGCGAACCCATCGGGTCGTTCGTTCGGCGCGTACTCGGCGCCGTCGCTCCAGGAGGCCATGGGGGGATTCTAGCGAGCGGGTGGTGGCAGGCGTGGGCGGTGCGCAAGTGGTGCGGAATCAGGCGGCATTGAGCGATCTGGGGCGACCGGTGAGCGTTTGAGCGTCCACCGTGCGCGAATGTTCAGGTGGCCGGTGTGCTGATCACTAGCGTGTGACCCGAGCTGAACAGTCCGAGAGGAACCGTCGTGGAAGTCATCATCTGTGCGTCTGAAGGCGAGGTGGCCACCATGGCCGCAGCACGGATCGCCGAGGCGCTGTCGCGCCGACCAGACCCTGTTATGGGGCTTGCCACGGGCAGTTCGCCGCTCGGCACCTATGCCAAGCTCAAGGAACGCGTGGATTCGGGCAAGCTCGACCTGACCCGCGCCAGGTTCTTCGCGCTGGACGAGTACATCGGCCTGCCCCCGAGTGACCCCAACAGCTACGCAGAAACGATCCGGACGACGTTCACCGAACCGCTCGGGGTGAACCCTGCGCAGGTGCGGGTTCCGGACGGCATGGCTGCTGACATCGATGCGGCCTGCGATGCCTACGAGGCGGCGATCCGCGATGCGGGGGGCATCGACGCGCAGATCCTGGGCATCGGCTCGAACGGGCACATTGGGTTCAACGAGCCCGGCTCGTCGTTCGCCAGTCGCACCCGCCCCAAGACGCTCACCGCGACCACCCGCGCCGACAACGCGCGGTTCTTCGGCGAGGGCCGGGTGCCGACCCACTGTGTGACCCAGGGCCTCGGCACCATCATGGACGCGGGCCGGCTGGTGCTCACCGCCACCGGCGCCAAGAAGGCCGCCGCGGTGGCCGCAGCGGTCGAGGGACCGGTGACGGCGATGTGCCCGGCGAGCATCCTGCAGTTCCACCGGTACGCCACCGTGGTGGTCGACGAGGCCGCGGCCTCGAAACTGCAACTGCACGAGTACTACCGCGACACCTTCGACATGCTGCCCGAGGGGTACCGGCCGCACTGAGCCGGTGCCCACCCGGGGCGGCACTACCGAGTGGTGGGCTGCGCCGGCGCAACGGGCAGACCGCACCGGGCCGCCATGACCGACGACATGTCGCCGGGCGCGGTGGGCCCGGTGAAGATCTGCCGGCACACGGCGGCGCTCATGCCCCGGCTGCCCTGGGACGTCACGAGCCCGGCGTCGTCCTGGCAACCGGTGTAGTTCACCCTGAACACGCGCGGGCCGGACGGTGATGTGACGTGCAGCATGACGCGCATGGCCAGGTCGGATTCTTCGCAGCCCTCGGCGTGGGGCAGGGGTTGTGTGCCCATCCGGTTCAACTGCTTGGCGAAGTCCTTGGCCGACTTGCCCTCGAGCTGCCGCGACGACCACAGGCTCAGGCCGTCCGGTTCGGCGCGGTACTGGCAGATGGACACGTGGTCGCTGGAGGCGATGTCTGCCAGCGCGCCGAGTTGCTGCTGCGGACGCAGGGGGCACCCATTGTGGTCAGGACTGTTGTCAGGGCCGGCGCCGAATGAGGTCACCGACGACAGAATCCGTGCGGCCACCTGCGTGATGTCGGGATGGTCAGCCGCATAGGCAGCGCCCCACGAGACCAGCACGCCGTAATCACCGACCATGGTTTTCGGTTGGGTCGCCCAGGCCCCGGGCAGGTCGTCCCGAGGGCCAAGGAACTCGACACGAGGGCCTTGATCGGCCGAGGGGCCTGCCGCACCGCGCGTACACGCTGTGAGCACCACGGCCGTGCGGTCCGGCCCGAGCGCGACCTTGGGTTCGGTGGTGACGCCCTGCTGGCAGGTGTCGCCCGCTTCATAGCCCCATGAGGCAGGTACCTGCACCTGGACCCCGTTGCGCCCGATCCAGACCCAGGCATCGGGGGTCGAGGTCTCGGCGGGTGCGGTGCGATTGACCACAAGACCGCCAGGGCCGCCAGTAGCGCCAAGGCGGCGAGAGCAACGGCGATCCCCGCGATGCGATTGCTCATGGTGCTGACCTCATCACAGGCGTTCCTGCAACCAGTCGGGGCCCGCGAAATGTAATGAATTCGAGACGTGCTATCCCCTGCAGCGGCCCGATCAACGGGTACGCGCTGGCCGCCCGTCGAGCCGAGCCGGTAGGCTTGGGGACGAATGGCGCGCAGCACTGCCGCCGTGCCCGCCGGGACCACCCGGCTCCACCAGTACACCGCCGGCCCGCCGGCACATGAGTATCCGGGACACCGGCAGATGAGGGGTTGACGTGCCGATCGGCAAGGTGCGTTTCTACGACGCAGAGAAGGGCTTCGGATTCCTGCAGAAGGAGGACGGGGGAGACGTCTACGTGCGCGCCAACGCGCTGCCCGCGGGCGTCACGTCGCTGAAGGCCGGCCAGAAGGTCGAGTTCGGCATCATCGAGGGTCGTCGCGGTGAGCAGGCCCTGTCGGTGACGCTGCTCGAGACGCCCCCGTCGCTGTCGAAGGCCTCACGCCGCAAGCCCGACCAGATGGCCGTGATGGTCGAAGACCTGATCAAGCTGCTCGACGGCATCGGCAACGACTACCGCCACAATCGCCACCCCGACGCGCGCCATTCGGCCAAGATCGCGCAGGTGCTGCGCGCCGTGGCCGAAGAACTGGAGAAGTGATGACGACCGCGCTCACCACTGCACCCACCACGACCACCACTCGCAGGCCGAAGCTCGACGCCGTCACCGCTGCGGCGGTTGACCAGGCCCGCGTGGCCGCCGAGGCCTACGCCGGCGACTTCGGGGTCGGTGAGCACGAGGGCGTGGTGGCCGACGACGAGCGCGCCGTCACCCACCTGTTCGCGTGCACGCACCCTGGTTACCAGGGCTGGCACTGGGCCGTCTCGATGGTGCGCGCCTCGCGTGCCCGCGTCGCCACCGTGAACGAGGTCGAACTCTTGCCCGGCGACTCGGCTCTGCTCGCCCCGGCGTGGTTGCCGTGGGAACAGCGCATCCAGGGCGGCGACATCGTCCCCGGCATTTTGCTGCCGACCCTCGACAACGACCCGCGCCTCGAGCCCGGGTTCACCGGTGGCGAGCATGCCGCCGATGCCGACCCGGCCGAATGGTCGGCGACCCGTGCGGTCGTGGCCGAGCTGGGCCTGGGTCGTGAGCGGGTGCTCACCCGAGAAGGACGAGACCTGGCGGTCGAACGCTGGCTCGCCGGCGATGGCGGTCCTGACAACCAGATGACGCGGCAGGCCCCGGCCGAGTGCATCACCTGCGGCTACTTCCAGCGGCTGAGCGGCAGCCTGGGCGTGCAGTTCGGCGTGTGCACCAACGAGTTCAGCAGCGCCGATGGTCGCGTCGTCAGCATCGACCACGGCTGCGGTGGCCATTCGAACGTCGTCGCCGAGGAGCGCGGTGTCGAACTGCCCGGCCCGGTCTATGACACGGTCGAGACCGACGACGTGCTGTTCGACTGAGCCGTTGACTGGGCGCGCCTGACCCGGCGGCGGCGCACCAGGTAGACCAGCGCGAGCCCGCCCACACCGATGCCGGCCACGCAGGTCCACGTGTACCACGCCGGCGCGGCGTCGCCGCGCAGCAGCATCACCACCAGCCCCACCGCCCAGGCGATGGTGCCGATGATGGCCGCCTGCACGCCGTCCTCGTCGAGGGGGGCCACCGGCGCCTGCACCAGCCCGCGCCGACGGGGCTCGACAGTGGCTCGCGTGGCGTCGTCCGGGGTTTCGGCTGGCTGCATGCCACCAGCTTAATGTGCTCTACCCGCATGGTGAGGTTTAGGGTTTGCCTCATGGTTCACACAACTCAACAGGACTCATCCCCCGGGTCAACGGTCGCCGAGCTCGGCCGACTTGACCGATTCTTCGAGATCACCAAGCGTGGTTCGACCACCGCTCGCGAAGTGCGTGGTGGATTGGTCACCTTCTTCACGATGGCCTACATCATCGCGCTGAACCCCCTCATCATCGGAACTGCTGCCGACAAGAACGGCAACCTCATCAGCGGCGCCCCCATGTACCTGGACGCCGCGAAGACCCAGCTGAACGACGCGGCCATCACCGAGTCGAAGCTGATGGTGGCCGCAGCCACCGCATTGGTCGCCGGTGTGCTGACCATCCTCATGGGCGTCGTCGGTCGCTTTCCGCTCGCCCTGGCCACCGGTCTTGGCCTGAACGCGCTGCTGGCCTTCGTGCTCGCCCCGCAGATGACCTGGCCGCAGGCCATGGGTCTGATCGTCTGGGAGGGCATCCTGATCACGGTGCTGGTGCTCACCGGGCTGCGTGAGGCAATCTTCCGGGCCGTGCCCTCGGCGCTGCGTTCGGCCATCTCGATCGGCATCGGCCTGTTCATCACCCTGGTCGGCCTGGTCTCGGCCGGTGTCGTGCGCCAGGGTGCCGGTACCCCGCTCGAACTGGGCGTGGGTGGGCAGCTGATCGGCTGGCCCATCGCCATCGCCGTGTTCGGCTTCCTGCTGCTCGTGGTGCTGGTCGTCAAGAAGGTGCCCGGCGCCATGCTCATCTCGCTGCTGGTGACATCGGCGGTGGCTGTCATGGTCGAACTGGTCGTCAAGGTGGGCCCGCGCCTCGGCCCCGACAACCCGACGGGCTGGTCGCCCAATGGCCCCGTGCTGCCCGACGCCTCGGCGTGGGTCAGCCCCAACCTGGGCCTGCTCGGACGAGTGGACCTGCTCGGCGCTTTCTCACCCGACGGCAAGTTCCACCTGGGCTATGTGCTCGGGCTGTTGCTGGTGGTGTTCTCGCTGCTGCTCGCCGACTTCTTCGACACCATGGGCACCGTCGTGGCCGTGGGTGCCGAGGGCGACCTGCTCGACGAGCAGGGCAACCCGCCGCGGCTGCGCGAGGTGCTGCTGGTCGACTCACTCGGTGCCGTCGCCGGTGGTCTGGGCTCGGTCTCGTCCAATACCTCGTTCGTCGAGTCGACCTCGGGTGTCGCCGAGGGTGCCCGCACCGGCCTGGCGTCGGTGGTCACCGGTGTGGCGTTCATCCTGGCGCTGTTCCTGTCACCGGTGGTGAGCATGGTGCCGGCCGAGGCCGCGGCCTCGGTGCTGGCCTATGTCGGCTTCCTGATGATGGCGCAGGTGACCAAGGTCAGCTGGGACGACATCGAAGAGGGCATCCCTGCCTTCCTGACCATCGTGCTGATGCCGTTCGCGTACTCGATCACCACCGGCATCGGCGCGGGCTTCATCGTGTGGGTGCTGGTCAAGGTGCTCAAGGGCAAGGCCAAGCAGGTGCACCCGCTGATGTGGGGTGCTTCGATCGCCTTCGTCGTGTACTTCTCCCAAGGGCTGTTGATGAGCTTGATCGACAAGATCTGAGGCAGCCCCCGCGTTTGCCTGTCATAGCCAAAGCTGCCCTCGAAATGTCGAGGGCAGCTTTGGCTTTCGAGGGCAGCTGTGTGTGCCGAGGTGGTCTGGGGGGCGGAGGGCCTGCTTCGTCCACGTTGACACCTTTGGGTGCGCGTTGACACCTGTGTGTGGGTGTCGGGGTGTGCGCGAGGGTGTCGGCGTGCACTTGGTGGGGTGACCGGCGTGGTGTCGGCATTCGCGGGCACACTTGACCCATGGAGATCTCCGTCCGCTCCCGAGCCATCGGCCGCCGCCAGCCCGACATCGCCGCGCTGTACCTGCGCGCCTCCCATGAATCCCCGAACCGCGAGGACGCCGCCCTGCGCGTGCACGAGCTGATGTCGTCCGCGACACAACAGCTCAACACGCTCAAGGACACCCGTCCCGAGGTCGTCGACAAGCTCGTCATCTCACCAGTCGGCGTGCGCACGTGGCGCCCCTGGAACAAGGGCAAGCAGATGCCGCCGCTGTACGAGGCCTCCGCGACCATCGAGGTGCGGCTCACCGATGTCGAGGTCGTCTCAGAACTCGCCTCGGGCTGGAGCACCATCGAGGGCCTCAACTTCGGCGCCCCCCACTGGCTGCTGACCGACGATTCCAAGGCCGCCCTCGAAGAAGAGGTCACCGCCGAGGCCGTCCGACTGGCCCGCCGCCGCGCCGAACTGATGGCCACCGCCAGCGGGTTCAGCAGCGTCGTGCCCATCCAGGTCGCCGACTCCGGACTGCTGTCAGAGGGGGCTCGCCCCGAGGCAATGTTCGCCATGGCCGCCCCTGCAGCAGCGCGGGGCAGCGCCGGTGGTGCCCCCATGCCCGAGTTCGAGATCAAGCCCGAAGAGATCACCCTCGACGTCTCGATCGAGGCCCGCTTCCGCGCCGAATAGGCGCCCCCCGACCGGTCACCCGTTGGCGCGCTGGCGTCGTCCGGGGCACCTGCCACTAGTCTGGGCCCCATGTTTTCCAAGGTGCTAGTGGCCAACCGTGGCGAGATCGCCGTCCGTGCATTCCGTGCAGCTTTCGAGCTGGGTGCCCGGACGGTGGCCGTCTTCCCCTACGAAGACCGCGCTGCTGAGCACCGCATCAAGGCGGACGAGGCCTACCTGATCGGCGAGAAGGGCCACCCCGTCAGTGCCTACCTCGACATCGACGAGGTCATCCGCGCCGCCAAGGAATCCGGCGCCGACGCGATCTATCCCGGCTACGGCTTCATGTCCGAGAACCCCGACCTGGCCCAGGCCTGCGTCGACAACGGCCTGACCTTCATCGGCCCGCCCGCCGCCGTGCTCGAGCTCGCCGGCAACAAGGTGCGCGCCATCGAGGCCGCCCGCGCCGCGGGCCTGCCGACGCTGAAGTCGTCGGCCCCGTCCCAGGACGTCGACCAGCTGGTGCGCGAGGCCGCCGAGATCGGCTTCCCGGTCTTCGTCAAGGCCGTCGCCGGTGGCGGTGGTCGCGGCATGCGCATGGTCGAGAACCCGGACGACCTGCGCGAGGCACTCGACGCGGCCATGCGCGAGGCGCTCGGCGCGTTCGGCGATGCGACCGTCTTCGTCGAGCAGGCGGTGAAGCGCCCCCGCCACATCGAGGTGCAGATCCTCGCCGACTCCCAGGGCAATGTCATCCACCTCTACGAGCGTGACTGCTCGATCCAGCGCCGCCACCAGAAGGTCATCGAGATGGCCCCGGCGCGCAACCTCGACCCCGCACTGCGCGATGCGTTGTGCCACGACGCGGTGACGTTCGCCAAGTCGATCAACTACTCCTGCGCCGGCACCGTCGAGTTCCTGGTCGAGACCGTCGGTCCCCGCGCCGGCGAGCATGTCTTCATCGAGATGAACCCCCGCATCCAGGTCGAGCACACAGTCACCGAAGAGGTCACCGATGTCGACCTGGTCGCCTCGCAGATGCGGATCGCCGCGGGTGAGTCGCTGGCCGACCTGGGACTGACCCAGCAGGGCATCCACCTGAACGGGTTCGCGCTGCAGGCCCGCATCACCACCGAGGACGCCTCGAACGGCTTCCGTCCCGACACCGGCGTGATCAGTGGCTACCGCTCGGCGTCCGGGGCCGGCATCCGACTCGACGGCGGCACCGTCGCCACGGGCGTCGAGATCAGCGGCTTCTTCGACTCGCTGCTGGTCAAGGTCACCGCCCGCGGCCGTGACTTCGAGACCGCGCTGCACCGCCAGCGCCGCGCGCTCGCCGAGTTCCGGATCCGTGGTGTGTCCACGAACATCCCGTTCCTGCGGGCCGTGCTGGACGACCCCGACTTCGCGGCGGGCAACACCTCGACCCACTTCATCGACGAACGGCCCTACCTGCTGACCTCGCGCGCCCCGGCCGACCGGGGCACCAAGGTGCTGCGGTGGCTCGCCGACGTCACCGTCAACAAGCCGCACGGCGAGGCGCCGACCCTGCTCGAGCCGGCCGAGAAGCTGCCCGCCTGGGACCCGAAGGTCGAGCCGGCCGCAGGGTCGAAGCAGCGGCTGGACGAACTGGGCCCGACCGGGTTCGCAAAGTGGCTGCGCGATTCGGAGCATGTCGAGGTCACCGACACGACCTTCCGCGATGCCCACCAGTCGCTGCTGGCCACCCGCGTGCGCACCCGCGACCTGCTGGCCGTCGCGCCCGTCGTGGCGCGCAACGCCCCCGAACTGATGTCGGTCGAATGCTGGGGTGGTGCGACCTATGACGTCGCACTGCGCTTCCTAGGTGAAGACCCGTGGGACCGGCTGGCCCGCATGCGCGAGGCCATGCCGAACCTGGCCCTGCAGATGCTGCTGCGTGGTCGCAACACCGTCGGCTACACCCCGTACCCGACCAAGGTGACCACGGCCTTCGTCCAGGAGGCGGCCGCCACCGGTGTCGACATCTTCCGCATCTTCGACGCGCTCAACGATGTCGACCAGATGCGTCCGGCCATCGACGCCGTGCTCGAAACCGGGACGTCGGTCGCCGAGGTGGCGCTGTGCTACACGGCCGACCTCTCCGACCCCCGCGAAGACCTGTACACGCTCGACTTCTACCTGAAGCTGGCCGAGCAGATCGTCGACGCCGGTGCGCACGTGCTGGCCATCAAGGACATGGCCGGCCTGTTGCGCCCACCCGCCGCCTACACCCTGGTCAAGGCGCTGCGCGAGAACTTCGACCTGCCGGTGCACCTGCACACCCACGACACCGCCGGCGGCCAGACCGCCACACTGCTGCGCGCGATCGATGCCGGCGTCGACGCCGTCGACGTCGCGGCTGCCCCGATGGCCGGCACCACCAGCCAGCCGCCGGCCTCAGCGCTGATCATGGCGCTGCAGCACGGCCACCGCACCACCCGGCTCAACCCCGATGCGGTGGCCGACCTCGAGCCGTACTGGGAGGCGCTGCGCAACCTGTACCGCCCCTTCGAATCGGGTCTGGCCAGCCCCACCGGGCGCGTGTACCGCCACGAGATCCCCGGTGGCCAGCTGTCGAACCTGCGCCAGCAGGCCATCGCGCTGGGGCTCGGCGACCGCTTCGAGCAGATCGAGGCCATGTACGCCGCAGCCAACCGCATCCTCGGTCGTCCGACGAAGGTGACCCCATCGTCGAAGGTCGTCGGCGACCTGGCGCTGCACCTGGTGGCCGTCAATGCCGACCCCGATGTGTTCGAGGCCGACCCGCAGAAGTTCGACATTCCCGACTCGGTCATCGGCTTCCTGAATGGCGAGCTCGGCACCCCGGCCGGTGGCTGGCCCGAACCGTTCCGCACGAAGGCACTCGAGGGTCGCGCCCACCCGGCGCGGTTGACCGAGCTGACCCCCGAGGACGAGGCACTGCTCGACCAGGCCGGACGTGACCGCCAGCAGGCGCTGAACCGGCTGTTGTTCCCCGGCCCGACGAAGTCGTTCCACGAATCGCGTGAAGAGTTCGGCAACCTGACCGGCATGCCGACGGTGCCCTACCTGTACGGCCTGCAGCCGGGCGTGGAACAGGCGATTTCGCTCGACAAGGGCGTGACCCTGATCACCAGCCTCGAGACGATCGGCGAGCCTGACAAGAAGGGCAAGCGCACCGTCATGACCCAGTTCAACGGCCAGATGCGGCCGGTGCGGGTGCGTGACCTGTCGATCAAGCCCGAGATCGTGGCCGCTGAGCGTGCTGACACCTCGAACCCCGGACACGTGGCCTCACCCTTCTCGGGCGCGGTGACGGTGCGGGTCGCCCAGGGTGACGTCGTCAACGCCGGTGACACGGTGGCGGTGATCGAGGCCATGAAGATGGAGGCATCGATCAATGCGCCGATCAGCGGTGTGGTCGAGCGTGTCGTGGTCACCGAGACGGTGCAGACCGAGGGCGGCGACCTGCTGCTGGTGATCAAGCCGCAGGGCTGAGCTGCTGGTTGCGGCTCTGGTGACGACTCAGCGCCGCGGCTGTCGTCCCGTCACGATCGGCGCCGTCGGGTCAAGGTCCCGGCGGCCGGTCGCGCGGCCCTGTCGTCCGGTGACCATGGGGGCAGTCGGGTCGAACTCGGCGCCCGGGTCGCGGCGGCGGGTGCCCGTCGTGGTCGGCTCACCCGCTGGGGGAGTGATGGTCATCTCGGCGCGGCTGGTCTCCCACCAGGCGCAGTACAGGTCGGGCAGCGCCCGGTCGGCCGAACGAGCCTGGTCGGTCCAGCCCACGAAGGCGTCGAGGAAGCTCGACAGGTACCTGGCGCCGCCGGCCCAGTCAGGGTCGACCCGGTCGAGCACCGCCCGCAGCGCGTCGGCGGTGGCCAGCACGTGCGGGTTCTTGGCGTAACCCACCCGCATGCCGTGTGCGGGGCGGATCGGCAGGGCCACGTCGTTGGCGAACAGGTTGCCCAGGCTGTAGCTCGAATGCAGCCCGGCCTTGGTCAGCGCGAAGTCGAACGCCTCGGTCTGGGGCGGGGTGAGTGTCATGGTGGCGGTGCCCCAGTCGCGGGCATCGACCCAGGCATCGACGACCTTCCAGGACGGCACCAGCCGCGACGGCTCGACATAGCGGCCGGCGATGAGGGTTTCCCAGTCGGTGGGCTTCGGCACATCGGTGGGAATGACCCTTGCGAGCGGGTCACGCCGGAACATCGGCCCGACCTTGCGGATCATGCTCGGCTTCAACTGTTCTTCTGTTGCGGGCACGGCAAAGGTCTCCGAGGCGATCTGGCGCAACTGCGCGGCCAGGCCGTCGTCGGCGCCGAACATGTCCCGCACGTCGTACACGCTGATGGCGTGCAGCCGGAGCTCACCCATGTGCCTACGGTAACCCATGCCGGCAGGCGCCGCGGGACGGGATAAAGTGGCGGGGATGAACATCCACAGCCGCAAGGCCCTCGTGAGCGCGGTACTCGTGCTCATGGTTGTGCTCGTGGTGCTGGGGGCGGTGTTCACGTGAGCGAACGGGGAGTCATGGCAGGGTTCGGCGTCGGTGCCCGCACCACGGTGTTGGCGGCGCTGCTCGCCGGGGCCACGGCGGTGACTGCGACCCCCGCACTGGCCCAGGACCGGACGATCACGCTGAACCAGCCGCTGGCGCTGACGGGCCTGGCGGCCGACCCGCAACGCAGCGTCTACTGGGCAGTGGTCGACCCCACGAGACCGCAGATTGCCGCCATCGGCGCGTCGGGCAGCTATGTCGGCGACATGCAGTTGAGCGAACCGGTCACGAGCCTGCAGGCCCTGGCGAGTCGCGGTGGCGTGCTCTACCTGGGCGACATCGGGGATCCCACCGCAGCCCGGCAGTCGGTGACGGTGCTGCGGGTCGGGCGCCCGTTCGTGGGCACGGTGGTGCCGACCGAATGGACGTTCACCTATGCCGACGGGCCGCATGACGCGGCCGCGCTGGCCGTCTCGGGGCGCGGCAACCTCTACGTGGTGACGCGCGGCCAGAACCCGGGCATCTACCGGGCCGACGGGCAGCCATCGGCCGAGGCCACCAACACCTTCGTCCGGGTGGCCGATGCGCCGCAGGGCGTCAGTGATGCGGTGTTCCTGCCGGACGGCACGACCCTGGCCATGTGGGGCTCTGCCGGGTTGCACCTCGTCGACGCCGTGGGCTTCAAAACCGTGGCGCTGGGGCCGGTGCCCCGCACCGGCGAGGCGATCACGATGGGGCTGGAACAGCAACTGCTGATGCTTGGCACGGGCGGCGGGCAACCGAGGATCGTCGCGACGCCGCGACCCACGGGCTTCGCGTCAGTGACGCCGAGCCCCTCAGCGGCCGCCAGCCCTTCGGCCGTGCAGACCACGACGGCGGCCAGCCCGGTGCCGACCACGCCAGACCCCGCGAATGCGCGCACCGGCACCGCAGCCGCGATCGTCGGCGCCGGGGTGCTGGCGCTCGCAGCCGGTGCGGTGACCCTGGTGCAGAAGCGGCCGAAGCCGAGGCGCCGGGCCGACTGAGCGATGCCGCTCGGCAGTGTTGCTCAGCGGTGTTGCTCAGCGGTGCTCGAGCAGCCAGTCGATGCAGGTCAGCAGGCGACGCACGTCGTCGGGGTCGACGCTGGCGAAGCAGCCGATGCGCAGCTGGTTGCGGCCGAGCTTGCGATAGGGCTCGGTGTCGACGATGCCGTTGGCGCGCAGGTCGGCGGCCAGCTTCTTCGCGTCGACCGTGTCGTCGAAGTCGATGGTGGCGACCACCGGCGAGCGGAACTCAGGGGCCACGAACGGCCTTGCCAGTGCGTGGTTGTCGGCCCATTCGTAGACGAGGTCAGTCGAGGCCTTGGTGCGTCCGGCAGCGAAGTCGAGCCCGCCGTTGTCGACCAGCCACGCCAACTGGTCGGCCAGCAGCACCAGGGTGGCGATCGCGGGGGTGTTGAGCGTCTGGTTGGCGCGTGAGTTGGTGGCGGCCACGGTCAAGTTGAGCGATTCGGGCACCCAGCGGTCGGTGCGTTCGGTCAGGCGCGCGGCTCGCTCGAGTGCGGCGGGCGAGCACCAGGCCAGCCACAGGCCCCCGTCAGAGCTGAAGTTCTTCTGCGGGGCGAAGTAGTAGACGTCGGTCTCGGCCAGGTCGACGTGCATGCCGCCCGCCGACGAGGTGGCATCGACGAGGACGAGCGCATCACCGATGCCCTCGGGCCGGTCGACGGGCGCGGCGGCGCCGGTGGAGGTCTCGTTCTGGGCCCAGGCATAGAGGTCGACGCCCTCGACGGCGGTGGGCACGACGGAGGTGCCGGGCTCGGACTCGATGACCACCGGCTCGGCCAGGAACGGCGCCCGGGCAGTGGCGGTGGCGAACTTCTTCGAGAACTCGCCGAACACGCCGTGGGCGCTGCGCTGCTCGACCAGTGAGCAGGTGGCGACGTCCCAGAACATGGTGGCGCCGCCGTTGCCCAGCACCAGTTCGTAGCCGTTGGGTGCGTTGAACAGGTCGGCGGCCAGGTCCTGGACCTTCGCGACCAGGTTCTTGACCGCCGGCTGGCGGTGCGACGTGCCCAGCAGCGGGCTCTGGGCAAGCGCCGCGACGGCCTCGGGACGCACCTTGGCGGGGCCGCTGCCGAAGCGTCCGTCGAGGGGCAGCAGGTCATCGGGAATCACAGCACTCATGGGGGTGATTCTTCCATCGGGGGCTGGGTGGTGGTGTGCGCAGGGTTGCTGGCGGACGGGTGGGGTGTTGTAGCGGTGCCGAACCGTTGGTAGTCGAACGGTTCGGCACCGCTGGGGCTGAGGTGGGTGGTGGCGGGGTCGTGGACGAGGCCTGGTGGGGCTCTTCGGGATCCGCCCGGCGGGTGTGGTGCCGGTGCGGCTGGTGGGCGGGGCTCTGGATCTTGCACAAGTGGCACGTGTGCCTCGTCCGCAGCTGGTTTGCCCGGACCGGGGCGCATTCGTGGCGCTGGTGTCACGTGTGCAGGTTCGGTGGTGGTGGCGGGGCCGTGGACGAGGCATGCTCAAGCCCTTCGGGCCCGCTCGGCGAGTCTGATGCCGGTGCAGGCCCCACCCCGCCCGGGTGAAAGGCGCCCCGATCTTGTACAAGTGGCACGTGTGCCTCGTCCGCAGCTGGTTTGTCCGGACCGGGGCGCATTCGTGGCGCTGGTGTCACGTGTGCAGGTTCGGTGGTGGTGGCGGGGCCGTGGACGAGGCCTGGTGCGGGCTCTTCGGGATCCGCCCGGCGGCTCTCAGGTGGTTCGCGTCTGGGTGAAGTCCGCCCCGGATCTTGCACAAGTGGCACGTGTGCCTCGTCCGCAGCTGGTTTGCCCGGACCGGGGCGCATTCGTGGCGCCGGTGTCACATGTGCAGGTTCGGGGTGCTGGGCGGGGCCGTGGACGAGGCATGCTCAAGCCCTTCGGGCCCGCTCGGCGAGTCTGATGCCGGTGCGGGCCCCACCCCGCCCGGGTGTGGGGCGCCCCGATCTTGTACAAGTGGCACGTGTGCCTCGTCCGCAGCTGGTTTGTTCGGGACGGGGCGCATTCGTGGCGCCGGTGTCACGTGTGCAGGTTCGGGGTTCGTGGACGAGGCCTCCTGCAGCCCTTCGGGGTCTGCCCGGCGGGTGTGGTGCCCCGCAGCGCCCCCCACCCCGCCGAGGTGTTGAATAGCCCCATGGCCGATCTGCACAGCGCGCGACGTGATTACCAGGGCGAACCCATCGTCGAGACGGATTCACCCTGGACCCTGTTCGACCGCTGGTTCACCGGTGCCCGCACCGCCCAGCAGGCCGGGGTGATCACGGAGGCCGCCGCGATGACCGTCGCCACCGCCGATGTCGACGGCCAGCCCAGCACCCGGGTGCTGCTGCTCAAGGCCTACAGCGCCGACTTCGGACCCCACGGCGGGTTCGACTTCTACAGCCACGCCACCTCGCGCAAGGGCCACCAGCTCGAGGTCAACCCGCGCGTGGCACTGCAGTTCTATTGGCCCCCGCTCAACCAGCAGGTGCGCATCGAGGGAACCGTCGAGGTCAAGCCGCGCGATGAGGCCGAGGCCTACTGGCACACCCGTCCGCTGGCCTCACAGGTCGCCGCACTGGTCTCGCACCAGTCACACCCGCGCAACTCGCGGGCCGACCTCGAACAGGCATTTGCCGAAGCCAGCGCCCAGTATGCCGACCAGCAGGTGCCGTGCCCGCCGTCGTGGCGCGGCTACCGCGTCAGCCCGCACCGCATCGAGTTCTGGCAGGGCCTGCCCGGCCGACTGCATGACCGGGTCAGCTACGACCTGGTCGACGGGCAGTGGCGCCATCAGCGACTCGACCCCTGAGCCGCATCGTCCAGGTCGATGGCGACCGCCCTGAACTGCGCCACGGACGCCTGCAGCACGTCGAGCCGGGGGTCAGCCACCGGCAGCACCGGGTGGTTGCTGCGCAGCGCGGCGAGCTTCGCCAGCCGCCGATCGGCGAACACCGCCGCGATGAACGTCGCATCACCGCCACACACCACCGCGTCCAGCGAGTCGACCTCGGGCAGCAGCCGGGTGAGGCAGCGCTCGATGGTGTCGTCGACGGCCTTGTCGGTCTGGTTGCCCCGCCGCCGGGCGTAGCGCTGCTGTGACCAGCCACCGGCTTTCGTCCGTCCCTGCACGTATGACGTGTCGACCTTGGACGAGACCAGGCCGGCGCCCTCGGCAACACCGACGGCATGGGCAGACTTGCGCCCCAGCACCAGGCCCAGTCGACGGTCGCGGGTCAGGTGGCGCACCACCTCGCCGGGTGAGGCATCGGCCGCCAGCGGTGCCCACGGGTTCACCAGCCGCGCATGGGCGCCGTCCGTTGCGGCCAGCACCGCGCCGTCGGCCTGTACTGTCCAGGTGGTCAGCCCGTGTGACTGGCGGAACCGGTCGATCCAGCCGTTGAGCCGCTCGGGCGCGACGCTGACGCGCCTGGTCCAGTGGGGGGTCGCGTCGTCCATGTGACAACGCTATTGGCTGAACCTGTTCTGGGCAGCGTCCAAAATGTCGGGGGGTCGCCCTAAGCTGGCCACAGCCCAACAACACAGGGCGAACACGCAGGCACAGACAACACATACACAGACAACACAGGGGGAAAGCATGTCGGCGCTCATCGCCTCGACCCGCGTGGTCACCGGTGACACCGGTCCAGAGGCTCGTCCGCTGACATTGCTGGTCGAGCAGGGCCGCATCGCCGAGGTGCGGCCCGGCATCGACCCCCGGGCCGAGGTCGTCGATGCGTGGGTCGTCCCGGGCTTTGTCGACACCCACTGCCACGGCGGCGCGGGCTGCGACCTGGCTGCGGACGACCCCGCCGGGGTGTCCGCCAGCATCGACTTCCACCGGCGGCACGGGTCGACGACGCTGTTCGCCAGCACCGTCACGGAGCCCGTCGACGAGGTGCTGACCCAGATCGGGCGCCTGCGCCCGCTGGTCGAGGCCGGTGAACTCGACGGCATCCACCTCGAGGGGCCGTTCCTGTCCGAGGCCAAGAAGGGTGCCCACAACGCGAGCCTGCTGGTCGACCCGGCCGATGACATTGTCGAGCGCATCCTGCAGGCCTCCGGCGGCACGGTGCGCATGGTGACGCTCGCTCCCGAACGCGGCAACGGCATCCAGGCGACGATGGCGCTCAGCGAGGCCGGGGTCGCGGTGGCCTTCGGGCACTCCGACGCCGACGAGGTGACCACCCGTGCCAGCGTCGATGCCGGCGCGAGTGTCGTGACGCACCTGTTCAATGCCATGCGGCCGATTCACCACCGCGAGCCGGGGCCGATCCCGTTCCTGCTGTCCGACGACCGGGTGATGGTCGAGCTGATCTGTGATGGCACCCACCTGCACCCCGACGTGATCGCGATGGCGGTCGAGGCGGCAGGCATCCACCGGGTGGGGCTGGTCACCGATGCGATGAGCGCCACGGGGCAGCCGGACGGTGACTACCGGCTCGGCAGCCTGACCGTTGCCGTGCGCGACGGGGTGGCCAAGCTGTTGGGTGACGACGGCACGCTCGGGGCCATCGCCGGCTCGACGCTGACGATGGCGGGCGCCGTCGAATACGTCGTCGGCACCGTCGGGCGCGAGGTCGGCGAGGCGGCGATCATGGCTGCCACGACACCCGCACGTTGGCACGGCCTTGACGAGGTGGGCCAGTTGGTGGCCGGACGACACGCTGACCTGTGTGTCGTCGATGACAGCGGCGCGTTGCTGCGGGTGATGCGCCGCGGCGACTGGCTCGAGGGGGTCGGGGCATGAGCGAACTCATCGACACCACCGAGATGTACCTGCGCACCGTCTATGAACTGAACGAAGAGGGTGTGCCGCCCATGCGGGCGCGCATCGCCGAGCGGCTGCACCAGAGCGGGCCAACCGTCTCGCAGACCGTGGCCCGCATGGAACGCGACGGGCTGCTGCATCTGGCCGAGGACCGCACGATCCGGCTCACCGACGAGGGGCAGGACCTCGCCGAGAAGGTCATGCGCAAGCACCGGCTGGCCGAGCGGCTGCTGATCGATGTGATCGGGCTCGACTGGCAGCTCGTGCATGCCGAGGCGTGCCGCTGGGAACACGTGATCAGCGAAGAGGTCGAGGCCAAGATCTATGCGCTGCTGAGCGACACCACCGAATCGCCGTACGGCAACCCGATCCCGGGCATGCAGGCCTTCGGGCACACCCATCCGGCGCCGGCGTTCCGCGACGGCAACGAGAGCTTCTCGGCGATGGTCAACCCCGGCGGCGTGCCCACCCCCGTCGTGCTGACCCGCATGAGTGAGGCTGTGCAGGCCGAGGACGACACCCTGGCCGCGCTCGCCGCGGCAGGCGTGCGTCCGGGGGTCGAGGTCACCCTGACGCTGGCCGACCAGGTTGAACTGCAGGTGGCCGGCCACCAGAAGCTGGCCGTGCCCGACTGGGTCACAGACGGCCTGTTCGGGCATCGCGCATGAGCTCACCCCTGATGGACAACGCCGGGCTGGTCGCGCTGGCCGAGGCGCACTGGTTCGATGCTGCCGAGTCGATGATGCGCCAGCGGGTGCTGGCCGGTGACACAGACCCCGCAGTGGCCCTCGCACACGAGTTCGCCGCGATCGGCCACCGCGTGATCTCGCTCGACGCAGAGGACTTTCTCGAACTGGCCAAGCAGGCCAAGGGACGGAGTTGGAGCGAACGGCTGAGCAAGTGCTGCTTCCCGGTCGAGCCGCGCGCCCGGGAACGTGGTGCGCTCGGCTCGTTGGTGCCGCTCTACGAGCTGATGCTCGAGGTGGTGCAACTGCGCGCCGAGCGACACGAACCCCAGGCGCTGGTGGTCACCGCGCACCTGATTGCGGAATACCTGTGCCAGTTGGCCTGGGAACCGCGGCTCGGTCACGGCGGCGACCCGTTGAAGCTGCCCCGTGACGTGGGGCAAAGGTGGGGCACCGACGACCCGGACTGCCCGCACAGCTCGGCGATGCGGGCCACCGCGCGGCGTGCGGTCAACGCCGGCAAGGGCGACCTGACCGGCTACACCAACTACCTCGACAAGTTCCATTCCCGGCTCGGCGACACCCTGGCCGTCTGCGGCATGAACCACGAGACCATCGACGCGGGGCAGCGTCCCGATGTCGGCCCGACGTGCCCGAACCCGTGCCGGTGGGCGGTGGCCGGCAGCCTCGACGAGCGGCGTGACCTGGATGCCCGGCTGCGGCTGGCGCTGATCTATGTCGAGTCGCCGCTGGTGGCGCTGCGCCACCATGCACCGGTGGGCCACTTCTTCGGGGTGCCGTCGATCAGTGAGATCTCCGATGGCTGGATCGCCACCTGGAAGAAGCTCACCACCCCGTGGAACGACGGCAGCAACCCGCTGTTGATCGCCCTCGACGAGGAGCGCTACACCATTCCCGCCGACGAGGCCCTGCCCGGGCTCTCGCTGCTGGTCTCGGTCATCGGCAAGCGCCAGATCGGCCCGGGGCGACTGCTGCACGACATCGCCGACGACATCGTCACGGTGCTGGGTCACGCCCGGTAACGGACGATCCCGGACGGGGCCGAGCGGGTCTAGTGTGGGGAACATGGCCGACTGGATCGATTACATCGACCGCTTCCACCATGAACGTCCGGGGGTGGCGGCCGACGTGCTGGGGCGCTGTCGCGCGGGCAACCACAGCCCGCACCAGTGGCTGGCCCGCGCCGTGAGCTCGTCCGCCACCAGGATCGTGGACGTCGGCTGCGGCTCGGGGCCGATGGGGCGCACGCTCGCCGCCGAAGGGCGCACCGTGCTCGGCATCGACCTGTCGATGAACGAACTGCGCCATGCCACCAAGCTCGGCCCCGGCCCCTGGGCGAGGGCGGACGCGCGTGTGCTGCCGGTGGCGGATGGCGTGGCCGACGCCGTGGTCTCGTCGGTGGCGCTGGCCGTGATCCAGCCGACCGGTGACCTGCTCGACGAGGTCGCCCGGGTGCTTCGTCCCGGCGGACTGTTCGCCGGCATCGTGCCCACCTACCGGCCGCTGAATGTCGACGACCTCAGGCTGGTCAGCCAGCTGACCGCACGGCTGGCGGGGCCACCGAGGTTCCCGGTGCGGCTCGACATGTCGATGGGGCCACTGCTGGCCGCGCACGGGCTGCGCAAGGTCGAGGACGCCCGTGAGCGCTACTACTTCGACGTGAACGGGCGCGCTGATGCCGAGCAATTGCTGCACGCGCTCTACCTGCCCCGCGGGGCACAGGTCAAGCGCGTCAGCGCCGTCGTCGACTGGATGGAGGAGCGGATCGCCGATCATGGCACCCTGCGGGTGCCCATCCCGATCCGGCGCGTGGTGGCGGTGAAGCAGCGGAATAGTTGAGCACCTGCGAGTGTTTGACCTGTCGTATGCGCCCCCGAAACCGGGCGAACCGAACTCTGAGGAGGACCCATGGGTGGCAACACCGTTGAGCTGAACGCGGCAAACTTCGCCGACACCGTTGACAAGAACGACATCGTGCTGATCGACTTCTGGGCCGGCTGGTGCGGTCCGTGTATGCGCTTCGCACCGATCTATGAGGATGCGTCGACCCGCCACGACGACGTGACCTTCGCCAAGCTCGACACCGAGGCGGAGCGTGACGTTGCCGCCGGCCTCGAGATCACCTCGATCCCCACCATCATGGCGTTCAAGGAAGGCAACCTCGTCTTCCGCCAGGCGGGCATGCTGAGCGGCAAGCAGCTCGACTCGCTGATCGAGCAGGTCAAGGAGCTCGACCTCGAGAAGGCCAAGGCCGAGGCTGCCCAGGGCTGAGCCCTGTGGACCTCCCGGTCCCGTGCTCCGGGCCGGGACAACAACGACGGGCCGTCACCAATTGGTGGCGGCCCGTTGTTCGTTTTGGCGGCGACCCTGGCAGGAATCGAACCTGCGACACAAGGTTTAGGAAACCTCTGCTCTATCCCCTGAGCTACAGGGCCCTGTGCGCGGCGCGTGTGTCGACGCGGGGCTCGTCCAGCGTAGTGCCCCGACTCGGGGGCGGCCAACTCGCTAGGCTGCGGTCATGAGTGACGCAGGACTTGTCAATGCCCAGGCCAAGATGCGCGCCGATGGTCTGCCCGAGGCCGCCATCCGGGTTTTCAGCGACTACTACCGCCAGCTCGAATCGGGGCAGACGGGGCTGATCCTTGAAGACTCGATCGAGCCGCTGCTCGACCCGCCGATGCTCGCCGATGTCGACGTGGACGACGCTCCCGCGCGCGAGGCCCTCGACAGGACCGTCATCATCAAGCTCAACGGTGGGCTGGGCACCTCGATGGGCCTCGACAAGGCCAAGAACCTGCTGCCGCTGCGTGACGGGCTGACCTTTCTCGACGTGATCGTGCGCCAGGTGCTGGCCGCCCGCGAGCGGTACGGTGTGCGGTTGCCGCTGCTGCTGATGAACTCGTTCCGCACCGCGGACGACACCGAGCAGGCACTGGCGGCCTACCCCGAACTGGCCCGCGACGGCCTGCCGCTGGGGTTCGTCCAGAACCGGGAGCCCAAACTCACGGCCGACGGCCTCGAGCCCGTGGAGTGGCCGACCGACCCCACGCTCGAATGGTGCCCGCCCGGCCACGGCGACCTGTACATCGCGCTGCAGGCCTCGGGGGTGCTCGACCAGCTGATCGAGGCCGGCTACCGCTACGCCAACGTGTGCAACGGCGACAACCTGGGCACCGCGCCGAACCCGACCATCGCGGGCTGGTTCGCCGCGTCCGGGGCACCGTATGCCGCCGAAGTCTGCCGCCGCACCGTCAACGACCGCAAGGGTGGCCACCTGGCGATCCGCAAGGCCGACCGGCAGCTGATCCTGCGTGACACCGCCCAGACGGCGCCCGACGAGATGGACTACTTCACCGACGAGCACCGCCACCCGTTCTTCCACACCAACAACCTGTGGTTCGACCTGGTCAGGTTGCGCGATGCGCTGGTCGAGCGTGACTCGGTGCTGGGGCTGCCGCTGATCCGCAACGAGAAGACGGTCGACCCGGCTGACAAGACCTCGCCCAAGGTGATCCAGATCGAGTCGGCGATGGGCGCTGCCGTCGAGGTGTTCGAGGGTGCGACTGCCATCTGTGTCGGACGCGACCGGTTCTTGCCCGTCAAGACCACCAACGAGTTGTTGTTGCTGCGTTCGGACCTCTATGACCTCGATGAGGACTACCGGCTGGTCGCGACGACCGACAGCACGGTCAAGGTGAAGCTGGACGGGGACTACTACAAGCTGGTCCAGGACTTCGACGCCCGCTTTGCGGGGCCTGTGGGGCTGCGGGGGGCGAACTCGTTCGAGGTGAACGGCGACTGGGGCTTCGGGCACGGGGTCACCGTCGTCGGCGATGTCACCCTGTCGGCCGACCAGGCGGGGCACGTGCCCGACGGGACGGTGCTGGGTGGTTGAGGGCTGGGTGGTTGAGGGCTGGGTGGCTGGGCGCAATGCCCGGTTGCTGGTCGCGGTGGGGGTGGCGCTGACCGGTGAGACGTTGCCGCCGCCGACTGTGGACGAGCCGGTCGCGGCATGGCTGGCGGGGCACGGTTGGCCCGCCGACCGACTCGCGGCGCACCGGGCCGACTGCCAGCAGCAGAAGCTGCCCTGGCCGCACCAGGTGCCGGCCGAGCTGGTGGACTCGTGGGGCCAACTGCACAGCATGCTGCAGGTGCTGCGGGCCGAGCTGGGGCTCGACGGGCTGCACCCGATGGTTCACCAGGGGCCGAGGGTGATCGGCCCGGCTGAACAGCGGCTCCTGGCCGAGCGGCCGCCGCACCACGGCAACGTGTGAGCACCCGAACATGATGAAACCCCACGCCGCTCCGTCGAGGCGTGGGGTTCCGGAGGGGTCAGATCACACCGTCACACGGTGGGGTTGGTGCGGTTGGTGGCCAGCAGGTCGCGGATCTCGGTGAGCACCTCGACCTCGGTGGCTGCAGCCTCGTCACCCTGCTTCTTCATGCGGTCCTGCAGGGCGGTGTAGGGCTTGACGATGCCGAAGTAGACCACGAAGGCCAGGATCAGGAAGGCGACCAGGGCGGTCAGGAACGGGCCGACCGAGGTCATGCCACCGGGGTGCCACGAGTCGAAGTTAGGGGCGCCGCCGGCCTTGGCCAGCAGCTCGATGACGATCTTGGTGAACGCCTCGACGACCGTCGCGAACGCGCCGCCGATGATGAACGCGACAGCAAGCTCGATGAGGTTGCCACGCATGATGAAGTCCTTGAAGCCGCTCATGGGCATTCCTTTCAGTTGTGGAACCAGGCCCAAGGTGGGCCAGCCGGAGCTGTTCCGCCTTGGAAGGTACCCGAATCCGTCCGGCAAATTCAGCAACGGATTCGAGAAACCCGCGCATCCCTACAGTGACTCTTCAGGCTCTCAGGCTGTGTTCACCCGGCCGTCGTCAGCCGTTCAGCAAGCGTCATCCCAGCGTTACCGACAACCCGGGGTTGCCCGCCCAGGCCCCCAGCGTCACGGCCGTCTTCTCATCGACATCCACCACCACGATGCCCCCGGACGAGCTTGCGCCACCCAGCCCGCCGGCATCCGCCGGGCCCGGGACGGCCGCCACCCGCACCCGTCTGGCCAGCACCACCGGGGTGCCGGAATCGTCGGCACCGAGCACTGAGATCAGTTCGCCGGGGCGCAACAGCCCCAGCACGGCCGGGTCATCGACCCGCACCGGCACCAGCATGCGTCCCTTCGGCAGTGTGGTTGCCCCGAGCACACTGCCCGGGCCGAGCGGTGTGCCCCGGCCAGCGGCCGCCACCATCGTCCGACCCACCAGGGCCGCCGGGTCGCCGATCGCGCCCGACGGCACAAGATCGGCCGGGTAGTGCGTCACGACAAGGTCGGACGCCGCGAGTTTGTGCCCTGCGGGCAGGTCGGTGGCTGTCACCACGACGGGGACGCCACCGGCACGTGAGGGCGACAGCGCCGTCAACGTGGCCAGCACCAGCACGGCAGCCGCCACCGCGGCCAACGCACGGCGGTGCCACCGCACGAACAGCGAGGCCCGGGTGCGCCAGCCCGGTCGCGCAGGTACAGCAACAGGGGAGTGGTTCGATTCGCTCACACCACGGTTATGGGCGCAATCCGGCAAAAGTGCCGCTTGTCCACAGGACTATCTGCGGAATCGCGCTCATCCACAGGCAGAGGGTTCGACGCCCCAGCGCTGCCCGCGGTGGGCTATCCTGCCGCAGGGGTGCTCGCCGCGCTGGACGACGAAGCCGACGCCGCTGCCGCCGGGGCAGCAGCAGTCGTGCCCGACTTCTCGCTGCTGGAGCTGTTGCCAGTGGTGGCGGACGAGTCCGCCGTGGGGGCGCTGGGTGCGGCCGAGCCGCCACCCGAGGAATCCTTCGTCCGGTTGTCGGTCTTGTAGAAGCCCGAGCCCTTGAAGACCACACCCACCGCGCCGTAGACCTTGCGCAGTTCGCCGCGGCACTCGGGGCACTCGGTCAGCGACGCGTCGGTGAACTTCTGCACCACCTCGAGGTCGGTGGAACAGCTCTTGCAGTGGTACTGGTACGTGGGCATGGGCGAATCCTGAAACTGGGACGACATGACGGGGGAGCGTGGGTGGGCGGACCCCTTGGGGCCCAAGCCTGGGCCCAATTCTACAATTCCAGCCCCGGATCACTGCATCCGCGTCCGCCGCCAGCCACCAGCCCTCAGCGAACAGCCCAGCATGGTCGACCCAGGCACGTCACCTCACGGCGCCCCGACGCGAATGACGCCCGCCTCGGTGATGATCCGGTCCACGAATGCATCCCACGGCGCACTCGGCACCGTGTCGCGCACCTCGTCCTCGTCGACCAGCACCCACACCTCGGCGTCCGGACGAGCATGATCCAGCGCCCGGTCGAACCAGCCGGCACCCTGACCCAGCCGGGTGCCGTCGCGGCCGCCCGCCAGCGCTGCGACCACCACCACATCGGCCTCGCGCAGCACCGAACCGGGCAGTCCGGGCCCGGACGGCTCGGGGATGCCCCGGTAGCCGCTCCTGACATCCGACGGGCCGCGGTACCACGCCCATGTGGGCGGCATCCGCATGCCGCCCAGGCCATCGGCCAGTTTCGGGGCCAGCACCCGTTGGCCGCGGCGCCACAGCACGGCCGCCACATCGGTGGTGCGCGGCTCGTCCCCACGCGACAGGTACAGCGCCACCACCGCCTCGCGCGGGATCATCGAGACCAGCAGGTCGGTGCGTGCCGCGTCATGCCGCTGCCGGGCGCCTGAAGGCACGCCACGGCGGCGTTCGCGCAGTTGGCGGCGCAGTTCGCGTTTGGCTGAGGCCACCTCGAAGTCGACCTCCGTCACCCCGGTCTGCCCGGGGCGGGAGTGTGCTTCGCGGAGTTCAGGTGGCATTCACCTATCGTAATTCGCATGCGACTGTTCGGCAGGAAAGCTCCCGTTGACGAGCCCGTGGCCCCCAAGCCGCGCCCGACGCTGCCCCCGGGGCCGCCCGCGGGCGACGATGGGCTGCGTTCGGTGACCGACCACCGCAACTACCTGTTGAGCCTTGTCGAACCGCTGTCGCCGTTCGGCATGCAACTGCTCGACGCGCTCGACCTGGCCGTCTGTGAAGAGATCAGCGCGCCCGGGCCGCTGCCGCCGGCCAGCACCGCGGCAGTCGTCGGGTGGGCGCTGCGCACCGATGACCTGCACGCCGACGGGGTGATCCTCAACCTGGTCACCGGTCTGGGCGCTGAGGACGAACTGCCGCCGGGTTCGGCCACCCAGGTTGATGAGAACCAGCTGCTGCCCATCGGTGCCGACGCCGTGATCGGGCTCGGCGATGCGTCCGTGGTCGACCAGGGTGACGACCCGGAACTGCACGTGCACACCCTCGTCCGCGCCGGTGACGGCGTGCGGGTGGCGGGCACCGATGTCTCCGACGGTCAACTGCTCGTCCAGCACGGTGCCGTGCTCGACCCGCGCATGGTCGGGCTGCTCGCCGGGGTGGGCATCGACAAGGTGCTGGCGCGGCCCCGTCCCCGCATCGTGGTGATCAGTTCGGGCCGTGGGCTCGTCGAACCCGGACGCGACCTGCCCGACCACCACCACGTGCACGACGCCAATGGCTACATGCTGGCCGCGGCCGCCCGCAACGAGGGCTGCCAGGTGTGGCGCCTCGGGGTGGTCAGCGAAGATCCGGACGAGGTGCGCGAGGCCATCTCTGACCAGCTCATCCGCGCCGACCTGGTCATCTCGACCGGCGGCTTTCGTGAAGAGGACGGCGACGTGCTCAGCGAGGTCATCCCACAACTGGGCGCCGCCGACTTCGCCGAGGTCAACATGGTTCCCGGACGACACCAGGGCTTCGCACTCATCGGCGATGACTTGGTGCCGATGGTGATGTTGCCGGGCGACCCGGTGGGTGCCTATGTCGGCTACCAGAACTTCGTGCGGCCCCTGATTCGCAAGCTGATGGGCATCGAACCGCATGTGCTGCCACCGGTGCGCGCCATCACCCGCAGCGTGCTGCGTTCGCAGCCCGGTGTCTTCGAGTTCGCCCGCGGCACCCTGACCACCGACCACGGCACGTCGTTCGTCGAGCTCAGCCCCGGGCGTGACCGGGCGCACCTGTCCGACCTGGCCAGCGTGAATGCACTGGTGCTGCTCGACGAGTTCACCGAGGTGGTCTCGGCGGGGCAGCAGGTGCAGGTGTGGCCGCTCGACTGAACTGACCAAAGAACCGCACCACCCCCCGGTTGCCAACACGCCGCCCCGGCTCGACCACCAAGGGGGCCGCTGCGCCTACGGTTGTCGGCATGGGTTCGGGACTGATATTTGCCATCCTCGTCGTGGGGTGGCTCGCGTATCTGATCCCGTGGCTCGCCTCGCGGCGCGAAACGCTGACTGACGAGGCTGAACCCGACCGGTTCAGTGACTCGATGACGATCCTGAAGCGTTCGTCAGACCCGTTCTCGACCGAGTCGAGCGACCCTGAGCTCGAGCTGTCGACGCCGCTGACCCGCGCTGCCGCCATCACCGAGGTGCGCGAGATCTACCGTGTCGCTGCCCGCCGGCGCCTGCGGGTCACGCTGCTGCTGTTGACCGGCACCCTCGTCACCATCGGGCTCGTCGCGCTCGACCCGCTGCCGTGGGTGCCGGTGCCTTGGTGGGTTCCGGTCATTCCCGCGGGGCTGCTCGCGGTGTTCCTGGTGCTCGCCCGGTTCAGCACCGTCGCACTGAACCGCCAGCTCGACGCCCGCCTCGAACAGCTGGGAAAAGGCTGGGAGAACGAGACCATCGCCCTGGACGTCAACGACCTGCGACAGCCCGTCGAGACCGCCCAGGAACAGTCGGTCGAACTGAGCGGTCCCATTGAGGCGACCGGCTCGTTGTGGGACCCGATCCCCGTGACCGCCCCGACCTATGTGTCGAAGCCGATGGTGCCGCGCACGGTGCGCACGATCGACCTGTCGATGCCCACGCTGACGGCGCCCGACCCGACCCCGGTCACCGCGCAGGCGCGCGATGAACAGGTGGACGAGCATTCGGTCTCGTTGACCGAAGCCGTCGAACGCCCCCGCGCCGTGGGGGAGTGAGCGCAACCCCTGACGGCTCAGGCGTTCTCGCCCAGCACCCGGCTGATCGTGTAGTTGTTGTTCAGGTCGGTCACATGCACCTCGACGATTCCGTGCGGGTCGATCAGGTAGCGCTCCTCGATCATCGGGCCCTCGCCGACCCGCTTCACCGGCACCTCGGTCAGGTCGGTGCCGCGCAGCTCACGCGCATAGGGGAACAGCAGTTCGGCGAACGGCACGATGTCACCAGTGGGCAGGTCGTGGCTGTCGACGTGGGCGTATTCGACGAACCTGAACCAACCGATGTTGTGCTGCGGGCGGTAGCGACGGATCACCTCGAAGGTGTCCTCGCCTGTCACCGTGGTGCGGTCGAAGATCTGGTCGAAGCTGATGCCCTGTCCATCGTCCGCCTCACGGAACACCCCGAAGCCGCGACTGAGCCGGTCACGCAGGCTGAACCCGGCCGTCTCGTCGGCGGCGATTGCCAGGCCGATGGCCGTGGACGCGGCAGGGTACGGCGAGCGGTGCACCCGTCGGCCGAACTGTTCGCGCAGGCGACGGGCCACCAGCGGCAGTCCTGAGGCGCCGCCCACCAGGTAGATGCCCGCGACCTCGGTGTCGCCGAGGCTGGCCTGGCCCTGGTCGTCCAGCCCGCCGATCAGTGGGGTCATCGTCTCGACGGTGCGGTCGACCAGCGAGACCGCTTCGGCATAGAAATCGGCGACCGGCACCGTGGCATACGTGCCGTCGACATCGATGGCCAGGCGGCGGGTCTGCGGGTTGATGGACTCCTTGGCGGAACGGCTGTCGTCAACCAGCCGCTCGAATGACCGCACGTCAAGGGTATTGGGGTCGCGCTTGATCGTCGCGAGTGCCACCTGGGCCAGCGTCACGTCGAAGTCATCGCCGCCCAGCCGGTTGTTGCCGGCGGTGTCGAGCACTTCATGCGCGGTGCCGTCGACCCTGATCAGCGACGAGTCGAACGTGCCGCCGCCGAGGTCGTAGATGATCACCTGGGTGCGCTTCGAGTTGAGCGTGCGCGGTTGGCGGTGGGTGTATTCGAACCCTGCGGCCGAGGGCTCGTTGACCACACCCAGCACGTCGAACCCGGCCCGGCGGAACGCCTCGAGCGTCAGGTAGCGCTGCACGCCGGGGGCATGTGCAGGCACGGCGATCATGGTCTCGATGTCCTCGTCGGCACCGAATTCGTCCGTGATCGACGACTGCTCAATGATTGCTGTGCGCAGGGCAGTGAGGAACCCGGCCAGCACATCGACGATGGGCACGGGCTGGCCACCGATGCTCATCGTGGTCTGGGTGTTCACGTCGGGGTAGGCCAGGCGGCGCTTGATCGAGCGGATGACCCTCAGGTCATCGGTGCGGGCCGCCTCGAGGGCCAAGAACCCGAACAGCAGTCCTCGTTCGGGGTGGTGGGCGGCGACGCTGGGAAAGTGGTCGTGGGCGTCGCCCTCGGCGTCGAAGAAGGTCACCACCGGGTAGTTGCCGCGGTCAACGCGGGCAACAAGGGTTCGGGTGGTTCCAAGGTCGATTCCTAGGCGCATGACCTCGAGGATATGTGAGCAGGGTCAGCTGCCGAACGGCTGGTCCGGGGAACGGTGGAGGTCACCGGGAGGTCGGCATCTGTGCTGTCCACCCCGTCCCGGTGCGCTGTCGGGACGCCGACTAGCATCGTGACAACGGCACTCACCGGTGAAGTGCCCCGTTGGAAGGAGACCCGCCATGAATGCAGCCATCAGTGACAACGGACCACATCCCGATTCCTTCAACCTCGAGCACGCGACCGTCAACAACCACACCTACCGCACGGTGGCCTGGAGCGGTCGTTACCTGCAGCTGACGCTGATGTCGATCCCGGTGGGCGATGACATCGGTCTCGAGGAGCACCCCGAGACCGACCAGTTCCTGCGTGTCGACGCCGGTCGGGGCCGCGTGCAGATCGGGCCCTCGCAGGACAACCTCGACTTCGAGCGCGAGGTCGGTGACGGCGACTGCATCCTGGTGCCCGCCGGCACCTGGCACAACGTCACCAACATCGGCGACGAGCCGCTGCAGCTGTACACGGTCTATGCGCCGGTGCACCACGCCGCGGGCAAGGTGCACGCCACCAAAGAGATCGCCGAGTCGGATGACGAGGCGGGCAACGACGAGCCCCCGGCCTGGTCGCACCAGCCGGCCCAGCATGCGGAGGACCAGCACGCCTGATCAGCGCGAGGGCGGGGTCTTGCTCTACGACCCCGATTGCGGGTTCTGCGTCCGCTGCGCCACCTGGTTGGCGCGGCGGTCGCGGGGTGCGGTGCGTCCGTTCTCGGTGCTGGACGAGGCAGTCACGGCGCCCGGGGTGGATGCCGCTGGCGTCGATGTCGAGCGCGCGATGGTCGAGGTGCCGTATGTGAGGTCGGACGGCAGCGTGGTGTGGGGCGCGGCGGCGATCGCCGAGGCGCTGGTGTCGTGCCGGTGGGTCGGGTGGCGATTGGTCGGGCGGGTGTTGCGCACCCGGGCTGTGCAGGTGGTCGCCCGGCCCGTGTACACGTGGGTGGCGCGCCACCGGCACCGGCTGCCGGGCGGCACGGCGTCCTGCGATCTGGGGTGAGGGTGGTTTTGTGGGTCGGGCAGGGGCAGGTGTAGTCTGTAGGACGCTGTCGAGATGTTCGGCGGTGAAGGGGCTATGGCGCAGTTGGTAGCGCGTCTCGTTCGCAATGAGAAGGTCAGGGGTTCGAATCCCCTTAGCTCCACCACACAACCCCCGTCCTGCAGAGGGCGGGGGTTGTTGCATGTCGCGGGGAGTGACGGTCTGCCACCTCTTCCCAACAGGCCAGGGAAGTCGTAGCATTTTAGTACCATTTACGAACCGTTGATGGCATTCGCGTGAGGCGAGGTGCGGCATGGCTGAACCGCTGGCAATCCCCCTTCCGGACTGGTGGTCGGCGTTGTTCCCGCCACCGTTCGCGCCCGTGCCGCCCACGGAATCCCCGGCGTGGAGGAATGATGCCGCGACAAGGCAATTCGCACTGGGACTGGGTGCGGCGCACGCGGAGTCAGTGGCAGCCTTGCGCCGACTCGGCGAGGCCAACGGCGGTGGGCTCATGGGGGTCATCACAGGGGCGCTGGCCGAATACCAGTCCCTCGGCCATGTGACCGCCGCCGACGCCGGGCGCATCATGGCCTGCTTCGAGGCGTTCGAGAAGGCAGGTGGCGGCACGCAGGCGGCACGCGAGTCGGCATCGTCGGTGCTGCATGACCTGTACGCACAGGCGGTCGCGGACCCCTACTCGACGCCCTTCGCCCTACAGGTGCTCAGCGTGGCCGCAAGCGGCGGGACGCGCATGGTCGATGATCCCTCAGCCGCCGAGATCGGGGCCGCGGATGCGGTGGGCATGTTCTTCCTCGGCGGCGTGGCCAGCTGCGTCGCCGCGTCGTACGTGGCCGCGCATCTCGATGTCCACGTCACCTATTCGTGATCCTGCAGAAGGATGTGAACGACATGGCTGCATCAATCGCACTGCCCGGATGGCTGACACTTCCCCCCGGTTTCTCGCCCGGCGAGTCGCTGATGGGCGCGGGTGACCAGGCGCGGGCGCAAGCGCTGTCTGCGGGAGCCATCCACGACGAGGTGCTGCGTGGTCTGGAGCAGCTCGCCGACGAGAATGGCGGCGGCGTGCTGGGCCTGGTCAAGGGTCTGCTGCCGATCTATGAACGGCTGGGTTACATCACCGCCGTGGATGCCACACGACTGCTCAGCGGGTTCGAGGCGGTGCGGGCGGCGCTGGGTTCGGCGACCGGGCTGGCTCCGCTGGAAGGGCGCCTGCGGGCCCTCCTCGAAGAGGCCAGCCAGGATGCGACGTCCGGGCCGGCCTGCCTCGCCGTGCTGGCGGTTCTGGCGAGCGATGCCGCGATGCCCGCCCCGGACTCGGACGCCCGTGCCAGCACGGCACATGTGCTGGCAACCTTGACAGCTGACGGTCTGGGTGCCCTGGCCGGGGTCGGGGGTGGGCCCGTCGGCGCCTATTTCACGTCGGTATCGGTGTCTTCGATCGTGGAGCACACGCACGTGGAGCTCCGCTGGCACTGACTGTGGGTGTTCTTGCTGTGCCGCCCGAGCGCCGCTGTCTTCTCCGCCGCAAGCGTCGCGAGGGGTTATGACTCCTGCGCGGCCCGGACGACCGTTGCCCAGGCCTACGGCGGCCTTCGAGAGGTCGATATCTGCAGAACCCGTCGTCCGGATCTGCAGAAAGTGGCCTCTCGATGAGCGCTTCGCGCACCACGGCTGGAATCTTCTTGAACAGCCCCGTACGAGTACCTAAGGTGGGCAGCGAAGTCCAAGTTCTTGGGAGGATGAGGCCGATGCCGCTCCAATCACCGCTCGTGGCAGGGGACCCCTGTCGATCGCTCACGCCACGAGAGAGGGACGTCCTCACCCTCATCGGGGCGGGGCTGTCGAACTCCGAGATCGCCGCCCGGCTGTACGTGGGCGCGGGCACTGTCAAGACCCACGTCAGCCATGTCTTCACCAAGCTCGACCTGCGAGACCGGGCCGCGGCGGTGGTCTTCGCCTTCGACAACGGACTCGTCACACCCGGCGACGGGTCACGACGTCAGCACCCCGACCAGGGCCGCGACGATCGCCTGCTGACCGGCGAGTGATGGGTGCACGCCGTCGGGTCCCTGCAGGTCGGCCCGCGCTGGCACGCCGAACACCTGCACCAGGTCGACGACCGGGTCGTCAAACGCCTTCACCGCATCGGCCAACGCGGTGATGTCGGCGTTGTGCCAGCTGCTGGACCCGAACTGGAACGCCGGGTGTGCTGCCATGCGTTGCTCATCGACCGGGACCGGGGTGAGCCACACCCAGCGCGTGCTCGTGCGTTCGGCGGCAATGCGGCGCAGCTCGACCAGGTTCGCGATGCTCTCGGCCAACGAGACCTGGGGCTTGCCACCGGCGATGCGGGTGACGTCGTTGCCGCCGAGCCCACAGATGATCCAGTCCGGCGCCGGGTGGAGCATCGAGGGCCAGCGGCGCAGCACCATCGCCGTGGTGTGGGCGGACAGGCCGGCGTTGACCAGGGTCAGGTCGTCGTCCGGTCGGGCCAGGGTCAGTGCGTGCCGCAGGATCTCGGCCCACGACTGCAGATCGTCGGTGACGCTGTCGCCGACGGCGAGGATGCGTGCGCCGCGCGTGAACGGCAGGCGCGTGACGGCGTCGGCGAAGTCCGCGCCACGCAGCAGCGCGTACGCGGCAGTGCGTGCCTGTGCATCGAACCCGTCACGGATGCGGGCGTACTCGTCGGGTGTCATGCCGAGGATCGCCGGCAGACTCATGGCCAGGCCGGGCAGGTACCCGTAAAGCTTCTCGAGGTGCACGTACTGCAGCTGCGCCGCAGCCGGTGGGCTGTCGGGGGTGGTCATGGTTCCTCCTGGGGTGATCTGGTCAGGCGCCGCGTGCGCCCTTGCCGCCGTCGACAGTCAGCACGGTGCCGGTGGTATAGGACGACGCAGGGCTGACAAGCCAGGCGACTGCGGCGGCGACCTCGTCCGGGTGGCCGAGCCGGCCCAGTGGTGCCGTGCCCGCGATCAGCCGCCGGGTCTCGTCGGGCTGGGCGCTGATCCGTCCCGAATCGATCGAGCCGGGGGCGACGGCGTTGACGCGGATGCCACGGTGGGCGTAGTCGAGCGCGGCCGTGCGGGTGAGCCCGATGACGGCGTGTTTGGCGGCGACGTAGGCGCCCATGCCGGGTGCGCCGGACAGGCCCGCGGTCGAGGCAATGTTCACGATGCAGCCGCCGTCGGGCAGCGCGGCCAGCTCGTGGTGCATCGCCACCAGTACGCCGCGCAGCGTGGTCTGCAGCACCCGGTCGGCCTCGTCGATCGGCAGCTCACCGAGGGGGGTGGGCCGGTGGGCGGTTCCGGCGTTGTTGACGGCAATGTCGAACCCGGCGGCCTGCTCGACGAGTGCCTGCACCGCGTCATCGTCGGTGACATCGGTGGGGACGACGTGGCTGTTCATGCCCGCGGCCGCGAGTGCGGCGTGCAGCTGCTCAAGGCGGTCGCCGTCGCGTGCGGCCAGCACCAGGTCGGCTCCGGCGGTACCGAGGGCGTGCGCGATGGCAGACCCGATGCCGCCGTTCGCGCCAATGATGAGGGCCCTGTGCCCGGCAAGGGTCGTGTGTTGCAGGGATGCATTCGACATGGTTCGAGGCAACCACTGCGGACTGCCTCGGCGCATCTGCCCCTGGGGATAGATCTGTATGTTCCCCAGGGGTAGGCGCGGCGTGGGTGGGGTCGCGTTTCAGAGGCCTTCGGCGATCTGCTTGATGGCGGCCAGGCGGCGATCCCATTCGATGCCGATGGCCTCGAGGCGGCGGGCCGTGGTGCTGAGTTCGGCGCCGACCACCCGGTACTGCACCTCGCGTCCGGACTGGATCGTCTCGACCAGCCCGACTTCATGCAGCACCGCGAGGTGTTTGGCGATGGCCTGCCGGCTCACGGGCAGGCGCCGGGCCAGGGCGGACGCCGAGGCGTCGCCCTCGCCCAGGGCGGTGAGGATGCTCCACCGGGTCTCATCGCCGAGCGCACTGCACATGGCGACCACGGTCCGGTCGAGCAGCGCCTCGCTGCTCATGCGGTCCGCTCGAGCAGGGCGACGAGCTTGTCGAGCTCCCCGTCCCAACCGCCGCGGTGGTCGGCCATCAGTGCGGCAGGGTCGGCGGCGGTCTCGAAGCCGGTCTCGACGACGGTGAGCTGCGTGCCTTCCGGGGTTTCCTCGAGGGTGAAGGTGAAGACCGTCGAGTGTGCATCGTCGACGGTCGCCGGGCCGGTGTCGAGGTCGCTGCACCAGCGGTACGACACGTGCGTCGGGGGGTCGAAGGCCTCGACCCGGATCGGGCCGTGGGCCTGGCCGGGCCAGCCAATGGTGCCGACAGCTCCGGTGCCGCGGCCGGTGAGCTCGACCTGGCCGAACCATTGCGAGATGAGTTCGGGTTCGGTCACGGTGCGCCAGACCTTCTCGAGCGGCGCGTTGATGTGGATCGTGCGGCGCACGCTGAAGGTGTCGGCGTCGATCACCGATTCGGGGTTGCGGGTGGTGGTCATGGTGGTGTCCTCCTGATGGGGATGCAACTCAGTGGTTGCAGACCAGTCTGGCACGCGTTGGCTATGAGTGCAACCCTGTGGTTGCACTCAGTTTCGTCGAGAGGTCACGATCTGCAGAACCTGTCGTCCGGATCTGCAGATGTCGACCTCTCGGTGGAGGTTCGGCTGGCGCGCCCAGCGGCTGTGCAGGGATGGGCTGCGCGTCACGTCGTGTCCCCGCCCAGGTGTCAGTGGCCGCAGGCACAGCGCGAGGTCGTTATCTGCAAATTCAACCGCGTGGGATCTGCAGATAACGACCTCTCGGCGGGTCGATTGTCGGGGGCGTGCGGCGAAATGGGGTTTTCAATCTGTCGGCCGCCGCAATGAGTCGACGCCGACATCAGCGAATCGAGTTTCTGATGCTGGCCCACAGCTGGTGCTCGATCTGGGCTCGGTGGGTGTTGGATGCCTTGTCGGCCTGGGGTTCGAAGTGGTCGTTCAGGGTGGCGCGGACGATGGAATGCGTGGCTCGGCGAATCCATGCAAGAGGGGGGCCGGCGCGTACAGTGGTGCCGTGCGCCAATGGCTGGTGCCAGGCAAAAGTTGGTTGTGTCATGTCATCGACGGTAGGCGTGCTGACGGGTCATTGTCACGCGATTTATTCGTCAGGTGCATGCCCATGGAGGGAGTCGCGATGAAGCGTGTGCTGGCCGCCGGCGCAGTCGTCATCGATGATCTTGGACGCGTGCTGCTCGTCCGGCGCGGCCATCCGCCGCAGCAGGATCGGTGGTCGGTGCCGGGCGGCTCGGTCGAACCCGGCGAGACGCTGGCGCAGGCGGCGGCTCGTGAGGTGCTCGAAGAGACCGGGCTGGTCATCGAGGTCGGACGCGAACTGTGGGCGATCGACCTGGCGGGCGGGCCGGGCCGGGTCTATGAGGTGCACGACTTTGCGGCGACGGTCGTGGGCGGGGTGCTGCTGGCCGGTGATGATGCGGACGACGCCCGCTGGTTCACCCCCGATGAACTCGACGGCCAACCGCTCACCGAGGGTCTCGTCGAGTTCCTCGCCCGGGCAGGTTGGGGCCGCTGAGGGCGGCCGGGCCAGGGCCGGCTCAGAACAACGGCCCGCCGTCCACGGCGTCGTAACGTTTGATGTCGGCAAACTTCGGTGCGGCGGTGCGGTGGTGCGGTTCAGCGGCTGGTGTCGGCCGCGAGTGGGACGTCCCCGGTCTTGGAATAGGCCAGTGCCTCGACGATCTGGCCGTGGCGCACGCGCATCAGGGTGACGCCGCGCACGGACTCGGCGAGCGACTGCCCGAAGTGGAACCGCCACAGGATCGTGGCGCGGTCCCCGTTGATCCAGACCTGTTCGGGGCGGAACAGGGTGGTCGCGTCGCTGCTGAGGGCTTCCCAGAAGGCGAGGCAGTCGGCGCGTCCTTCGGTGCGGGCGCCGTCGGGGGCGGGCTGGATGGCCTCCATGACGCAGTCTTCGGCGACCAGGTCGTGAAGCAGCGCGGGGTCATGGTCGGCGAACGCCTGGTTGAAGTGGTTGATGACGTCGTTGGTGGTGGGTGTCATGGCGGGCTCCTTCGTTCTCGAATCTGGGGGTGGTGCGAAACCAAACTGACGTGTACAGTTTACGTAACTTGGACGGTGATGTTCAAGAAATTTGAGTGAATGAGGTGCGAGATGAGCTCCACGGCAACCAAGGACGAGCGTGCGGCGGCACAGGGCGCCGGGCGTGGGGGCTCGCCGTGGCGGCGCAGCTGGCCAGCGGCGCTGGGGGTGCTCGTCGCGGCGGGCACGGTCTACGGACTCGGCGACGGGCGTGACGTTGCCCCGGTGGTGGCCGCCTCGGGGCTGGTCTACCTGGCTGCAGCGGTGATCGGTCGTGCGATGGCTGCTTGGTGGATGTTCGCGGTCACCTTCGTGGTGGTCGGCGTCGACAAGTTCTTCGGCGTCGAGGGGTTGCCCTGGCTGCTGGGGATGGCAGCCGTGCTGGCGGTCGTCGGGCTGGTGGCACGGCACGACGGGCCGTGGTGGGCGTTCCCGTTGCAGACGGCGGCGATGGTTGTCTGCGGGTCGGTGGCGTGGATCGCGCTGCGTTCGGAGCCCGTCGTCGGTGGGCTGCTGGTGGCGGCGGGTCTGCTGGGCCACGCGGCCTGGGACTTGTGCCACCACCGCTCGGGGCGGGTGGTGGGTCGATCGCTGGCGGAATTCTGTATGGTGCTCGACGTGCTGCTGGCGGCGGCCGTGGTGTGGGTGGTGTGGGTGTGACGCGCGCTGGTTCACCCGTGAGCAGCTCGACGGGTTGCCGGTGACCGAGGGCTTGCTGGGCTACCTCGTCCGCGCGGGCGGGGGTTGTCAGCTCTTGGTTGGGAGGTGACCACAAATCCCCTTGTCAGGACTTGGATGTTGGAGCGCTGGTTCGGTTCTCTGGGGGGCCGGTGCCCGAGCAGCTGGACGGGTCCCTGATGGCGATTCACGCGTCCGGTATAACCTGGCTGGCCACCGACACGAGTGTCCACGGCAGGTAACGGCTTGGCAAAGCTGTCGGGCGGGACGACCGAGCCCGTCAATAGCCCCTGGCGTCCGGACTGACGTGGGCGACATGCCGTGCAGGTGGCCCAGCAATGTGCATCGACCGGTGAGAAACGGCGCGATTCAGGGAGATGTGGCGCAGTCGATGCACGTTGCTGGGTGATCAGGGCGGTGGCGGGGCGACCCGTTCGACGGTGGTGCCGGCGCGCAGGGCCTTCGGGATCTCGGCGACCGCATCGACCAGGGCGACGAGGTCGTTGACGGTGGCGATCGGGGCTGGGCTGTCGACCAGCACCGAGTAGGTGATGCCTGTCGAGTGCCACGTGCTCTCGTCCAGACCCCCGGAGGCGATGACCCGTACGCCGTCGACGGTGATGCCGAGACGGTCGGCCTCGCGGTAGGTGTCGTTGAGGACGCAGGCAGCCGGGGCCAGGAGCAGCAGGTGTCCGCCGGTGAAGGGGGCGTCGACGGTGACGCCTTTGGTGGTCCAGCGGTGGGGGAAGCGGACGGCAGAGTCGGAGGGGCTGGCGAGGGTGCCGGTGGAGATAGTGATGGTGAAGTCGGCCATGGGTTGATGATGGCAGGCGGGTGTGGCGGGGTGAAAAGGCCGGTTGATCTGGTGTTCTCGGCGTGGGCTGTGGCGCAATGCGGTGTACTGGCTGCAGTGAGGCCAACCCATCTGCAGAGAGGTTTGAATCGTGGCGGCAATCTTCAAGACTGTGTCGTGGCAGGTTGATCAGCTTGTCAATGGGGTGAAGACGGGCACCATTCAACTCCCTGACCTGCAGCGGCCCTTCGTGTGGCCGGGAACCAAGGTAAGAGACTTGTTCGACTCGATGTACCGCGGCTACCCGGTTGGTGAGCTGATGTTCTGGGACGTCGCAGCCGAGGGGGAGACCCGCAGCATCGCCGGCCGTGCCGAGCTGGCCGCCAGCCACCAGATCATCGACGGCCAACAGCGGCTCACAAGCCTGTTCGCTGCGATGCAGGGGCATGCAGTGAGGGATGAGGCCTACCGCGAGCGCAAGATCACGATCTCGTTCAACCCATTCAGTGAAAAGTTCGAAGTCAGGACCCCGCTCATTGCCAAGTCGGTGCAGTGGGTGGAGGACATCTCCCAGTGCTTCGACTCGCCGATCCGTGCCCGGAAGGACTTCATCAAGCGCCTCGAAGCGAGCGACAACGAGCTGGTCGAGGATGCTGAAGAACGTATCGAAGAAGTCTTTGCCAAGCTCAGCGAACTAAAGAACTACCAGTTCGATGTCGTCCACATCCAGAAGGAGGCGGACAAGGCGCTGGTGGCGGACGTCTTCGTGCGGATCAACTCTGAGGGTGTGCGGTTGAAGGCGTACGACTACATCCTGACGTGGCTCAGTGTTTTCTGGCCCGAGGGTCGCGAGGCGATCGAGGAGTTCGCCCGCAACTCGCGCATCTCGCCCCAGCGTGCATCGGAGATCAGTCGCAAGCGCGTGAACTGGACGGCGTACAACCCCTACATCGCCGTGGAAACAGGGCACCTGGTGCGGGCGATGGTGGCCGTTGGCCAGCGTCGCGGCCGGCTGCAGGACGCGTACGCTGCGCTGCAGGCCAAGGACCCGACGACAGGCTTCGTGAACTCGGAGCGTCAGGAGTCGGAGTTGGGCAAGCTCAAGGCAGCGCTGCCGATCGTGACTGACAAGGTCAGCTGGACTGAGTACATCCACGCGATCCAGACTGCTGGGTTCCGATCGGCCCAGAACGTCACGTCGAACATGAACATCATCTACAGCTACGTGATCTTCCTGCTGGGACGCACTCGCTACGCGGTCCCACTCGCCGAACTGCGCACCCTCATCGCCCGCTGGTTGTTCATGTCGCAGCTGACCGCGCGTTATACCGGGTCGTCGGAATCGCAGATCCAAAAGGATCTGGACCGACTCGAAGCCGTTGAGCGGGGCGATGCGGAGGGCTTCGTCCGGGTGCTCAACGAGATCATCGGCGGGCAGCTGACGCCGGACTTCTGGCGGTACAGCCTGCCGCAGCACTTCATCACCTCAGGTCCGGGACTGTCGCCCCACTACCAGTGCTACCTCGCATCGCTCAACGTGCTGGACGCCCCGATGTTCATGCTCGACTCCCGCGTGCGCGACTGGATGGACCCGTCGCAGCCGGCGGTCAAGGGCACAGAATTGCATCATCTGTTCCCGCGCGACTACCAGGAGAAGGTGCTGGGCATCACTGACATCAAGCGCATCAACCAGGTCGGCAACTTCGCGCCCACGGACTGGAGCACGAACATCACGATCTCGAACAAAGCCCCCGCGGAGTACTGGCCAAACCTCGTCGCCGCACGTGCCAAGAATGATGAGTGGCTCGCGAACCAGATGTACTTCCATGCCCTGCCGCAGGGATGGGAGCACATGGAGTATGACGAGTTCCTCTCTGCGCGACGGTCGCTCATGGCGGAGGTGACCCGGGACGCATTCATCCAGCTTTCAGGGGGCATCGCGCAGCCGGTAGAGCCATCCGCAGAGGCCCGTGAAACCGTTCAGGAACCGACGCTGGTCGAGCTTGTCGAGAAGGAACTGCTCAGGCCAGGCGACCTGCTCGACCCCGTGGACCCCGAGTGGGTCGTCGACGCCGTGATCAACGACGACGGGGCACTGGTCATTGACGGCACCAAAGTGTTCGACTCGCTGGACGAGGCAGCGCACCACCTGGACGTGACGAACATGACCGGGTTCGCGTTCTGGGCGCTGGAGCGTGGGGACGACTTGATCCCGCTGGCGGAGCTGGTGATGGCGGAAAGGGTGTGAGCGATGTGTTTGCACCCGACGGGGAACCTGAAGCAGATGAGCCGGACACGGTCGTCGTGTCGGCAAGCCTCTCGCAGACGGCATCGTGCTCGGAGGCAGCGCATCACGGTCTCTGAAGGACATCCTCGCGAACCTTCCGGGACCAAATCCCGAAGTTGTAGCGGGGGTTACCGCGGAGGAGTTGTTCGCCTTTCTGCGGCCTAGGGGTCTGGAGTAGCTGAAGGCCGACGTTCATTCAGACTCGCCTGCTTGGTCTCCGCGCTTGTGATTGCCTATCCGTCAGGGTATGGCACACTTTCAACATGGAGACCTACTGGGCCACCGTGGCTGCCGTCGTGCCAGTGCTGGCGCTCGCAGTTATCGTGGAACTTCGATTTGTCGGGCAACGCTGGTACGAGCAGCCGCGGTGGGCTCGCGTGATTCAAGGCTTGCTCTGGGTCGGGTTCATGATTTCCTGCTGGATTGTCGAGGTATGCGTAATGCGGGTCCTGGCTGGGCTCTATCAACCGCAAGGGTGGTTGGTGAGTTCGAGTCTGTTTGTCATATCGTTCGGGATGTCACTTCTGCTCATTGCTCCAGCGATTGAGATTGCTTTCCGAGTCGCCACCCCCGTCATCTCGGCATTGGTGGTGAACCACCTTGGCCGTCGGATCAGATGGCTTATAGTTGAAAGGAGAAATCGACGCATGTTGGAGCGGAGCATTCGTTTGGATGCCGAACGAAGTAGGATCATCGAGAGTAGTCGACAAGGTCTCGAGATCTGTGAATCTGAGTCGATCGAACTTCGCGACACAATCCGTAGGCTTGTTCGCGATCTGGAAGCTGTCGAACCAAATACTGAGGTGTGGCAGAAACTAGATAGGGAATTGACCGAGGCTAGGAGTCGACTGGTTCAGTTTGTGCATTGGGAGCAGGAATTGCGGGCGGCCGTCGCGGCTCTTCCGCCATCGCAAACCAGTGAGATCCAACGACTGCAGAAACTCATCAATGAAACTACTGACGACTTGTCTGCGGATGCGCAGATAATGAAAAGGATGATTCAGTCTCACATTGAGTCGTCGGATTTCGGCTTCAATCCCGTGCTTGCGCGTCGCGCAGGGTTGGAGAGCGCCAAGAAGCGGAGGGTGGGGCTGCGCCACCCGCGTGGAGCGCTTTTGAGGCAGAATCTAGTCCGAGGTGGGCGATCGCGTGGCAGGTATCGATCCCGGCGGCGGTGAGTGATCCGGGTTCGCGCTAGCCTCGCGGTAGATCGACTGAGAGTCTTAGGCTCTTGCATCGAACCTGAACTCCTCATACGTCCCAGCCATGTAGTCCACCATCCACCGCTGGAACTCCGGCTGCCCGAAGAACAGGTCGAACAGCACCTGGTTCTTCCCATGCTGCATCACCACCAACTCCTTCAGCTTTTCCTGCAGCACCAGCTCGTACTGTGACCGGTCGTTGTGTAGCGCCACGGTTTTGAGGTCATCGTCGACCTTCACCGCCGTCCATTGCTGCTCAACCCACACCTTGTCCGTCTCGCCCAGATCCGCCCCGAACTTGTCGTTCATCGCCGCGATCATCGCCGACAGCTTGTCCACCACCGGCTCCGCGGCCTTGCCCACACCGCCACCCGGCAGCGCCTGCCCGGGCTCGTCTGACGCCTCAAGCCCGATCGACCCCTCCGACGTCAGTGCGATCCGCAGGTGCGTCAGCTGTACCTCTTTGCTCAGCTGCGGCAGCGGGTCCGACTCACCAGCGGGCAGCTCCGTCAACAGCGCCCGGCCGTACAAGAACAATTCCTCCAGGTCCGGGTCAGTCCACGGCATCACCTGCGCCACGAACGCATACGCCCGGCAGAAATGCTGCAAGCGCCCCCTGAACTCGTCCTGCGCATCGTCCTCCAGCAGCACGAACCGCCCCACCGCCGGCGTCAGGTTCGCATAGATCACCGGCTGCTGTGCCGGGTCCTCCGACAGCAGCGCCAACGCCCCTGCCCGCACCTCGTCCGGCGCCAGCACCCCCGCCGAGCGCAGGTCGTGCTCCATCGTGTACAGCACATTCGGCTCGGTCGGCATAGCAAAGGACTCCTCATAGAACGGTGCGAACGACTCCCTGATCTCGTCAGCCGAGTTCGCGAAGTCCAGCACGAACGTGTCCGTCTTGCCCGGGTGCGTCCGGTTCAGCCGCGACAACGTCTGCACGGCCTTCACCCCCGACAGCTTCTTGTCCACATACATCGTGTGCAGCAGCGGCTCGTCGAAGCCCGTCTGGTACTTCTCTGCCACCACCAGCACCTGGTAGCCGTCGTTCCGGAATCGTTTCGGCAGCTGCGATTCGGGGAACCCGTTGATCGCCGATTCAGTGAACGCCACCTCGGGAATGTCCGGGTCGGTCACGGCACCCGAGAACGCCACCACCGTCTTCAAGGCCCCAGAACCCGTGTCGTACCCCTTGCGCTTGATGTAGGCGTCCAGCGCCTGCTTCGTCCGCACCGCATGCAGCCGCGACCTGGTCACCACCATCGCCTTGGCCTGGCCGTCGATCTTGTGCGCCGTCTTCTGCCGGAAGTGCTCGACGATCACCTCGGCCTTCTGCTCCAGCTGGTAGGGGTGCAACGAGACGAACCGCGCCAACGCCGCCCGCGCCTTCGATTGCTCCAACTCGGGGTCGTTGCGCAGCTGCGCGTTCGCCAACCGGTAATAGGTCGCGTACGTCGTGTAGTTGGCCAGCACGTCGAGGATGAACCCCTCCTCGATCGCCTGCCGCATCGAATAGGTGTGGAACGGGTGCTTGTTGCCATCAGCTCCGAGCACGCCGAACGTGTCCAAGGTCTTCGGCTTCGGAGTCGCCGTGAACGCGAAGAACGACAGGTTGCGCTGCCTGCCCCGGGCAATCGCGCTCGCGACCAGGGCGTCCTCGGCGTCCGGGGCGTCGTCGACCCCTGCCTCCGCCTTCTCGGCAGCCTCCAACTGGGACTCAGCGTCGCCGCTGCCCAGCACCGTCTTCAGCTTCTTCATCGCGTCGCCGCTGCTCGATGAATGCGCCTCGTCCACTATCACCGCGAAGCTGCGCCCGGCGACCTGCTTGCCCTCACCCTTGGCGGCCTCTTCCGCCGCGAAGGCCGCCACCACCGGGAACTTCTGCAGCGTCGTGATGATGATCCGGGCCGCGTTGCCCTCCAATGCCTGCTTCAGCTGGTTCGAGTGCTGGTCGACCCGCACGATCGTTCCCGGCGTGTGGTCGAGCCCCGCCACCGTCTCTTGCAGCTGCCGGTCGAGCACCTTGCGGTCGGTGATCACCACGACCTTGTCAAAGATCGGACGATCGTCAGCCCCGTGAAGCCGCGACAATGAATGCGCCGTCCAGGCGATGGTGTTCGACTTGCCCGACCCCGCCGAGTGCTGCACCAGCCGGTCGGTGCCAGCACCGTCCTGCCTTGTGGCTTCGACGATCGACCGCACCGCATGCCACTGGTGGAACCTCGGGAACAGCACCTTGTCACCCTCGGCGTGGATGAACGTGTGCAGCAGGTCGAGCCAGGCATCGCGCTGCCACACGTCGCGCCACAGGTAGGCGGTCTGATAGTCGCCCTGCCCATCGGACGACGTGGGCGCCGGGTTGCCCGCGGCTCCGGGGCGACCGGGGCCGGCGGTCCCCTGGTTGAACGGCAGGAAACGGGTGTGCTGCCGGTCGAGGCGGGTGGTCATCATGACCTGGTGCGGGTCGACGGCGAAGTGCACCAGCGTGCGCTTGGCGAAGATCAGGTCGTTGGGGTTGCGGTCGGCGCGGTATTGCGCCATCGCGTGCTCGACGTTCTGGTGGGTGAGCGGGTTCTTCAGCTCGGCAGTCGCGACCGGGATACCGTTGACGACCAGCACCATGTCGAGGGAGTCGGCCGGGTTCGATTCAGAGTGGTGCAGCTGGCGGACGACTCCGAGCCGGTTCGCGGCGTAAAGTTGCTCGAGTTCAGGGGTGAGGGAGTTCGCGGGCCGGAACGCGCACAGCCGGAACGTGACCCCGGAGTCCTTGACGATGTCGCGCAGCACATTGATGGTGCCGCGGCGGTCGATCTCGTCAGTCACCCGCTTCAGGAACTTCTCGCGGGCCTGCGGTTCGGAGCCGTGGCGCGAGACGAGCCTGGCCCATTCCTTGGGCTGTGAGTCGCGGACGAACGCCAGCACCTCATCGGGGAACAGGCCGACGGAGCGCTCATAGCCGGAGGGGGAGAGGGCGTGCCACCCGTGCGCGACGAGGTGGGCCTCAATGTTGGCCTCGAAGGAAGACTCCAGGTGGACGCTCATGCCTCATTCTCCCGGTATTCGGCGGCTGGCGGTGGTGATGTCGAGTTCACCGGTGACGGCGGCGGTGATGAGCGAGGTTTTGTACTCGGTGAGGAGGTCGATGGAGCGCTGGAGCAGCGCCTTTCCCTCCTCTGTGCTGGCTCGCAGTTGCTTCCATCCCTCCATGCGTTCCTGCTGCGTAGCGAGGCTCAGTAGAGGGACCGCCAGACCACGGATGTCGTCTCCACGAATGTTCACCATGGATTGCGACGTGCCCGTCCCTGCCATGGAGAGCGCATCGCGTGTGCGCTTGGACTGCCCGACCAGTGCCACGAAGCCTGGCTCCACATCGCCCGCCAGGGCGAGGCGCATGATCTTGTCGCAGAGGATGAGACGCGGGCGGACGTCCTCGGGCGCGACGGCGAAGGCGCCCACTAGCCTTGGAGTGTTGGCGCGCGTGACAAGAAGGTCTCCTGCCTTTACCTCGTACTCAAGCCGAGGTTCTTCATTAGGAGGTAGAAGTTTGTTCTCCTCTGGCAGGAACATGCCGGCTTTGACGGCGCTCACCTTCAGGACGCCCCATTCTTCCGTGCCTGCTGGTACAGATTCACACTGAGGGCTCCATCCCTGCTCGATCGAATCGATGAACCTACCGAGCGAACTCGTGTGCTCCCAATCCGACTGGGTGAGGATCAGGTCCGCAAGAGAAGCCGGGTCGTCGACCAGTTCGACCTGCTGGCGGCGGGCGGCGATGATCCGGTCGATCCGAGCTACCCGGTCGTCGAGGAAGTCAGCGATCCGCCGCTGCGCCTCGACATCTGGCCAGCTGACACGCATACGGCGCAGGTTGTCAGCGCCGAGGTGTCGAATATTGGCCCCGCTGGCGATGTGCGAAAACTGCCCAGAGCCGTGGCTGTGCCGCGCCCACCAGGCGAGGTACCGGCCATCTGTTCGATCGGTTCGAGGGCGTAGGCGGAGCAGGGTGTTCTGGAAGCACACAACGCCTGCAAGTTGTCCTTGCCAGACGGCCGACGCCCCCACGCTGTCAGCACTGCCGCTCCCTTCTGTGATGAGAACGTCGCCGGGTCGAAGCGCGAAGATCGACTGCTCCTCCGGGGAGAAGTTCATTTCATTGACGTCAGAGAGGTCAAGCGCCCCGTCCACCACGTTGGCTGAGCGCAGGTAGGGAACTACATGGTTGCCCGCATAGTGTTCCGGCGAGCGCTGCCGACCGAGTCGGATCTCTGCGACTTGGTGCAGAGGAACTGTCTTCACAGCCCCAACCCCGCCATCCACTCCTGGATCTGCCCTTCCAGTTCCTTGATCTCCGCGGCGATCTCCTTCACCGGACGCGGCGGCTCATACACGTAGAACTGCCGGGTGAACGGGATCTCCACCCCAAGCTTGGTCTTCTTGTGGTCGATCCAGGCATCCGGCACGTAGGGGTGGATCTCCTCGGCCAGGTGCTTCTCCGCCGCCTCGACGAGCACCTTCGTGCGCCGGGTCTCGGTGAGGTCGAAGAACCCCTCCGGCAGGGGCACGTTCTCCTGGTCGCGCAGGCTTGAATCCGCGACGGGCTTGCCCGCCTTCAGCGCCACCTGCCCGTCCTCGCCGATGGTTGGTCGCTCAACCGTGATTCGCTGGAACCCGAACTCTTCGCGCGTGAGTACCTTCACCCGCGCCTCATCCCTGTCCTCGCCGAGGGCGTCGCCGTAGAGTCGCACGAGCTCGGCTATGGCGTCGTCCGTCAGTTCTTTGCGCTTGTCACCGAGCGATTTGCGCATCTTGGTGCCGGACTCCCTGCCGTCGATCAGGCGCACGAGGCCGCGGGCGTCCGGGCTCTTCTTGTTCGTCAGTACCCACACGTAGGTCGAGATGCCGGTGTTGTAGAACATCTGGTCGGGCAGGGCGACGATGCCTTCGAGCCAGTCGTTCTCGAGGATCCAGCGGCGGATTTCGGACTCGCCCGACCCGGCCTGGCCGGAGAACAGGGGTGAGCCGGACAGGACGATGCCAACACGAGACCCGTTGGGCTTCATCTTCGAGAGCATGTGCTGCAGGAACAGCAGTGAGCCGTCCGAGACGCGCGGCAGGCCGGCGCCGAACCGGCCGTCGAAGCCGAGCTTGGCGTGCTCATCCTTGATGGGGGCGGCGTAGGCCTTCCAGTCGACCCCATAGGGCGGGTTCGCGAGGATGAAGTCGAACTTCTCACCGGCGAACTTGTCGTTGGTCAGGGAGTTGCCGTTAGCCATCTGCTCAGGGGCGATGTCCTGCATCATCAGGTCGGACTGCGCCATGGCCCAGGTTTCGTCGTTGAGTTCCTGGCCGTAGACGCCGACCTTGGCCTCAGGGTTGCGGTGCTTGATCTGGGTCATGGCGCCCATGAGCATGCCTCCGGTGCCGGCGGCGGGGTCGTAGACGGTGCGGACCGGGATGGGGTTCTCGGCGAGTTCGGCATTGGCGCGTCCGGTGAGCAACAGGTCGACCATGAGCGAGATCACTTCGCGGGGCGTGTAGTGCTCACCAGCGGTTTCGTTGCTCATTTCAGAGAACTTGCGGAGCAGTTCTTCGAAGATGTAGCCCATGGCTTCATTGCTGACGGCATCGGGGCGCAGGTCGAGGTCGGCGAAGTCGGACAGGACGCCGTAGAGAATGCCGGCGCGCTCCATGCGGACGAGCTTGTCGTCGAGCTTGTAGGCCTCCATGACGCGGTAGGCGTCGGGGGAGAGGTGGCGGATGTAGCTGGCGAGCTGCTCCTGGAGGTGCTTGTCGTCGTGCAGCATCGTCTCGAGGGTGAGCGGCGAGGTGTTGTAGAACCGCTGCCCGCTGATGGACTTCAAGAGCATGTCGTAGCCCTCGTTGATGTCCTTGACCTTGGCCGCCTCGCGCACGACAGCCTGTTTGGTAGCGGCGAGCACGGCGTCCATGCGCCGCAGGACGAGCAGGGGGAGCATGACCGAGCCGTACTCGTGCTGCTTGAAGGTGCCCCGGAGCTTGTCGGCGACGCGCCAGACGAAGGCGACCTTGTCAGCGAAACCTTGAGGGGCCACGGTTCTCCTTTGGTGCGGCGGGTAGGGCAAACCTAGCGTGCGGCCGTCGAGGGGCTGCATTGGGTCCGTGGGGGGGTGGGAGCTTCGGCCGCTTGGGTGATCCACGAGCCGGAGCCATCGCGAGGAGTTGCTGAAGGGTGATTCGAGCGAAGTCGGATTCGCGGATGCGCGGTTTCGCCCGAATGATCTGTTCTCTCGTTGCGGGACGGTCGAACAAGCGGGTGCGTGATTGGCGCGGAGGTACGGCGGATACCATCACCTGTCATGGGCAAAGGATTCGCGTGTCGTGACTGCACGCTCTGCACCGGCAGCGCTCTCACCGGAATCGGTGGCGCAACCATGCGAAGGACGGCGGACGTCATGACGTTGGGCGTCACCGCCTTGGTGCGAAAGACGTGCAAGGGTTGCGGTCATCCGATGGCTCAGCATCGTGGACAGACCGCAGAAGCTGTGCACGTTGCGTCCCCGCCGCCTGGACAGCCACTTCGTGTTGAGCCCCCTGCGCGCCCGGCGGGGTGGTACGTCGATCCCACAGATTCTCGAGCACTGTGTTGGTGGGACGGGGTGGGCTGGCGACCAGAAACGAAGCATTACCCTCAGCAGCCCGGACCGCCCTCGCGTCGGTAGGTGACCATGATGAGCGGCAAGCAGCTTCGCCTATTCCTGGTGGACGGATCTCCTGGAGGGCTGACGACGGCACAGATCATGAACTGGACGGGGCACGTCCTGTCAGGTCGTCGTTCGGACCTGGGGGACCTACTTGGACGCCCCGAGGCCCAGCGCCCAGGCGTGTACTTGCTGCTCGGCGATGATGAGGGTGCGGTCGGGGGCGTCCGCTGCTACATCGGTGAGGCTGAGGACGTGGCCGACCGCTTGCGCAGTCATCAGCGCAACAAGACGTTTTGGGATCGGATGGTCGTGATCACTTCGACCGACGAGAACCTGACGAAGGGGCATATCCGGTACTTGGAATCGCGCCTCATAGAGCTGGCCGCCAAGGCTTCGCGTGTCGAACTCGAGAATGGTACGCAGCCCCCACGAGCGCCGCTCCCCGAAGCGGACCGCTCTGATATGGACTACTTCGTTGACCAGCTGCACGTCATTTTGCCCGTGTTGGGCGTCAATGCCATCCGTGTCCGGGACCAGGTCCCTGGCCCCCTGCGAGTGGCGGCGGATCAGATGTCGCCGGTGTTCCTGCTGACCCAGACGAAGCTCGGGGTCGACGCCCGTGCGCAACAGGTTGACGGAGAGTTCATCATGCTGACGGATTCGAAGGTCGTCGCGAGTGTGCGGCAGAGCATGCGGTATTCCCCTAGCACGGCGAGGGCCTACGCGTCGTACCAGGCCCTGCACGAGAAGCTCGTTGCCAACGGCACCATCCGTGTTGAGGAGGGTGTAGGTCGACTGACTCGGGACACCGTTTTCAGCTCGCCTTCCACGGCTGGGGCGATCGCGCTCGGAAGATCATGCAATGGTCGTGCGGCGTGGATCTCTGCTGAGGGTGAAACCTTCGGAGCTTGGGAGAGCCGAGGCGTGGAGTAGGGGTCAACCCGCCCCACAATGGACCATGGCACTCCGCATCGGCTCCGTGGTCCTGAACGCCCGCAACCCCACCCGCGCCGCGTCCTTCTGGGCAGCCGCGCTGGACTACGCACCCAACCCGCACAACCCCGACTTCCTCGTCCCGTCCCACGGGGACGGCCCCGAACTGCACCTCGACGCCGACGACCGCACCCACCTCGACCTGCTGCCGCTGACCACCTCGACAATGGACGACGAGGTCGAACGGCTCATTGCCCTCGGCGCCAGCCGCGTCGAGTGGACCTATCCAGAAGGCGCCGACTTCGTGGTGCTCAGCGACACCGAGGGGAACCTGTTCTGCGTCCTGCAGACCTGATCACCCCACCGCCGCCAGCGCCACCCGCGCCGCCGCCAACTTGTCCGGGTTCCTGACGATCCGCAGCGCCACGATCCGTCCCGACTCCACGCCCGCCCAGTGCACCTGGTCGAGTTCGCCGTCCAGCAACACCGCCAACGCCGTGGCCCGGTTGAGTTCCAGCGGAACCACCCCCACGCGTCCCTCGAACTGCTTCGACAGCCCGGCCAGGAACCGTGCCACCTTGTCAGCGCCGACCACCGGCCGCCGGGCCGAGCTGACCTTGCCGCCGCCATCGGTGACCAGGGTGACGTCCGCGGCCAGCAGCGCCACCAACCCGTCCACGTCACCCTGCACCGCGGCCGCCGCGAACCTCTCGACCAGCACGCGTGCGTCCGCGTCGGTGTGGTCGAACCGTGGACGCCGCGCCGCCGCAGCAGACCTGGCCCGGCTCGCCGCCTGGCGCACCGCCGAGTTCGAGCGGCCCAGCATGTCCGCGACCTCGTCGAACGAGAAGTCGAAGACATCGTGCAGCAGCAGCGCCGCCCGCTCAAGGGCAGAGAGCGAATCGAGGGCCACCATCAGCGCGATCTCGACCTCTTCGGCATCGGCGACCGCGTCATCGGCGCCGGGGCCGGTCGAGATCGGTTCCGGCAACCACGCCCCGATGTAGTCGACACGTGCACGGCGTTGCCTGTCGATGGCGAGGTTTGTCGTGGCACGGGCCAGCAGGGCGCGCTCGTCCCGCACCGCCTCGGTCTGCAGCACCCGCAGCATCGCCTCCTGGGCGATCTCTTCGGCGTCGGACCATGAGCCGGTGATGTCATAGGCGAGCCGCACGGCCAGGCCGCGGTGCTCGGCGAGGCTCATGCGGTCACCGTACCCCGCGGAGCACCCGGCCAGAAGTACATGCGCCCCATCGTGAACGGCGCCAGCCCCGCATAGGTGCTGATCGCCTCTTTCATCAGCACGGCTGCCCGGCCGCCCAGCCACCAGTTCGCGAGCCGGTCGTCGCGCCCGACGAACTGCACCACCGCCTCACGTCGTCCAAGGCTGATGCAGCGGAACAGGAAGCCCACATTCACCAGCCTCAACGCCCGCCCCGACAGCTCCGCCCGGATGCGGTCGGCCGCACTCGCGCCCAGCGGCGTCGCCGAGGCGCAGCCCTCGCGCAGCCACGGCAGGCCATCCACTGCGATGGCATCGCCGGCACCAAACACGCCGGGCACCGGGTCGCCGTCGGCGCCGAGCACCCGCAGGTAGCGGTCGGTGCGAATGCGCCCGGTCGCATCCAGCGCGAGACCACTCGCCTCGCCGAGGGGTTCGGGACGCAGGCCGGTCTGGTCGACCACGATGTCAGAACCCATCGGCCCATCAACCACCTGGACACCCAGCCCGTCGAGCACCCGGCGCACGTGCGCGGCAGCCGCAGGCAGCAGGCCACCGCCCACCGGCTCGCGCGCGACCAGCCGCACCCGCAACTGCGGCCGGGACTCGGCCAGTTCAGTCGCCAACTCGAGCCCGGTCAGCCCCGCGCCGACGACCGCGACGGTCGTTCCGGGGGCGGCGGATTCGAGACGGCCGCGCAGGTCGAGCGCCCCTTCGAGGGTGTCCATCGACCCCGGCCGCGCGGCTGCTCGTCCATGGGCGAGCAGGATGTGCCCGGCGCGCACCTGACCGCCGTCAGCCAGGTGCACGACCCCCGGTTCGATGCGGGTGGCTCTGGCCCGGGTGTGGACGACGCGCCGGTCGAGCGCGCGTCCGAGTGGTCTGGCGGTGCGCGTCACAGCGCGGGTGCCGGCGGTCAGCTGGTGCAGGCGGATGCGGTCGACGGTTGTCGTCCGCGGGTCAACCAGCCGCACCCGCGCGTGCGGGGCGAGGCGGTTGGCAGCCATGAGCCCGGCATAGCCGGCTCCGATCACGATCACGTCATCCATGCCCATACGACGGATAGGCGGGGGCAGATGTGACATGGGCTGGCCCCTGAAGCCGCCCATGCCACAGCAGCGTGCATCGACCGGGCCAAAACGGCCGGAAAAGGGCCCTGATGCTCCGGTCGATGCACGCTGCTGGGAAAGGACGCGAGGGCGGGGTGTGGCAGGTCGCCCATCGCCCCGGTGACGCCTACACCGCCCCGGGCGGCCGCAGGGTGTAGAGCCGCAGCGCTCAGGCAGTCGCCGCCGCCCGGACGACCTCCGCGAGGTCACGCGGCCGGCTCCACATGGGCCAGTGCCCCGTGGGCAGGTCGATGACCTCGACGTCTTCGAGCTTCGCGACCTCGGCAAACATAGGGTGACCAGCCTGCGCCAGCCCCAGCACCTGCTCACCCGGGATCGAGCAGCACACGAGCGTCGTCGGCACACCGTGGCGGGCGTCGTTCACCAGCTCAACGGGCTGCCGGAGCACTGCAGCCGGCTGCGGCACGGCCTGCTGCCGGAATCGGTCGAGCGCCTCGTCGTCCAGGCCCTCGAGGCTCGCCTGCTGACCCAGGTCGTCGAACGGCGGCAGGGGCAGTTCGTCGACCTCATCCGCCAGGTCGGCGGCGAACACGCTGCCAGCCGCCACGGGGCCGGAATCAACCCAGACGACTCGTGAGACCAGCTCGGGGTGCCGGTCGAGGACGAGGCTGGCGGGGGCATTGGCGCCGCTGTGCGCGACGAGAACCACGGGTTGGTCGCCCTGCTCGTCGATGGCATCCAGGATCGCTGCCGCCTGGTCGTCGAGGGTCTTCGCCGTGCGGTGTGCATCGTCCCCGTCGAGACCGGGCAGGGTCAGGGCGACTGCCCGGGTGTGGTCGGTGGTGAGGTGGTCCAGGGTTTCGTCCCACGCCCAAGCCCCCAGCCAGTGGCCGGCGACAAGGACGACGGTCGGGCTGCTCATAGAAGTTGTCATGTGACGAGGTTCCCAGTCCGGATGGACAGCGGCATGTCACCATTTATGGCATGAATGCGTCGAGGGTTGACCAGTGAAGCGCGCCGAACGCCTGCACGCCCTGTCCGAGGTGTTGCGACGCAGCGGCACCCGAGGCATCTCGGCAGAACGGTTGGCGCGCGAATTCGAGGTGTCCGTGCGAACCGTCAAGCGGGACCTCGCAGCGCTCGAGAACTCCGGCGCCCCGATCTGGTCCCGCCCCGGCCCGGGCGGTGGGTACGGGCTTGCCAAGGGCGCGTCGCTGCCGCCCGTCACCCTGTCCCCGGCGCAGGCCGTCGCATTGTTGGCAGCCGTGTCTGCTGCACCTGACGCCCCCTATTCCGACCTGGCTGCGGCCGGCATCCGGAAAATCATGGATGTCCTCGATCCCAGGACCCGGTCGCGGGCCGAAGAACTGGGCCACCGGGTCTGGGTCGATGCGCCACCTTCCCCCTCGCGCGCCGTCAGGTCCGCGCTCGAGCAGGCGATGGCCGAGCAGCGGGTGGTTCGCCTCCGCTACACCTCCCGGGTCGGCACCACGACCACCCGTGACGTCGAGCCGGTGCTGTTCGCCTGCACGAGCGGCAGGTGGTACCTGATCGGGTGGTGCCGCCTGCGCGATGCGATGCGGTGGTTCGCCGTGTCGAACATCGAACGGGCCAGCGTCACCACGAGTGCCTGCAGCGGGCACACCATCGACGAGGTGGGGCAGCCCCCAGTAAACGCCAGACCGGTGCAGGGTCACCACGAATGGGTCAGATCGCCACGCCCAGCTTCGTGAACGCCGTCCGGAAGATCTGCACACCCTCGAGACCGGGCATGCGCGAGACCGACTGGTCGAGCTTGTCGAGAGCCTCACCCTGCCCGGTGAACAGGTAGCCCATCACGTAGCGCACCTCTTCTTCGCCCATGATGCTCGAGCCGACGGGGCGCCACGCCGCCGTCGTGATCGTGCGCACCAGCTTCTGCGCCTTGGGCGAGCGTTCCAGCGCGGCTCGCGCCTGCGTGGTGTAGAACGCGACGTGGCGGGTCTCCTGCTGGGCGATGCGCTTGAGCAGGGGCGACAGCGTGGGGTGGTCCATCATCTCGGCGAGCCGGCGATAGGCCGCCACCGCCGACAGCTCGTTCGCGGCCCCCCAGGTCATGTGCACGGCGATGAAATCGTCGCCGACCAGGTTCGACAGCGCCGACTGCTTGCTCGACCCGAGGGCCTCGCTCCAGCCGAGCTTGACCCGCTTGGCCTTCAGTTCGTCATAGTCGACCGTGATGTCGTGCCTCTTCAGCACCGCGGCCAGGGCCTCACCGTGCCAGAACTCCTCGCGGTTCCAGGTGGTCATGAACCCGTTGACGTCGTCCTTGCGGTGCGAACGGGTGACCAGCAGGTCACGCAGGTAGCACGAGGTGTGGTACTCGACGTCGCACATGTAGCGCAGCACGCGCAGGGTGTCGGCGTCGAGGGGTTGGCGGTCGAATTCGTCGAAGTCCAGGTCGCTGAACTGGACCGCCTCGGATGTCTCGGCGAAGTTCTGCAGGTCAAAGGCCATTGTGCTTCCTCCACAGTCGCAGGCCTCGGGTGGGGGCGGGCGCGGGCCCGCCGTCGCGATCGGTGCCGGGGACGAGGCCGATGCCCCGCAGCAGATCGAGGGTGGGGCGCTGGGCATCGTCAAGCCGCTGCCTGGCGGCGTCGGTCAACAAAATGTTCGCCAGGGCGCGCGGCTCGTCCGGGTCGGGCACGCCGACGATGCGCAGCGGCTGCCAGCCGACCAGCGCCAGCCGGGCCATCGTCCGTTCCCGGGGTGAGCGGGCAATCCGGGCGGATGCCTCGCGATGGTAGAAGTCGACGAAGGTCTGGCGGCGCTCGACGATCAACTCGACGACGCGGCGTGCCTCGCCCTCGAGTCGTGGTGCCAGTTCGGCATAGGCGGCCTGCAGGCTCGCCTCTTGCAGCGCCATCCGAATCATGTGCCCGGCCGTGAACGCCTCGCCGATGGTGGTCGCGACCGGCGGCACCGTCAGGGGCATGAGGCGCTCGACCCAGACCCCGCGCAGCCTGGCTGCCAGATGGTCGTGGTCACGGGGTTCGGTCGGCACCCCCGCGGAGTCGAGCACGTCCTTGACGGCCTGCGCGAGCCACATGCGCTCATAGGCCCAGGTCGCGATGAAGGCCGTGATGCGGGCCTCGTTGCCGGTCCAGGCAGCGAGCATGGCACGGGTCTCGGACAGCCCCGCAGTGTCGAGGCGCCACAGGAACGCCAGGTCGGCGGCGGTGATGTCGTCGGGGGCCGCTGCGGCGACCGCGTCACCGTCGACGCCGATGCGACCACGCGCATTGCGGGAATAGGAGTCGACGTCGAAGTCGGTGAACAGCACGTTGCCGCGCTCTGCGTCCGAGAAGACACGTGTGGGCATGGCCCGGATGCTACGGAAGGGCGCTGGCGATTTCCACGCTGTAGAAATTAGACTGGGGCAATGCAGGTGCCGCACAGTCCGGACGACGTCCATGGCGCAGCCGGTGGGGAAACGGGTGTGGAAATGGCCGCCGCCAACGTCCGCGGCCCACGCGGCCCACGCGGTGAGGTCCGCGAACGCATTCGGGCAGCAGCGCACCGGGCATTCAGCGCCGAGGGCTACGCATCGGTGACGGTGCGCCAGATCGCCGGGCTGGCAGAGTGCGACCCGGCGATGATCCGCTACTACTTCGGCTCGAAACAGCAGTTGTTCCGGGCCTGCTTCGACCTGCCTGTCGACCCGGCCGTGGAATTCCTCGACCTGCTGCTGCCCGACCCCGGGCATGCGGGGGAGCGCATCGTCCGGCATGCCCTTGAGCTCTACGACGACCCGTCGACGGGCGAGACGATGGCCTCGATGATGCGCGCACTGGTCACGGATGCAGCGACATCGCAGCGGTTCCGCGGCTACATCCACGAGGCGCTGCACGAGCACGTGGCCTCACGAGTGGGTCGCAGCAGGCATGCGGCGGTGCAGGTCGAACTGGCCATGGCACAACTGCTGGGCATGGTGACGATGCGTTACGTGGTCGGGCTCGAGCCGCTGGCCTCGATGCCGCGCGAGCAGGTCGTGGCTGAACTGGCACCGGTCATCCAGCACCGGATTGACCGCGCGTTGGGCATGCGTGAGGGGCTGCGCCGCCCGCGCGGGCGCCGCCGGCGCTGAGGAGGGACCACGTCATCCCGGGATGTAGTCGTCCTCTTTTGCAGGGGTGAGAGCGGGTACATGCTGGATCGTGACGAGACATCGAAGGGACCACCCCACATGACACAGACCTACACACTCTCGAACGGCGTGACGATTCCGCAGGTCGGGTTCGGCACCTGGTTCATCGAGGACGAGGCAGCCGCCGGGCTGGTGCGCGAGGCCATCGCCGCCGGCTACCGCAACATCGACACTGCCCAGGCCTACGGCAACGAGCGCGGCGTCGGTGAGGGCGTGCGCACCAGCGGCGTGGCACGCGACGACCTGTTCGTCTCGACCAAGCTGGCCGCCGAGATCAAGGACTACAATGAGGCCACCGCGGCGATTGATGAGTCGCTGGCGAAGCTCGGGCTCGACCACGTCGACCTGTTCCTGATCCACAGCCCGCAGCCGTGGGCCGACTTCCGCGGTGGTGACTACGCCGAGGGCAACCGCGAGGCGTGGCGTGCGCTCGAGGATGCCTACAAGGCTGGCAAGGCGCGGGCCATCGGCGTCTCGAACTTCGAACAGGCCGACATCGAGAACATCCTGGAGTCGTCCACCGTGGCACCGCAGGTGAACCAGCTGCTGGTGCACGTGGGCAATACCCCGTCCGACCTGATCGAATACTGCCGCGACAAGGACATCCTCGTGCAGGCATACTCGCCGATCGCCCATGGGGAAATTCTGGGCAACCCGCAGCTGGTGGCGATGGCGCAGCGTTACGGGGTGAGCGTGCCGCAGCTGTCGCTGCGCTACACGCTGCAGCTGGGCACCCAGCCGCTGCCGAAGACGACCAATCCCGAGCACATGCGCAGCAACCTCGAGCTCGACTTCGTGATCTCGGACGAGGACATGGCCGCGCTCGAACACCTCGACGCCAAGGACTACGGCGAGCACAGCGCGTTCCCGGTGTTCAGCGGCAAGTAGCCGGGGACGGGGGCGGGAGTTATCCACAGAGTGGTTGGCGGCGCCCTGGTGTGGCCCCCTCAGCGGTAAGGATAACCGCGTGAACCGAACTGCCCTCGTCGCGGCTGTGACTGCGGCCGCCATGCTGTTGGCCGCGTGTCAACCCTCAGACACTGAACAGACCCCCGGCCCCACGGTGTCACCGATCCTGCAGACGACGTCGTCGACGCCGAGCCGGAGCACCCCGAGCGTGAGCAGCAGCCCGCCACCGACCGCGGACGCGGCGTTGCTGGCTGAGGCGACGAAAGCCCTCGAAGTGGGCTTTGATCTGGAGTCGAGCTTGGGCCATTCAGGCGGATTGCCCGTGGGGGTGCCACTGCCTGACGAGTTCAAGCGGGTGATGATGGGCCGGGCGCTCGACCTCGAATTGAGCTTGATGCGCAACACCTGGGAGGAGAAGGTCAAACACAAGTCCGGACAGGCCAAGCAATACGGCGTCCGAGCGGTGTCCCTCGAGCGCGATGGTTCACTCATTGCCCTGAACTCATGTCGTGACGGGCGAGGAGTCACCTTTGAGCGTGCGGGGGAGCAGTTCAAGGGAGTCCTGATCCAGCACACCTCCTACTACAAACGCGACTCTGACGGCAGGGTCAAGATGTTCACCTGGGTGAGCGAAGAGGTGGACTCATGCGCCTGATGGCATTGATGCTGGCGGCCGTTCTCGTGCTGTCCCTCGTCCCTCTACATGCGCGGGCAGAGGGGGCGGACGACGAGGGTGGAGCGTCCTATTGGGGTACCAAGGCCACCAACCGCGACGATGGTGCCGAGATCACCGCCCACCTCAAGCTCAAGGACACCACCGGCAACAACCCCGACACCGACTCAACCCGCCACAACACGGTCAATGGCAAGACTGCTGCCGAACTCGACGCCGACCTGCAGCGGTATTACGCCGAACTGGCCGCCCGGTGTCGCTTCATGTTCGTCGATACCCAGTCCAAGGCCGCGCTGGCCACCGACGGCGCGATCCTGGTGCGCAACACCTACATGCGCCAGTGCCTCGACCCCAGCTCGACCAACTGGAACCTGCCGCCGAATCCGCCACCCAACCCAGCTGTGCTCGGCGCCGAGGCCGTGGCCCGGCTGCACATCCCCAACCCTGAGATCCAGATCGGCCCCGACCCGTCCCGCAACCGCTGGAAGTCGGCGTTCGTCGGCTACCCGCTGTGGATCTCCACGCCGGGCGAGGCGCAGTTCCAGGCCTCCGCGAGCGTGCGCGGCCACATCGTGGCCCTGACGGCCCGCCGCGTCATGACCCGGATCGGCATGGGCGATGGCACGGTGCTCAGCTGTGCGACCACCACCCAGTGGAGGCCCGCAGTGACCCCCGAGATGCACTCACCGACGTGCGGCCACGTCTACCAGGAGCCGTCGACACCGGGCTCCTACCGCCTGCGTGCGGTCGAATCCTGGCAGGTCACCTGGGCCGTGCTGGGCCAGTCCGGCACGATTCCGGTGACCGTCGGCTCGTCACGTGCGTTGCGAGTGGGCGAGCTCAGCGCCGTCCTCGTGCCCGAACCCTGACCGGGACGCCACAACCGGCATAGCCTGAGCCCATGAAGATCGTCGACCCCACACCTACTGTGAAAAACCCGCCGGACTACTTCACCGGCGACGTCTGGCTCGACCCCATCGCCACCCCACAAGAGGGCGACCAGCGCATGAACGTGCTCAACGTCCGCTTCGCCCCCGGTGCGCGCACTGCCTGGCATTCCCATGACCGCGGCCAGACCCTGCACGTCACCACCGGCGTGGCCTGGATGCAGTTTCGCGGCGGCCAGGTTTTCGAGGTGCAGACCGGCCAGACCGTCTACATCCCGCCGGGTCAGGAACACTGGCACGGCGCGGCTCCCGACCGGTTCATGGTGCACCTGGCCATGCACGAGAACGCGGACGACCCCGCCGCGACCACCACCTGGCTCGAGCATGTCACCGACGAGGAATACCGCCTCAGCTAACTCTTCGCATTGACCCATTGCCGGGCCCAATTCGTGGGGCTCCTGGCGAGCGGCAGCAACAGCCGGGTGGCTACACGGTGGTGGTGGTCGGCTGAGTAGGATCGCGGTGTGAAGAAGACCGCGACCGTGCTGGTGAGCCTGCTGGCCTGCTTCATGGTCGCGACCCTTGCCATCGCGATCTGGCAGCCCTCGGGCTGGGGCCCTTGGTGGATGGTGCCGTTGGGCTTCGGGTTCGTGACCCTCATCGTCGGGTTCCGGGTGCTGCTGCAACGCGCCGAGGACCGCACCCGCCGACTCGACGCCGAACTCGACCGCCTCGAAAACTCATGACCATGGACGACCTGTGCGTGGCACGCGTGCCGCTGTTCCAGGGCCTGAGCCGCGACGACCAGCTCGAGGTCGCCCACGTTGCGCATCCGACGGCGCTGGCCAAGGGTGAACAGGTCTATGCGGCCGGCTCGTCGCAGGCCCAGCTGATGGTCGTGCACACCGGCAAGCTCAAGATCTCACGCATCGACGCCGAAGGTCGCGAGCAGGTGCTGCGGGTGCTCGGCCCCGGCGACTTCTTCGGCGAATCGGCGTTCCTGACCGGCGCATCGCCTGACCATTTCGCCGCTGCGCTCGAGTCGGGCAGCATGTGCGTGTTCCGCCATTCCGACCTGGACCGGCTGGTCAGCACCTACCCGTCGATCGGCTTCAGGATGCTGCAGAGCGTCAGCGAACGACTCGCCCAGACAGAGGGACGGTTGGCGTCCCTGCTGTCGGGCGATGTCGGTTCGCGTCTGGCCGACTACCTGTTGTCGCTGCCGGTGAAGCGGGGCGCATCAGGCACGGTCGTCGAGTTGCCGCTGGCGAAGAAGGACGTCGCCTCGCTGCTCGACACCACCCCCGAAACGCTGAGCCGCCAGCTACGACGACTGCAGGGCTCGGGCGTCATCGAGGTCGGCGCCGGCCGCAGCATCACGCTGCTCGACATCGACGCGCTGCTCGAGTTGTCGGCGGCGGGCTGACCCGGCAGGCGTGCGGCGCAGCAGCCGCATGGCGTTGACGATCACCACCAGCACCGAGGCCTCGTGCACCAGCATGCCGATCGCCATCGTGACGCCGCCGAACAACACCCCGGCCAGCAGTGCCGCCACCGTCACCAGAGCCACGGTGATGTTCTGGCGCATGTTGTTCACCGTGCGCCTGGCCAGCGAGATCGCCTGCGGCAGCTTGAGCAGGTCATCGGCCATGAGGGCGATGTCGGCAGTCTCGATCGCCACACCGGTGCCGGCGGCGCCCATGGCCACGCCGATGTCGGCGGTCGCGAGTGCGGGGGCGTCGTTGACGCCGTCACCGACCATGGCCACCGTGTGCCCCTGGCGCTGCAGCTCTTGCACCGCCTCGAGCTTCTGTTCGGGCAGCAGCGCTGCCCGCACCTCGTCGACCCCCACCGCATCGCCGACGGCGTTGGCCACCGGTGCGATGTCGCCCGTGAGCATGACGACCTTCTTCACACCGACCGCATGCAGCCGGCGCACCATCTCGGCCGCGTTGTCGCGGATGCGGTCCGCCACCGCCACCACACCCACCACCCGGCCGTCGCGTGAGACCGCCATGGGTGTGCGGCCGCGGGCGGCGAGTTCGTTGATGAGCGTCGCGGCGCGGTCGGTGGCGTCGCCGGACGACATCAGCGCCAGGTTGCCGACGGCAATGCTGTGCCCGTCGAGCGTGGCAATGATGCCCTTGCCGGGCACGGGTTCGGTGTGCTCGGGCAGTCCCGTGACGTCGAGCCCGCGGGCCACGGCGGCAGCGATGATCGGACGGGCCAGGGGGTGTTCAGACCCGGCCTCGGCGCGGGCCGCCAGCTGCAGCAGGTCGTTCGCCGTCAGGCCCTCGTCGAGGGGGACCACATCGGTCAGCTCAGGTCGTCCCTCGGTGAGGGTGCCGGTCTTGTCGAGCGCGACGACGTCGATCTTCGCCGAGGTCTCGAGGAACTCACCGCCCTTGATGAGGATGCCGTCACGCGCGCCTCGTCCGATGCCGGCCACGATCGAGACCGGGATCGAGATGACCAGCGCACCGGGGCAGCCGATCACGAGCAACGTGAGGGCCAGCACCACATCGCGGGTCGCCAGGCCCACGACCAGCGCGAGCACCATGATGCCGGGCGTGTACCAGGCCGAGAACTTCTCCATGAAGGTCTGGGTGCGGGCCTTGGCGTCCTGGGCTTCTTCGACGCGGTGGATGATGCGGGCCAACGTCGTGTCGGCACCGACCCCGTCGGCGCGCACCTGCAGCAGGCCGCCCGTCGAGATCGTGCCGGCAAAGACGGTGTCGCCCGCCGACTTCTCGACCGGTATCGACTCGCCGGTGATCGAGGCTTCGTCCAGGGCGCCCGCGCCGGCGATGACCTCGCCGTCGACGGGCACCTTGGCGCCGTTCTTGACCAGGACGGTCTCGCCGGGGGTGACGGCGGAAGCGGGCACCTCGACCTGCTGGCCATCGCGCAGCACGATGGCGACCTCGGGGGCGACGGCGACCAGTTCGGCCAGGGCCGAGCGGGTCTTGTTCAACGTCGCCTGCTCGAGCGCGTGACCGATCGCGAACAAAAAGGTGACGGCAGCCGCCTCCCAGTAGTTGCGGACGAGCACCGCGCCGATGGCCGCGACCGAGACAAGCAGGTCGATGCCGATCACGCGATTGCGCAGCGCGCGGACCGCCTTGACCACGACGGGGGTGCCGGCCACGACCGCCGCGGCGATCATGAACAGGTCACCCCACAGCGGGGCCTTCAACAGGTGGGTGAGGGCGAGCGAGACGACGATCGCCGCACCCGAGACCGCTGGGATGCCCCAGCGGCCGTGCAACCACGTGTGCATTCTGGTCATGATCGTCAGAAAGCCGCAGGCTTCGAGGGGTAGCCCTCTTTGGCGACGGCGGCCACCAGGTCATCGACCGAGGTGGCGGCCGGGTCGTGGTCGACCTCGATGCGACCTGAGGCGAAGTGCACCTTGGCGGCGCTGACGCCGGGCATGCGGGTGACGGCCTTTTCGATCTTGGCGACGCACGAGGGGCATGAGAAGCCCTCGGCGCGCAGGGTGGTGTGGGTGGGGTTCGTGGTGGTCATGTCATGTCCCTTTCGGTGAGGTCCCTGCCCTTGTGGGCTGGGTGATGACTCCACCGTAGGAAGATCGGCGACCGAACTCCTTGACCTGGGTCAAGCCTCGGGGTCCTCAACCAGTTTCAGGCCGACGACCGCCGCGATGATGCCGGTGATGAACACGATCTTCCAGACCGAGGCCGATTCGGCACCGGTGGCCATGGCCCAGATGACGGTCAGCGCGCCGCCGGTGCCAGTCCAGACCGCATAGGCCGTGCCGATCGGGATCTTCTTCACCGCCCAGCCCAGCCCCAGCATCGAGGCCACCGCGGCGACGAAGAACACGGCGGTCGGCCCGGGCTCGCGGAAGCCGTTCGATTGGCCCAGCGCCGTGGCCCAAACCGCCTCCATGACGGCGCTGGCCAGCAGGATGATCCATGCCATGTCAGGACACCACCTTCAGGCCGACGACGGAACCGACGAGCAGCACCAGCAGCGCCACCTTGGCCCACGACGCCTTCTCGGCGCCCGAGACGATGCCCCAGATGACGGTGAGACTTGCACCGATGCCGACCCAGACCGCATACGCGGTGCCAGTGGGCAGTGAGGTCATCGCCCAGGCGAGGCCCGCCATGCTCGCCACGAGGGCGACGACGAACAGCACGGTGGGGCGCCAGCGTGTGAACCCCTGGGAGGCGGCCAGTGCCGAGGCCCACACGGCCTCCAGGCATCCGGACAACACGAGCACAATCCACGCCATGACAAGCAACTCCTTCGAGTCAGTCTTGTCCTGTGCGGGTACTGCTCCCTCGTCCGCGAACCACGCCGGTCAGATGGGTGGTTCTGGATTCAACGGTAACAAATGGGGTGGAGGTGGGCCAGTTCACCTGTTGGCAACCCGGGCCCGCTAGCGTCGCGGCCGTGACCTCTTCTGCGCTGGAGCGCCGCCTGGGCCTGACCGATGCCATCACCATTGGGGTGGGTTCCATGGTCGGCGCCGGAGTTTTCGCCGTGTTCGCCCCGGCGGCGGCCGCGGCCGGCTCGGGGCTGTTGGTCGCCCTGCTGCTTGCGGCGATCGTGGCTTTCTGCAATGCGACGTCGTCGGCGCAGCTGGCCGCGGTCTACCCGGTGGCGGGCGGTTCGTATGCCTATGGACGCGCCGAACTTGGGGAGTGGTGGGGCTTCGCCGCGGGCTGGTGCTTCGTCATTGGCAAGACGGCCTCGGTGGCGGCGATGGCGCTGACGTTCTCGGCGTACCTGACCGATGACCGGTGGCTGCAGCGGGCGCTGGCCGTGGCCGCGGTGGTCGCGCTGGCCGCCATCAACTACCGCGGCGTCACGCGCACCGCCCGTGCCACCCGGGTGATCGTCGCGATCGTCCTGACGGTGCTGGTCGCGTGGACGATCACCAACCTGGCCGCCGGTGGCACGCACCACCTGCCCTCGTTCGAACTGGACGCCGGGGCGCTCGGCATCTTCCAGGCCGCCGGGCTGCTGTTCTTCGCGTTCGCGGGCTATGCACGCATCGCCACCATGGGCGAAGAGGTCACCGATCCGGCCCGCACGATTCCCAGGGCGATCATCGGGGCACTGGGCATTGCGCTGGTGATCTATGTGGTCGTGGCGCTGACCTTGATTGACCGGCTGGGTGTCGAGACCCTGGCCCACAGCTCGCGGCCGCTGCATGACGCCGCCCGCGCCATGGACTCGTCCGGTGTGCTGGTCTGGTTCGTCGCTGCTGCGGCGGCGTTGGCATGTCTGGGCGCGATGCTGAACCTGATGACGGGCATCGGTCGGACGAGCATGGCGATGGCGCGCGAGCGCGACCTGCCGGCCTGGCTGGCCGTGACCCACCCGAAGTACAAGGTGCCGCACCGGGCCGAGATCATCCTGGCGGTGGTGGTGTGCGTGCTCGTGCTGTTCGGCGGGCTGCGTGACGTGATCAGCTTCTCGAGCTTCGGGGTGCTGCTCTATTACACGGTGGCGAACCTGGCGGCGCTGAAGCAGACGCAGGGGCGGCGCTTTCCGAAGTGGCTGCAGGTGCTCGGGCTGGTGTTGTGCCTGGCGCTGGTCGCGACGCTGACCTGGACGGTGCTGGTGACTGGTGTCGTGGTGCTGGCCATTGGGCTGGTCGGTCGCAAACTGCTGCGCCGGCCGGATGGTGCCGGCGCCAGCTGAGCCTTCCAGCGGCGGCCCATGCTCACATTGCCCCTGAATGCAACAGTTGCCCTAGCGCCGGCGCTAGGGCAACTGTTGCATTCAGGGGCAATTCCACCCCTCAGCCCTCGACCAGCGCCTTCACCCGCTGCAGCGACGCCATCAGGTTCGCCTCACCGATCGTCCTGGCCTCGTCGAACAGCGACTCATCGGTCAGCGCCGCCCACGAATACGTGTGCGTCACCCGGGTCTGCGCCAGCCCATCGGCCCCGGCAGCCAGCGGGTCGCATTCCCAGCGCCACAAGAACCCGAACGGCTCACCACCGACGGGGCAGGGCATCCAGGCCACCAGTCGACCGGCGTCGAATTCCACCACCCGGTTCTCGCGCACCTTGCCATTGCTGTTCAGCATCAGGAACGACCCACCTGCCGCTGCAATGACACCACCATCACCCTGCACCTGCGAGGTGTTGCCATTGCCATCCATCAGCGGATGTTTCGCCGGGTCTGCCACCACCGCGAACACCTCTTCGGCCGCAGCCGCGACCACCAGCCCCGCGCTGACCGTGCGCACGTCGTCCACCATCATCATCACCCCATCAGTTCGGCAGCTGCCGGTGCATGGTCACCTGCGCCATGCCCGCGATGATCAACAGCACGCCCACCACCAGCATCGTCCACAGCACGGGTTCGGGCAGGGGGGTGGTTGACGTCGCGACCACCTCCATCGGCACGTTCGGGCCCAGTGCAGGGTCGACGTTGCCATAGGTCTGCGCGATGAGCTGGTAGGGGATCACAGCTGTTGTCTCCTTGTCAGTGGCCATCGTGACCACCACCGTGTACTGGCCCGCCCAGCGGTCCTGGGCATACTGCACCGGGTCGAGGGTGAGGTCGGCACCGCCCGTGCCGCTTGATCGAAACACCTGCTGGAAGCTGCTGGCCGCGCCCGTCGGGCCGACCAGCGTGATGCCCGCGGTCACCTTGGTCTCGGCCAACTGCTGTTCGACGCTTGGCGACGGCCTGGGCAACACCAGCTTCACGACCAGCCCCTGACCCCACTGCACGGGGATGCCGTAGGTCTGGGTGCCGCCGCTGCCGATCTCACCACTGACGGTGCGCCCCGAGGTCAGGTTCCCGGCATCGGACAACCATGCCCCGGGTGTGCCCACCGAACTCTCACCCACGTTCACCGTGGGAGCCTCGGCCTCGGTCGTCGGCCAGTCCTTCTTCTCGACACCGGCAACCTTGGTGAGTCGCAGCCGTGCCGTCAGGGTCTCGCTGCCGCCATCGCTGCGTCGCAGGGTCAACACCAGTCGCTGCGCCTCGAGGCACGTGTCGGAGCCGGCCGTCGAGGCCACCTGCGCCGACAGCAGCGCCGCGCTCATCACCGAATACAGCGTCGCCCTGCCGCTGTCACAGCGGTTGCCGGCGGTGTCCTCGAGCTGCAGTTCGAAGCCGTCCTTGGCGGTGCCGGCCGGCACCGGAACATTCACAGCAGCGACGACATCCTCACCCGGTTCTCGCTCGATGACATAGGTGCGCACCCCGGCGTCAGTGCCTTCGGCGCCGAGTTCGTCCCACGCGTCACCGGACGAGAGCACGGGCGCGCCCGTGGAAATGCTGGTGCCCTGCACGCGCGGGCCAACGGCGTCGGGCTGGCTGGGCGCAGCACCGCTGCAGCCGGTTGCTGTCAGCATCATCGCCACCACGGCCGCGGCCAGGGCCTTGGTCGACAGACGGGGTGCGCGCATGACCTGAGTCTAGACACAGCGTCCGGCCACCAGCCGTCGCGAATCAGCCGAACCAGCCCTGTGGCACGCGCTGCTGGCAAGATGGTCCCCGACATGGGTGAAGTTTTCGCAGGGCGCTATGAGCTCGTCGACCCGCTGGCCAGTGGGGGAGGCGGCGTCATCTGGCGTGTCTGGGACCCGAAGTCGTCCGAATACCGCGCGGGCAAGGTGCTGAAGCAGTCGCATTCCGATTCGCTGCTGCGCTTCATGCGCGAGACCAGCTGGCGGGTCGAGCACCCGCATGTGATCACACCCCTGGGCTGGGTCGGCGAGGACGACAAGGTGATGTTCACCATGCCGCTGATCCGGGGTGGCTCGCTGGCGCAGGTGATCAAGGAACAGGGCGCGCTGCCGCCGATGTGGGCCGTGCAGATCATTGACCAGTTGCTCACCTCGCTCGAGGCGGTGCACGACCGGGGCCTGGTGCACCGCGACATCAAGCCGGCCAACGTGCTCATGGAACCGAGCAGGACGGCCAACCCCGACCCCTACACCTACCTGTCTGACTTCGGCATCGCCGCGCCCATCGGCGACCCGCGCATGACCCGCGCGACCGAGGTGATCGGCACCCCGGGCTACATGTCGCCCGAGGCGCAGTACGGCGCCGACCCGACGCCGCAGCAAGACCTGTATGCCGTGGGCGTCGTGCTGCTCGAGATGCTCACCGGACGACGTCCGCCGGCGGATGGGATCCCCGAGATCCCGGCCGCGGCGCGTGACGTGCCGCTCGGACGATTCATCGCCAAGCTCTTCGACGAAGAGACCAAGCGTTACCAGACGGCCCGCTCGGCGCGTGAGGCGCTGCTGGCCACCCCGGTGCCGCGAGCGGGTGATCGTCCGATTGTCGTGCCCGACCGCATCCCGGACTTCCCACAGGGCTGGGGACCGGACGGCCCGATCAGCCTGGGCAACCCGGCAGCTGCCATTGGCGGACTGGGTCCTCGTCCCGGCGTGATCCCGACTGGTTCGTCGGTGACGTCCCTGCCGTCGGGCCAGCAGTTTCCCATGCAGGCACCGGCAGGGACGCAGCAGCACACCCCGGCCCCGGGCTGGGGTGGCGGCGACGGGCAGCAGTTCCAGAACTCGCCGGTGAGCGGGCGCAACCCGACCGGCTCGATGGCCCGGCCCATGCCGCCGGCGAACTTCCAGCCCGTCCCCGGGCCCTACGCGCAGGCGCCGCACGCACCGTACGTGCAGGCGGCCGTGGCTGCGCCCGACCGCCGCTCGGGGTTCAAGAAGTTCATGGACAGCTATGCCCGGCTGCCCGAATCGGTCGGCTGGGGCGTGCTGGCGCTGGGTGCGATCCTGTCGGGTTTGGCGCTCTGGCTGCTGCTCGTCGGCTAGATCCAGCTGCCGAACCACATCCGCATCAACCACTGCCGCCTGGTCAGCAGGCCGTCGGTGTAGATCGGCCAGAAGAACGCGAAGTTCAGCGCCACGATGCCGACCACCGACGAGACGATCCACGAATTGCGCCTGCGGTCCTTGTCGGTGGGTGCGCCCAGCAACTTGCCCAGCACCAGCGCCAGCACCACCACCGTGAACGGGATGATGCAGACCGCATAGAAGAAGAACAGCGGACGCTCGGTGTACTGGAACCACGGCAGGTACATCGCCATGGCCGCCACGATCGGCAACCCGAAGCGCCAGTCGCGTCCGGCCAGCCAATAGATGACCCCGGCGATCAGGGCGGCCAGCGCGAACCACCACAGGAACGGCGTGCCCAGGCCCGAGATCACCCGCAGGCAGGTGTCGTTGACGGCCTCGCAGCCCTGGGTGCCCGGTTCGATGCCGTTCTGCGCATCGATGCCGATCGGCCGGGCCATCACCAGCCAACCAGCCGGGTGGGCCTCGTAGACATGGGTGGCGTTGTTGATGAAGTCGCCGGTGTGGAACTCATACATCGACCGGTGGTAGTCGAGCCACGACCCCAGCCAGTTCGGCAGGCCGGCCAATGCCGAACCCTGGTTGGCCTCCTGGGCCGCCCACTGCCGGTTCCAGCCACCGTCGGTGGCGAACCAACCGATCCAGCTGGCCAGGTAGACCGGCACGGCCAGCACCACCATCGACATGAACGCCGGGATGCCATCGCGCAGCAGCGCCCACCACGCCCCGGCGCGGGCACCCGCCAGCCGCCTGGCAGACACGTCCCAGAACACCGTGAGCAGGCCAATCGCGGCCAGCGCATAGATCGAGTTCCACTTCACCGCCAGGGCGCAGCCGAACATGACGCCCGAGACCACCCGCCACGGGCGCCACCACAGCGCGGGCCCGAACGTGCCGTCCAGGTCGGGTTGCCCGACCTTCTCGAGATGTCTGCCCAGCCGGTTGCGGAACCAGTCACGGTCGGCGGCGATCGCAGCGACCGCCGCCACCAGGAATGTCGCCTGGAAGATGTCGAGCAGGCCGGTGCGGCTCATCACGAACTGCAGCCCGTCGAAGCAGAGCAGGATGCCGGCGATCGCGCCGACCAGCGTCGAGCGCCCGAGCCGGCGCGCCAGTCGGATGACCAGGAAGATCATCAGGGCCCCGAAGATCGCCGAGGGCACGCGCCAGCCCCACGAGTTCATGCCGAACAGCCATTCGCCCGACGCGATCAGCCACTTGCCGAGTGGTGGGTGCACCACATACGCCGAGCAGACATCGTCGACAGCATTGGGGCGTCCACAGGTCTTGACGAACAGGTCGACCAGGTCACCGTTGGCGATCTTGTCGTTGGCCTCGGGCACGAAGTCGTGCTCGAAGCCGAAGTTCAGCAGCGCCCACGCGTCCTTGGGGTAGTACGTCTCGTCGAAGACGAGCTTGCGCGGAAAGTCGAGGTGCCAGAGCCGCAGCCCCAACGCGAACAGGGTGATGCCGATGGTGACCGCCCAGCTGACCCACGTGCCGCGCGGGGGCGCATCCTTGAGTCGCTCGATCGCGGTCATCGGGGTGGCGATGCGCGGTTGGCCCACCGGCAGTGGCCTCATGGGACCACATGGGTCGTCAGTCACCGGTCCGTAGACGATCGGCTCGACCTCGGGGGCGGCTGGTTCGCGCTCGGACAGTTGCATGGCATCTCGTGGCGTTGGCGTCACCCGCCCATCGTAGGCGGTCACCGGACCCACCACCCTGCCCGCAACGGGCAAGATGGACGAGTGAACGCCGCGCCCGACCAGACCACGCCCGCCCACGACTCCCCGGTCACCACCCCCGGCCGGGTGGTGCTGGTCGGCACCCCCATCGGCGACCGGGGACAGGCTTCGGACGCGCTGCGCCACACGCTGGCCACCGCCCGGCTGATCGCCGCCGAGGACACCCGGCGGTTCCGCGACCTGCTGCGCCGCCTCGACCTGCACACCGACGCGCGGGTGGTCAGCTATTACGACCAGAACGAGGCCGAGCGCACCCCCGAACTGGTGGCGGCGCTCGCCGACGGCGACGTGGTGGTGGTCAGCGATGCCGGCATGCCGCTGGTCAGCGACCCCGGCTACCGGCTCGTGCAGGCCGCGCTCGAGGCCGGTCATGAGGTGACCGCCGTGCCCGGTCCGTCGGCGGTGCTCACGGCGCTGGCCGTCAGCGGGCTGGCCACCGACCGGTTCTGCTTCGAGGGGTTCCTGCCCCGCAAGGACGGCCCCCGGCGCCGCCGGCTCGCCGAGCTGGCGCACGAGCCCCGCACCATGGTCTTCTTCGAGGCGCCCCACCGGCTCGCGGACTTCCTGCGCGACGCCTCGTCCACGCTCGGTGGCGACCGCCGCGCCGCGGTCTGCCGCGAACTGACGAAGACGTACGAAGAGGTGCGCCGCGACACGCTCGGGGCGCTCGCCGAATGGGCCGTCGAGAATGCCCGGGGCGAGATCAGCATCGTCATCGCCGGTGCGCCCCACGACGGGGAGGACGACATCGACCCGCTCGAGCTGGTGCGCATGAGCATCAGCCAGGGTGAGAAGCTGTCTGCGGCGGTCGCCGAGGTCGCCGCCAACACGGGCGTCAACCGCAAGCAGCTCTATGCTGCTGCACTCGCCGACAGGGACGGAGACCGATGAGAGACGCAGCCCAACTGGCCGAGACCGGCTTGCCGCCGCTGCCCGAGCGGCTGGCCCGCCCGGTCATCGACTCCCACACCCACGCCGACACGACCACCGACTACACCGGGCTGTCCGCCGCCGACAACCTGGCCCTGGCGGCTGCTGTCGGCATCACCCGCGTTGTGCAGGTCGGTTGTGATGTCGACGGCATCGAGTACGCCGTCGACCTGGCCCGCAGCACCCCCGGCGTCGTCGCGACCGTGGCGATCCACCCCAACGACGCGGCCCGCGCGAGCGATGCCGAACTCGACGAACACCTCGCCCGTGTGGGTGAGCTGGCCACCGCCGGCCCCTTCGTGCGTGGCATCGGTGAGACCGGGCTCGACTACTTTCGCACCACCACCGATGAGGGCAGGGACCGCCAGCGCCGCAGCTTCGAGCGCCACATCGAGCTGGCGATCGCGCATGACCTGACCCTGGTGATCCACGACCGCGAGGCACATGATGACGTCCTTGACGTGCTCGACGCCACGGGCCTGCCGCCGCGCATCGTGATGCATTGCTTCAGCGGCGACGCCGACTTCGCCCGCGAATGCCTCGACCGCGGGGCCTGGCTCAGCTTTCCGGGGGTCGTCACCTATGGTTCGGCGAAGCCGCAGCGCGAGGCGCTGGCGATCACCCCGCACGACCGCATCCTGGTCGAGACCGACGCGCCGTTCCTGACCCCCGTGCCCGCCCGCGGCAAGAAGAACGCCCCCTATGTGCTCGCGCACACCGTGCGCTTCGTCGCCGACCAGATCGGTCTGGACGAGGCCACATTCTGCGACCTGCTGGTGGCCAACACCTTCGCCGCATTCGGTGGCCCCTGGGACGAGTTGGCCACCCCCGATCCAGAACGGATGCCCGCATGACCAATCCCGGCGTGACCAGCCATGAGGGCGCCCTGCTCGGGGCCGGCGCCGTGCGCGACCTGGCTGCCCGGCTCGACCTGACGCCCACCAAGCAGCGGGGCCAGAACTTCGTGATCGACGCCAACACCATTCGGCGCATCGTGTCCCTGAGCGGGGTCGGCGCTGATGACGTGGTGATCGAGGTGGGTCCGGGGCTGGGTTCGCTCACGCTGGGACTGCTGGAAGTGGGCGCCCAGGTGACGGCCATCGAGATCGACGACCGGCTGGCACGCCAACTGCCCGACACCATCGCGACAAGAATGCCCGGGGCCAGTGACCGGCTGCGGGTTGTCGAGTCCGACGCCATGCTCGTCCGCGAACTGCCGGGGCCCGCCCCCACGGCGCTGGTGGCCAACCTGCCCTACAACGTCTCGGTGCCGGTGCTGCTGCACCTGCTGGCGCAGTTCGACAGCTGGCGCAGCGGGTTGGTGATGGTACAGCTCGAGGTGTGCGACCGGCTCGTCGCCGCCCCCGGCTCGAAGGTCTATGGCGTGCCGTCGGCCAAACTCGCCTGGTATGCCGGCGCCCAGCGGGTCGGCACCGTGCCGCCCAAGGTGTTCTGGCCCGTGCCGAATGTCGACTCGGGGCTGGTGAAGCTGACGCTGCGTGAACCCCCCGTGACGACCGCGACCCGCGAACAGGTCTTCGAGGTGATCGACCTTGCCTTCGCGCAGCGGCGCAAGATGTTGCGGGCGGCGCTCTCTGGGCTGTGCGGTGGGTCGCAGGCGGCGTCCGAGCGCATCGCCGCGGCAGGTGTCGACCCGCAGGCGCGCGGCGAGACCCTGGACGTCGGCCAGTTCGCGAAGATCGCCGAGGCAGTTTTCGCGTGAATCTTCGCTAGGTTGGGCGCGTGGATCAGAGTTCGACGCCAGTCACGAGTGCACTGGGACGCGTCAAGGTGCGCGTGCCGGCCAAGGTGAACCTCGCCCTCAAGGTGGGTGCCCTGGGTGACGACGGCTACCACCCGCTTGGCACCGTCTTCCACGCCCTGTCGCTGTATGACGACGTCGAGGCGCGGCTCGCCGAGGGCCTGAGTTGCGAGATGCGCGGTGACTCGGCCGACACGTTGCCCGTCGACGGTTCAAACCTGGTGATGCGGGCCGCGGCGCTGCTGCGCGAGACGTATGACTGCCCCCAGGGGGCCGAAGTGTCGGTGCTGAAGACGATCCCGGTGGCAGGTGGCATGGCGGGTGGGTCGGCCGATGCCGCCGCGACGCTGCTGGCCTGTGCGATGCTCTGGGACCTCGACACCCAACCCGAAGACCTGCACGACCTGGCCGCCCAGTTGGGCAGTGATGTGCCATTTGCCCTTGTCGGCGGCACTGCGCGCGGTGCCGGACGAGGCACAGAACTGGTGCCCATGCTCAGCCGCGGCACCTATCACTGGGTGCTGGCGCTCGCCGACGAGGGCCTGTCGACGCCCGGGGTCTACCGCCGCTTCGACGAGATGGTCGCTGCCGGTGAGGTCACCCCGAGCATCGAGATTCCGCCGGCGCTGCTGAATGCGCTGGCCGCGGGCGATGTCGCCGGGGTGGGTCGCGAGCTCGTCAATGACCTGCAGGCCCCGGCCGTGAGCCTGCGTCCTGAGCTGGGTGACGTCCTCGACACCGGACGCGCCGCGGGCGCCCTCGGCACGGTGTTGTCGGGCTCGGGGCCGACCTGCGCCTTCCTGGTGGGCTCTGAAGAGGCGGCCATGGACCTGGCCACCGAGCTGTCGCACCACCGCTCGGTGTGGGCGACCCGGCGTGCCGTCGGACCGGTGCCCGGGGCGCGGCCGGTCAGCTGAGTGCTTCGTGGAAGACTGGTGCCCATGCGTGACGAAGTGGACGACATCGTGGAGGCCTGGCACCGGGAGCGTCCCGACCTGCAGCTGGAACCGATGGCCCTGTGGTCGCGCATCAAGAGGCTTGGCCAGTACCTCGACATGGCCCGGCGCAGCGCCTATGCCGAGCACGGGCTCGAGGTCTGGGAATTCGACGTGCTGGCGGCCCTGCGCCGCAGCGGGGAGCCCTACCAGCTGACCCCCGGGCAGTTGCTCAAGGAAACCCACGTCACCTCAGGCACCATGACCAATCGGGTCGACCGGCTGGTCGAGCGGGGGTTTGTGACCCGCGAGAGCCACCCCGTCGACGGGCGCGGCGTGCTGGTGACGTTGACCGCCCCCGGCAAGCAGCGCGCCGATGCCGCGCTCGAAAGCCTGTTGACCACCGAGGATGCGCTGCTGCAGGAGCTGTCGGCCACCGACCAGGCCCGGATGGCGGGCGACCTGCGGGTGTTGCTGGTGGCCCAACAGCATTCGGAATGAGGCAGGGCCGGGTCAGCCGTCCTTGCCGCTGATGATCAGGTCGGGGTCCTTCTCGAGGTTGCGCATGCCATTCCAGGCGAGGTTCGCCAGGTGGGCCGCGACCACATCTTTCGGGGGCTCGCGCAGTTCGACCCATGACTGGCCCGCCATCGCCACCAACCCGACCAATGCCTGGGCGTACAGGCCCGCGAAGGCCGGGTCGTAGCCGGCCCGCGAGAACGGCCTTGCCAGCAGGTCTTCAACCTTGGCGGCGATGTCGCTGAGGATGCTCGCGAACGAGCCGCTGCTGCTGCCCACCGATGAGTCGCGGGCCAGGATGCGGAAGCCGTCGGGTTCGGCATCGATGTAGTCGAGCAGTGCCATCGTCCCGCGTTCGATCAACTCACGAAAGCTCGCATGGCGCACCGTCAACGCGTTGCGGATGCCGTTGAGCAATGCCCGCGACTCGCGGTCGACGACAACGGCATAGAGGCCCTCTTTGCCGCCGAAATGTTCGTAGACCACGGGCTTCGAGACCTGTGCGGTGGCGGCGATCTCTTCGACCGATGTGCCCTCGAAGCCGCTCACGGCGAACAGCGTCTTCGAGACCTCGATGAGTTGTTCGCGCCGTTCGGCGCTGGTCATACGGACGCGGCCGCGCCGTGCACGGGGCGAGCCGGGGGTGGGGCTGGCAGGCTCGCTACGGTTCTCGGGCGCATGGTCGTCCACCCGCCCAGTCTTGCCGATGACCCCCGATGTTGCCAGCCGTGGCCCGCGCCGCGGCTCAGCCCGCCTTCGTCAGCATGTACTTCTGGGCACGGGTGCCGTTGGGTTGGTAGGTCCAGATGTTGGTGCCGTCGACGCTCTTGCCACCGGCGGCGTCCAGGTAGAGTCCGTTGACCCGCGAGACCAGGTAGAAACTGCCGTTCAGGTCGCCCGACAGGCGCACGGTCCACTGCTGGGCGGCGGTGCCGTTGGTCGACCACTGCCACACATTGGTGCCGTTCGTCTGGCCTGAGCGGGCCACGTCGACGATCCTGCCGGGGGCGGTGCCGGTGCGCAGTTCCCAGAACCCGTTGCCCAGCTGGGACGCCGTGAACTGCTGTGCCCTGGTGCCGTTCGACGTCCACAGCCGGATGTTGGCGCCGTTCGCGGTGCTGGCGCCGGCGACGTCGAGCACCTTGCCCGTGTTCAGCGAACTGGCGATGCGGTAGACGCCACCGGTGACCAGTGGTGGGGCCAGTGAGACCTTGGTGAACCTGAACCGCTGCGCCGATGAACCGTTCGCCGTCAGGATGTTCACGTTCGTGCCTGACGTGGTGGCGCCGGCGGCCACGTTCAGCACATAGCCGTCCTCGCCCTGGTGGCCCGGCAGCAGTGGGTGCATGCCCAGCGCCGAGACCACCGTGTAATTGGCGCCATCAAAGGTGGCGATGCGCCACTTCTGTGCCTGGGTGCCGTTGGCCACGTACTGCTGCACGTTGGTCGAGTCGGTCGCACTGCCGCCCTGCACGTCGACGACCTTGAGCGAGTTCGCGCTGGTCACCGTGTAATAGCCGTCGTCACCACGCTCGACCCAGAAGGTCTGGGCGCCGGTGCCGTTCGGCGCCCACGTCTGCACGTTCGCGCCGTTGGCGAATCCCGATGACTTCACGTCGAGCGTCTGGGTGCGGTTGCCGAGCGTGTAGTAGCCGTCGGGCAGCATCGCCCCGGCCACGTAGTTGCCGCCGATGATGGCGCCGATGGCCGTGTTGCGCTGGGTGAAATAGGTGCGCACCACAGCGACGTCCTGGACGGGGGTGGTGGCCGTGGTGGCGGGCCAGCGCAGCTTGTTCAGCACCGCCGAGCGTTCGGCTTCGGCGGCATAGGCGGCGAGTTTGCCGCTGCCGGGGGACAGGATCGTCGCGATCTCAGGCGCGATGATGTCCTGGTAGGCCTGCTTCACCGCAGCCCGGAAGGCCTCATGGGACAGTAGCTGGTTGATCCACTGTGGCTGCAGCCGTGAGGGCTTGCCGACGAGCAGTTCGCTGGCCGGCACCGTGGCCGCCATCGTGCCGAGCGACCGGTCGAAGTCCCACATCGGGCCGGCCTGCAGCAAGCCGCCCTTGTCGAGGTGGAAGTAGGCGCTGGACTTGAACCCGTCGTCATTGGCCAGCAGTTCTTGCATCAGGTAGTAGCGGGCCCACGAATTGAGGTCGAGCAGTTCGGTGAAGTGGGTGCCCTCGGCGTTCTTGCCCGTGCTGGAATAGATCGCCTCTTCGAGCTTCTGCAGCCGGTTGCCGATGAACGTGATCTCGTCGGCATTGGCATCGTCCGGGCCCTTCAACACGAACGCCACCCCCTGCCTGGTGATCACGTACGAGTTCTCTTCGCGGGCCCGGTTGATGAAGTCCATCTCGAGCAGGTAGCCGCTCTGCTCATAGCCGGTGGGGGAGTTCGGGAAGGGCACATAGCCCGCCTCGCGCACACCGGGCGCCCCGGGCAGACTGGTGGTGCGGGTCGGGGAATAGGTTGAGATGTCGGGGTTGGCCGCCTCGTTGGCCTTCTGCAGGTCGGTGATCGCCACCCGGGTGCCGCCCACCTGCACCTTCTCGGTGAGGAAGTACGAGCCGCGGAACCCGCCGTCGATGAACAGGTCGACCATGCGCCCCTTGATGGCGTAGTTGGGCGCTCCGGCGGCGGTGTTCACCGCACCCTCGAGGTTGTAGGCGATCTCGTTGCGGATCAAGGACTTGTCGAGGTAGTTGGCGAGCAGGATCCAGGTCTTGTGGGCCCCGGCGCCGGGCACCAGCTCGGTGTGGGTGGGCACCTTGATCTGGTAGGGCTTCTTCGGGTATTCCCAGGTCGAGTTGCCCCGGCCCTTCATCTCGGACAGTGCGCTGTTGTAGGTGGCCGCGGCGGACTTGTCGACCAGGGCCATGGCGCCACCGGTGTCCTCGAAGTCCTTGTCGGCCTCGATCGCGGCCAGCCCGCCGCCGGTGTGGATGTACATGGCCGGCACTTCGGCGGATTGGTGCACCGTGATCGGTGAGGTGACGTCGGTGCGTGCGAACGCCAGTGTGTAGTCGCCGGGCGTGGCCGCAGCCGTCAACGTGTAGTCGTCCGGGGTGAACGGTTCGTGCGTGCCGTCATCGAGGACGACCCAGCCCGACAGGGTGGCGGGCGATGCCGAGGCCGGGAGGAAGAGTGTCGTGCCGGTCGCGCCCGTGCTCGTCGGCACCGTGATGTCGTCGACCTGGGTCCACGAGGTTGGCGTGGTGTTCAATGCGGCCGACGCGCTGACGTTGTTGAACACGATGCTGGTGACCCGGGCGGCGAGCGCCCGTGGCGGCAGGGCCGACAATGACGCGATGACAAGCACGAATGCCAGCGCGACGCGACTGGTGGTGGTGCGGATGCGAGATGTGGTGGGCATGGCCGGCAACCTTCCGGGAACAGGCGACGGCTCCGTCGCCGGCATCCTGAAACAAAGTTACCGGACAGTGTTTTGGTTGTCTGGCGAGACACCCGGAAGGCCGCGTGTCCTGCGGGTGGGTTCAGTGGATGAGCTGCTGCCAGTTCGCGGGCACCCGGTCGCGCGGCGCCGGCCAGCCCTGCTCGGGTGGGTAGTGGGTCGGCGGTGCCAGTTCTGGGCCCTCGAACGCGGCCTCGGTGGTGTAGTCCCACCACCAGGACTCGCCCGGCTCGTAGCTGGTCATGTAACGGTGGCCGGTGTCGCGGAAATGGGCGGTGGCGTGCTGGTGCGGGGACGAGTCGCAGCAGCCGATGTGACCGCAGGCGGCGCAGCGGCGCAGGTGCACCCACCAGCCGTCGGTGGCCAGGCATTCTGCGCAGCCGGGGCCGCTGGGGGCGGCGGTCGTGTCGATGAAGCCGGTGTCGAGGTCGTCGGCGCGGGGATCGGGAGTGGCAGCCATGAACCAACGCTACGCCGCAGACGGCGTGGGTGGTGAGATGCTAGACCGAGGCCCTTTCGACCAGTTCCATGTCGAGGACGATGGTGCTGGCGGGGGCACCGCCCACCATTTTCAGCGCCAGTTGTGAGGCGATGCGGCCCTGGTCGATGAGCGGCTGGTGGATGGTCGTCAAAGCCGGGCTCAACCTGGCGGCGATGGGATGGTCGTCGAAGCCGATGACCGAGACGTCCTCGGGCACCGCACGGCCCGCGGCTGACAGCGCAGCCAGGGCGCCTGAGGCCAGTCTGTCCGAGGCCGCGAGCACGCCGTCGAGGTCGGGTGCCAGCGCCAGCAGGTGGCGCATCGCCTCGAAGCCCGATGACTCGTCCCAGTGGGTGGCCACCACCAGCGACTCGTCCACGCACTGGTCGAGCACTTCGCGATAGCCGCGGTCGCGGTCGACCGCGGCGGGGTTGTCCTGGGGGCCATTGATGATGGCCACCCGGCGCCGACCCCGCTCACGTATGCGCTGCGCGGCCAGGCGGGCGCCGACCACGTCATCGGCATAGACGGTGGCGAACCCGGCATAGGGCTGGCTTTCGAGCTGGCCGCAGAGCACCACGGGCAGGTGGCACTCGGCGAGGCCCTCGAGCATGTCCTCGCCGACATAGGGCGAGATGTTGATGACGGCGTCGACAGCCCGGCGCTGGAACTGGCGCAGGGCCCGGCGGTGCTCGTCCGGCGTCCAGGCCTGCAGCAGCACCGGCATCGTGTTGGTCTGCGCGAGGCCCTCGCTGATGCCGCGCAGGATCGCGCCGAAGGTCGGGTCCTCGAAGAACTGGTCGAGGGGTTCGGTGACCAGGATCGCGATCGATTCCGAATGGCCCAGGGCCAGCGCGCGTCCCCGGGCATTCATCACGAAGCCCGTGGCGGCGACGGCATCGCGCACCCGCTGCTTGGTCTCTTCGGTGACTTGCGGTGAATCGTTGATCGCCCGCGACGCCGTGGCCCGGGACACGCCGGCGGCCTCGGCCACGTCGGCAATGGTGGCCGGGGACGAACGCCCGCCCCTGGGTGCCGCGCCCCTCGGTGCCATGGTCTACCTCCTCATCGCTCAGGTCAGGATCGCAAGCGATTGCTCCCGGTGTGGGCCGACATGCGAAGACCTTGCGGTTACGGTATCATGTAACCGGTTTCATTTGCAGTGGCTGGGACACCTCGGCCAGACGGAGGGGTGGTCAATGCAGACTCGTGCTGACTGGGAGAACCCGGAGCTGACCGGGCGTGACCGGCTGCCCGCGCATGCCTATTTCTTCGGCTACGAAACCCCTGCGACGGCACGCGAGGGCGATCGCGCCGCCTCGCGCGGGTTCGAGTCCCTGAGCGGTGCCTGGCAGTTTCGGCTGTTCGACCACCCCGGACGCGTGCCCGCAGATGCCGCCGTGCGGCTCCACGACGACTGGGACCCGGTGAGCGTGCCGCACCTGTGGCAGTTCGACGGCTACGGCCAGTTGCAGTACACCGACGAGGGCTACCCGTTCCCGGTCGAGCCGCCGCTGGTCCCTGCCGAGAACCCCACGGGTGTCTACCAGCGGGTGGTGGCGCTGGCGGCCGCGCGCGACGGCGAGCAGCTGGTGTTGCGCTTCGACGGTGTCGAGAGCTATGCCGAGATCTTCGTGAACGGCCATTTCGTCGGCATGACGAAGGGGTCGCGACTGGCGGCGGAATTCGACGTGACCGACCACGTCGTCGACGGTGGGAACCTGGTCACCGTCAAGGTATTGCAGTACAGCGACGGCACCTATCTCGAAGACCAGGACATGTGGTGGGCCTCGGGCATCTTTCGCGATGTCTACCTGGTGCGACGCCCGTCCGCACGGTTGACCGACTTCTTCGTGCGCACCCACCGGGCCGGGGACGACGCCATGGTCGACCTGAGTGTTTGGGCAGAGGGCGCCGAGCGCATCGACATCGCGATCACGACCCCGACGGGTGAGGTGCACACGGACTCGGTGCAGCCGGGCGCGACCGTCCGGATAGTTCTTCCCGGCGCCGTGTTCTGGAACCCAGAGGAGCCGGTGCTGCACGACCTGCTGCTGACCGTCATCGGCCCTGATGGCGTCAGCGAATACGTGCCCCATCGACTGGGCCTGCGCGAGGTCACCATTGAGGGGGGCCTGCTGAAGCTCAACGGCGTGGTGTTCACCATGCACGGGGTCAACCGCCACGACCACGATGATCGCAAGGGTCGCGCCGTCGACATGGGTCGGGTGCGCCGCGACCTGGTGATGATGAAGCACGCCAACATCAACGCCGTGCGCACCTCGCACTACCCGAACGACCCGCGCTTCTACGAGATGTGCGACGAGCTCGGCCTGCTGGTGCTGGCCGAGACCGACATGGAATCGCACGGTTTCGCCCTGGTTGATGACCCCGCACGGTTGACCGACGACCCCGAGTGGCAGGCCGCCCACGTCGACCGCATAGAACGCCACGTGCTCGCCCAGCGCAACCACGCCTCGATCGTGATGTGGTCGCTGGGCAACGAATCGGGGTACGGCTGCAACATCGAGGCCATGTACCACCGGGCCAAGCAGCTCGACCCGACCCGCCCCGTGCACTACGAAGAAGACCGCTTCGCCGAGACCGTCGACGTGGTCTCGACCATGTATTCACGGGTGCAGCAGATGAACGACTTCGGCCAGCACCCGCACCCGAAGCCGCGCATCCTGTGCGAATACGCCCACGCGATGGGCAACGGCCCTGGAGGGTTGGCCGAATACCAGGCCGTCTTCGACCGGTACGACTCGATCCAGGGCCACTTCCTGTGGGAATGGTGCGACCATGGCGTGCTCGCCCACACCGAGGACGGACGCCAGTACCACCGCTACGGCGGCGACTTCGGCGACTACCCCAACAACGGCAACTTCTGCATTGACGGGTTGATCGGCCCCGACCAGGTGCCGAGCCCGGGGCTGGCGGAGTACAAGCAGGTGATCTGCCCGGTGCGCCTCGCGCGCGTCGAGGACGGCGTCGCCGTGACCAACCGCCGCTGGTTCACCGGCCTCGACGATGTGGTGATCGAAGTCGACCAGTGGGTCAACGGGCAGGCCCTCACGGTCGCCACGATCATGCCCGGTGCGCTCGCACCTGGTGCGACCCTCACCGCGACCGTGGTCGGGGTCGACCTCGACGCCCACACCACCGTGGCCCGGGTCATCTCGACCCGCGCCCACGACTGGACGCCCCCGGGCCGTGAGCTGGGCCGCTATCAGCTGTCGGTCGTCGAATCGCTGCCGCCGACCGCCGCTGGCGTCGTCCGGGCCGGTTCGGCGGTGACAGCGGTCGACGAGGATGCGCGACTGGTGGTGCGCGCCGGGGCCTCGGTGCTCACGTTCGACACCGTCACCGGCGACCTGCTCGACTGGACGGCAGGTGGCCGGGCGCTGGTCTCGGCCCCGCTGCGGCTCGGCTTCTGGAAGCCGACGATCGACAATCACGAGCCCGATGCCCAGGCGTCGTGGCGGCCGCACCACCTGCACGCCATGCAGACATCCGTGCGCGACGTGGCCTGGCACACCGACGGCGATGACGTGGTCGTCAGCCACCGGGTGCGGGTCGCCCCGCCGGTGTTCGACTTCGGTGTGCATGCCCAGGTGGAATGGCGGATCAACCCGTTGGGGCAGGCCGGCGTACGCATGGTCGGCGAGCCCTATGGCAGCTATGACGGGCTCGTGCCGCGGATCGGCGTGACGCTGGGCCTGCCCGGCGACCTGCGAGCCGTGACCTGGTTCGGGCGCGGGCCGGGTGAGAACTATCCCGACTCGGCGCAGGCGGCCACCGTGGGCCAGTGGGCCAGCACCGTCGACGACATGGTGACGCCGTACGTGAAGCCCCAGGACTATGGCAACCGCGGCGAGGTGCGCTGGGTCGAGTTCAGCGACGGCACCGGCGCCGGCCTGCGGGCACATCGACCGCTCGACCAGCCGGCGTTCCAGTTCTCGGCGTGGCCGTTCACCGCGTCCGACATCGACGCCGCCCGGCACCGCACCGACCTGGTGGCCCGCGATGACATCACCGTGAACCTCGACCACCTCATGCTCGGCCTGGGGTCGAACTCGTGGGGGTCAGAGGTGCTCGAGCGCTACCGGGTGCGCCTGCAGCCATTCGACCTGGGCTTCGTGCTCACCCCGCTCATCGGCAAGGAGGCCTGACATGCGCCTGTTCACTGACCACGACGCCCCCGAACTCGGCAACTACCGCAAGTGGCAACGGGTGGGGCTGGCCCTTGAGCTGCGCGGGCGGCTGCAACCCGGGGTCGCCTATTCGTTGGGCGATTCCGGCACGTTCCGCTTGACGAGTGCCGCGGGGTTGGTGCGGGGCGAGTTGGTGGGGCACCGGCGTTACTTGCCCGTGCTCGCGTGCCTGCGTGGGCACCTCGACGTCGAGGTGGGACGCACGGATGACCTGGTGGCGCTCGGCGACTACGACGACACCACCGACCGGCAGTACTTCACCGGCAGCGGCCGCATTGTGCGGGTGCTGGCAGGTGGGTTGCTGGCGATCAGCACTGACGAGGCCTACCGGGTGGTGGGTCCCGCAGAGGATGATGTCGAGGTGATGGTGCTGCACGTGACGGTCGAGGGGCCCTCATTCCCGCTGGTGGACCCGGCCGAGCGCCCCGAGATGGTGGCGCGGCCGGTCTGAGGGCGGCCTCAGCGCAGGCCGACCGCGATGTCGATGGCCAGCGCCGAGGTCCAGCCGAAGCAGGGCACCGCGGTGTGGGCGTCCTCATCGATGTCGGGGCGGAAGTATTCCCGTGGGCCCTGGGCGTCGACCAGCTCGAGGAGGCCCACCTCGAGGCGCTCGGCGAGTTTCCCGTGGCCCTGGCTGCGCAGGCCCTGGGCCACCAGCCAGGTGGTGTTGACCCAGACCGGGCCCCGCCACATGCGGGTGGGTGCAAAGGCGGGGTCGTCCTGCGAGACGGTGGGCAGCCGGTGCGGTGCACCGAACTTCGCGGGGTCGTCGATCGCCGCGACCACGGCTGCGACCTGGTCACCGGGCAGTCCCTGGGCCAGCACCGGCATCAGCGAGACCACGGTCTGGGTCGCGATCGGCTCACCCGTCTCTCCATGGGATGGGTGGTAGCCCAGCCGGGCATCGAAGCCGGCGGCCAGGTCGGACGCGGTGTGGGCCGCTCGGCCCCGGCACAGTGCGGCCTCGTCGTCGCGGCCACGCTCGGCCAGCCACTGGGCCAGCAGCCCGTCCGAGAGCACCAGGTAGGCGTCAAGGTCGGGGGAACTGATGATGGCGTCGTGGTCAAAGATGGGGGAGTCATCAAGCCCCGACGAATAGGGGTGCAGGTAGACCGGCCGGCCTGACAGCGTCGAGCGCTCGTACCACCACGACTGGTTGGCCAGCATCACGGGCAGGAACTCATCGACCACGCCAGGTCCGAGCACTTCGGCCAGCTTCGCCACTGCCAGCGCCAGCAGCGGCGGCTTGGTCAGTGGCACCCGGGCATGCGCGAGCGACGGCGACGCCATGGCCCGCAACGTCTCGAGGTCGCCGGGTGGCAGGTCATCGCTCGAGGCCAGGATGCCCTGCTCGTGCACCACATCGGGCAGCAGTCCGTCGACCGTGACATGCTCGGCGGCCACCCGCAGCTGTTCGAGGGCCAGCGCGGGGTCGCCGTGGCGCAGCCCGATGGACATGAAGTACGCGTCCCACTGCCACAGGCCCACATAGCCGGCCTTGGATGGGACCACCGCATCGCGCGGGCCTGTGGGGGTGGCGAGGTGCAGCGTGTTCACGCCGAGCACCCACCAGCACCGCCGGGTCATGGTCTGCCACCGGTCGGTGACCGTGGGGCAGTCGCCCATCCATTCAGCCAGGTCGTGGGCGACCCTCTCGGCGGCCGACCCGGGCAGGTCGGCGAACGGGCCGGCACACGCGAACGCCACGTGTGCACCCCCACCGAGCGTGGCGACCCGGCTGGCGGGGACATGCCGTGATTCCTCAGCAGGCAGGCCGAGGTCGGCACGCACCGACCAACCGGTCGGCACGTGCTCGATGTGCACCTCGTCCTCGGGGGTGACCACCAGCGTGGCACCGTTGTCGAACTCGATGCGCCATGGGCTGACGCGGGCGACCTCGGCGCGGCGACCGTCCGGGCTGACGAGCGCGAGCCCGCCCAGCACGCGGCTGTCGGCCAGCCTGCGCTCGTAGGCCGCCCTGACCACCTCGAGACCGTCCGGTCCGGTGCGCACCAGCAGGCGCGAGAACCGGGTGGTGTAGGCCACGTCGTCGAGGTTGATGAACCCGACGAGGTCGTCACCGAGGTCGCGCGTCATCAGCGGCCGCCCAGCCCCGAGGTGGCCAGCGACTCGATGATCTGGCGTTGGCCGATCACGAAGGCGATCAGCATCGGCACCGTCGACAGTGCCGTGGCCGCCATGACCAGGCCGTAGTTCATTCCGCCGTACTGGCCCTGGAACTGCGAAAGCAGCAGCGGCACGGTGAACAATTCGGTCGAGTTCAGAAGCACCAGCGGCAGCAGGAAGTTGTTCCAGGCATCCAGGGCGACGATGATCGCAAGCGCCCCCAGCCCCGGGCGCAGCACCGGCATGATCACCCGCCAGTAGACGTGCCAGCGTGAGGCGCCGTCGATGAGTGCCGCCTCTTCGAGCTCGACCGGGATGGACGCAATGAACTGCCGCATCAGGAAGACGCCGAACGGGTTGACCATGATCGCCGGGATGATCAGCGCCAAGTGCGAGTCGACCCAGCCCAGCCTGGCCATCAGGAAGTAGAACGGCACCAGCGTCACCTGCTTGGGCACCATCTGCAGTGCGAGAAACACCCAGAAAAGCGTCTTCGAGCCGCGGAAGGGTAGCCGGGCGAACCCGTAGGCGGCCATGGATGCCGTCAGCAGGGTGCCGGCCACAACCAGAACCGTGATGTAGATCGAGTTGGCATAGGCGCGCCCGAAGGGCAGTGCGTTCCAGGCATCGGCGAAATTGGTGAAGACCCAGGGGTCGGGCAGCACCGACAGCGGGTCGTTCAGCAGTTGCGGCAGGCCTTTGAGCGAGGTCAGCAGCATCCAGATGAAAGGGGCGACCATCAACAGGGCACCGATGAGCACGACGGTGTGCACGGCCCATCCCCCCGTCAGCCGGCGACGGGTCCGGGCGCGGCTGGGGCTCATCGAAGGCGCGGGCAGGGTGGGGGTCTCAGTGGTGGTGGTCATGCTCATGCCTCGTAGTGGACGAACTTCTTCTGCGCACCGAACTGGGCCGCTGTGATCAGCAGGGTCAGCGCGAGAAGCACGATGGACGCAGCGCTCGACAACCCGAACTGCGATTGGGCGAAGCCCAGGTCGTAGATGTGGTAGACGATGGTGCGGGTGCCGTTGTCGGGACCGGCGTTGTGGACCAGCACGAAGACCAGGTCGAACGTCTGCAGGGACGAGATGAACGCGATCACCGATTGGTAGAACACGATGGGGGACAGCAGCGGCAGCACGACCTTGAAGAACCGTCGCACGGGACCCGCCCCATCGATGGCAGCGGCCTCGAGCACGGCAGGTGAGATCGATTGCAGGCCAGCCATGAAGATCACGACGTTGAGGCCGAGGGACGACCACACGGTGACCAGGCAGACGGCCATGAGGGCGAGCCATGGGTGGCCCAGCCAGTCGATTGGCGCGATGCCGAACAGCCGCGACAGCACGCCCGAGACCACGCCATCCTGACGCAGCAGCTGCTGCCAGATCATGGCGATGGCCACCGAGCTGGTCACCACCGGCGCGAAGAACATCACCATGTAGACGGCGCGGCCGCGGATCTTGTTGAGCACGACGGCCGTGATGATGGCGAGGAACAGGCCGATCGGCACCGTGACCACGGCGATCACCAGCGTGTTCACGATGGCGCGACCCAGCAGTGGGCTGGTCAGCTGGTCCCGGAAGTTCTCGAGGCCCACCCATTCGGGTGTGCCGAAGCCGTTCCATGAGGTGAAGGCCAGCACGAAGGCTGCCAGGAAGGGCAGCAACGTGAACAGCAGCATGCCCAGTGTTTGCGGCGCGACGAAGAACATGCCCCAGAGCTTGTCTTCGCGGCGCCAGCCCCGCCGGGCCCGGGGTGCGGGCCCGGCGGTGAGCGCCTGGGACATCAGCCTTGCTTCTTCGCGACGAAGGCGGCGACCTCGTTGAGGACGGCCTGGGCGTCGGTCTTCTTGCCCTGGTACAGCGGCTGCATGTAGTCGACGGCGATCGCGTTCGACAGGTCGGGGATCGCAGCCTCAGCCGGGTAGTTCGAGTAGCCGTTGTCGCGCATGTCGAGCATGGTCTGGGCGTGCGCCGGGTACTTGTCGGCCAGCACGATGTCGTCGGCGCCCTTGATCGACGGCACGGCATTGCCCGAACCCTCCAGTCGCAGCTTCTGGCCCTCGGCATTGAGGAAGGAGGAGAAGAAGGTCAGGGCGGCCTTGGCGTCCTTGGTCTTGGCGTTGATGGCCAGGTACGAGGCGGCCACACCCGTGGGGGCAGCCTTGCCGTCCGGGGTGGGCCAGCGCACCACGTCGTACAGGTTCTTGTCGACGCCGGCGCCCTTGATCGCACCGATGGTGTAGCGGCCGGCGGCCAGGAATCCGAGCTTGTGGGTGACCAGCAGGGTGTCCTCACCAGAACCCTCAGGCAGCAGGTCGGCCAGCTTCAACTCGCCGGACTGGAAGCGCTTGGCGTACTCCGACAGGCCCTGCACGCTCTTGGCATCCTCGTGGGCGACAAACTTTTCGTTGTCATAGACCTTGCCGCCGAAGGTGGTCATGAACCCGTCATGGGTGGCCCAGTAGTTCCAGTAGACCGCGCCGGTGAGTTTGGCGGCGTTCAGCTTGGCCGTCATCTCGAAGAACTTCGCGGTGGTCCACTGGCCCTTGGTGGCCAGCTCGGCCGGGTCTTCGGTGATACCCGCGGTCTTGAGTGCCTGCTTGTCGTACCAGAGGGTGTCGGGGTTCACGTCGTTGGGCAGGGCGTACAGCTTGCCGTCCCAGCGGGCGATGTCGAGAAGGCTGGATGCAAAATCCGCCTCGGTGACGCTGGCGCCCTCGATGGGCATGAGCACCTTGTTGCGGATGACCGAGGCGATGCGGTCGTCGCCCACGTAGAAGACGTCGGGGGCGGTGTTGGACGACAACTGGGTCAGCAACTTCGAGTGGTATTCGGAGTACGACGGGGTGGGCTGGAACACGAGCTGGATGTCGGGGTTGGCCTTCTTGAACGCATCCTGGAAGGTGTCGAAGACCTTGAGTTCCTCGGGCGAACCCCAGGTCGACCACACCACCTTGCCGGTGGAGCTGCCGTTGCTGCCGCTCGATCCCGAGCAGGCCGACAGTGCGGCTGCCGAGGCGAGCGCTGCGGCGAGTCCTGCGAAGTGACGACGGGAAATACTGGTCATGATGTGCTCCTGTTATCGGCATTGATGACGGAAATGGTTTTCGGCTCGTGGACATGGCGTCGGGCGAACCGTGGTTCCGGGTCGAGTGACTCGGACTGGCCACCACGCACACCAAGGAGGGTGGCCAGCAGAATGAGGACACCGCCGACGACGAGTCGGGGTGTGAGGTGCTCGCCGCCGAACAAGATCGCAAACAGGGTTGCGAAGACGGGTTCGAGGGTGAAGAGCAGGGCGACGCGGGTGGCGCTGAGGTGGCGCTGGCCGAAGGACTGCAGGCCCATGGTCACCACGCCGGCGACGATCGCCGTGTAGAAGATAGGTCCCCAGACTCCTGCGGTGGCGGGCACGGAGATGCCGCCGCGCAGCCCCAGCACGCCGCACACGATGGCCACGGCGACCAGCTGCAGGATGGTCAGTGCCATGCCGGGCATGCTGCGCGCCCAGCGGCCGAGCAGCACGATGTGGATGGCATAGAGCAGTGCGCCCAACAGGGTGAGGGCCTCGCCCATGCCGAAGCTGCCGCCGCCGCTGAGACTGAGCACAGCCAGGCCCACGGTGGCGAGCACGACCGCGAGCCACGTGGCGGGGGAGAGCTTGGCCCTGAAGCCAATCCATACACACAGCGGGGTGAGCACCACATAGGTGCCGGTGATGAACCCCGAGACTGATGCGGCCGTGTGGGCCAGGCCGATGGTCTGGGCGATCTGGGCGAAGCCGTACACGGCGCCCAACCCCAGGCCGATGGCCCACTGGCGCCGGGTCAGGCCCCGAAGCGACCTCCAGAAGATCAGCGCTGGGATGAGCGCCGCGATGGCGAAGCGGACGGCCAGGAAGTCGATGGGGTCGACCTGGGCGACGGCGTCCTTGATGATGAAGAATGTCGAACCCCAGATCGCGGTGACCGTGACCAGCGACAGGGTGCCAAAACCCGTGCCGCGCGTGGCGTCATCCGCTGCTGCCCGACTGCCCACAGTGTCATCCCTTGATCGCTTCGGCGTGATGTAACCGGTCTCTGAAACCGGTTACATTGGAGTTTAGGGCGCACATCAGCACGGATGCAAGCGGGGTCCATGAATCGCGGGCGGCGCTGGCGTCGTCCGGGGGTGGTGCCGCCCGGACGCACACCCCGGAACCGCAACTGCCCCTGAACGCAACAGTTGCCCCTGCTTCGAAGCAAGGGCAACTGTTGCGTTCAGGGGCAAAGAGGGCCCAATCCTGGCTCCCCGGGGTGGAGTCGAACCACCGTCGCTAGTCCTGATTCAAAGTCAGGCGGGCCCTGCCGGCAGACCAACCGGGGAACGAACAGCACACCCACTCTAGGGAATTTCGTGGCTCGTTGCATCCGTGGTCTGCCGGTGCCCGGTGCAGGTCAGATCTCAGCCTCCTCCTTCGCCGGTCCCGCTTCACTGGTCTTCTCGGCCAGCAGCTGCCGCGCGTGCAGCACATCGCCGATGAACAGGTCATAGATCAGGATGCCGACCACGCCGCCGACCAGCGGCCCGACGATGGGAACCCAGAAGTAGGCCGTGTAACCGCCATCACCCGGTGCTGTACCGGGCATGGCGAGTGCATCCCAGCCCGCAAGCCAGGCGAACAACCGCGGGCCGAGGTCACGGGCGGGGTTGATGGCGTACCCGGCGTTGGCGCCGAACGACATGCCGATCGCCGCGACGGCGAAGCCGATCACCAGAGGGCCGAGGTTCGCCTTGACTGCGCTGTTGCGGGCGTCGACGACGGCCGCGATCAGCATCACCAGGAACATCGTGCCCACGATTTGGTCGATCAGCGGGATCAACAGGTTGCCGTGGAAGTACGGGGCCGGGAAGGTCGCGAAGATTGAGTACGTCGCGATGTTGTCGGCCCTGACCGCTCCGGCCGCCTGCAGGTACGCATCGATGGCGTTGTAGTACAGCAGGTAGACGAGCGCGGCTGCCACGAAGGCACCCACCAACTGGGCCAGCCAGTACGGCAGCACCTTGGCCCAGGCGAACTTGCGCCGCACGGCGAAGGCCAGCGTGACCGCCGGGTTCAAGTGGGCCCCCGAGACGCCGCCGGCGACATAGACGCCGAAGACGACCGCGAGGCACCACCCCCAGGTGATCAGCAACCAGTCGCCGGTCCCCAGGAAGAAGGTGGTGGCATCCTGCGTACGTCCCGATCCCGGCAGGCCCACCACGGCCATGGCAACGACACCGTTGCCGAATGCGATGAGGACGAACGTGCCCAGGAACTCCGCCAGGAGTTCCCCCCACAGGCCGCCGGTCCGCTTCAACCCGCTGCCATGCACCATTGCACGGCGTAAGGGCGTTATCTCAGACATGACTCCTCCTCAGGAAACTGGATAACGACTACAGCCTACGCCGGTTCTCGCCCAAAAGACCTTGTGAAATTGCTCAGGCGAGTTCTTGTCAGACCCGCCCACTACGGTGGGTGACATGAAGTTGACCCTGCTCGGCGGCGGTGGATTCCGCGTGCCCCTGGTGTTCAAGGCCCTGCTCGCCGACGAGCGTGAGGGCGGCGTCAGTGAACTGCGCCTGCACGACGTGGACGAAGCACGACTGGCGGCCATCACCCGCGTGCTGCGCGAACTGGCCGACGGCCACCCACACGCCCCCGTCGTCACCGCCACCACCGACCTCGGCGCCGCGCTCGAGGGCACCGACTTCGTCTTCTCTGCCATGCGGGTGGGCGGCACCGCCGGCCGGGCCAGTGATGAGCGCATCTGCCTGGGTCACGACATCATCGGGCAAGAGACGGTGGGCGCCGGCGGCATTTCGTATGCGTTGCGGGGCATCCCGGTAGCGCTTGACCTTGTCGAGCAGGTGCGCCGCCACGCTCCCGAGGCCTGGGTGATCAATTTCACCAATCCCGCCGGCATCATCACCCAGGTGCTGCGCGACGGCACCAATGGCACCAATGGTCTGGGCGACCGTGTCGTCGGCATCTGTGACTCGCCCGTGGGCCTGGCCCGTCGGGTGCTCAGCACATTGCAGGGCGCGGGGCTGGTCTCGTCCGAGGTTGGTCGCGTGCGCCTCGACTACCTTGGCCTCAACCACCTGGGCTGGTTGCGGGGGCTGCACGTCGACGGCGACGACGTGCTGCCGCTGCTGCTGGCCCGACCAGACCTGATCGAGACGTTCGAAGAGGGGCGCCTGTTCGGGGCCGACCTCATCCGGGCGCTGGGTGCCGTCCCGAACGAATACCTGCACTACTACTATTTCGGGCGCGAAAACCTGGCCACCGAACATGCCGCCGAGGCACCGCGCGGCAAGTTCCTGCTGGGCCAGCAGGCCCGCTTCTACGAAGGCATGGCGCACTTGTCGGACGACGCCAGCGCGTTCGAGCTGTGGAACGCCGTCCGGCTCGAGCGTGAACAGACCTACATGGCCACCAACCGTGAGGCCGCCGGCTCGTTCGAGCGTGATGAGGCTGACCTCGCGACGGGCGGCTATGACCAGGTTGCGTTGGCGATCATGCACGCCATCGCCCACGACGAGCCGGCTGAGCTCATTCTCAACGTCGCCAACCGCGGGACGATCGCCGGCCTGGCCGATCACGACGTCATCGAGGCGCCGTGCCGCGTCGACGCCTCGGGCATCACACCGCTGCCGATCGACGACCTGTGGCCGCACGCCCGGGGCCTGGTCGCCAATGCCAAGTACGTCGAGAACCAGACGATCGCTGCGGCGCTTGAACCGTCGCGCACAGCAGCCGAACTGGCCCTGCTGCACCACCCGCTGGTGGCGAACTGGAACACCGCCAAGGCAGTGCTCGACGACCTGGTTGCCGAGTTCGACGAGCTGTCATACCTGCCCGCCGACGGCACCCCGCGCCGGGCGCACTGACTAGAGTGGGCCCTGACGTGCAGGAATGGCGTGGGCACATGGCCACGCGCCGGTGATTGAGGAGAACCCCGTGACCCAGCCCACGCAGGAAACACCCCAACCGCAGCCGGTGGCGGCCGTCGTCGTCCTGGCCGCGGGTGGCGGCACCCGCATGAAGTCGTCACTGTCGAAGCTGTTGCACAAGGTCAGCGGGCACACGATGCTCAGCTATGCCGTCTCGGCCGCCCAGGCACTTGACCCGCAGCACCTTGTCGTGGTGGTCGGCCACAACCGCGAACAGGTGCTCGAGCACCTGCACGAGATCGCTCCCGAGGTCACCACCGCCGTCCAGGAACAGCAGAACGGCACGGGACATGCGGTGGGTTGTGGGCTGGTGGGGCTCGAGGACATTCAGGGCGAGGTCGTCGTGACCTACGGCGACGTGCCCATGCTCACGGGTGAGACGCTGCAGCAACTGGTCGATGCCCACCGCGGGGCACACAACCAGGTCACGGTCATGACCGCGGTCGTGCCCGACCCCACCGGGTACGGGCGCATCATTCGCGACGGCGACACCGTGGCCCGCATCGTCGAGCAGAAGGACGCCACCGACACCGAGGCGGCGGTGCAGGAGATCAACTCGGGCATCTACGTCTTCGATGCCGAGGTGCTGCGCCTCGGCCTGTCGAACCTCGACACCAACAACGCCCAGGGCGAGCTGTACCTGACCGACGTGATCACCATCGCCAACCGCGAGGGCCACCGCGTGGGCGCCCACATCATCGACGACCTGTGGCAGACCGAGGGCGTCAACGACCGGGTGCAATTGGCCCGCATGAACGCCGAGATGAACCGGCGCATCGTCGAGAAGTGGATGCGGGCCGGCGTCACGGTGCTCGACCCGGTCACCACGTGGATCGAGTCGGAGGTCGATCTGGCCCGCGACGTCACGGTGCTGCCCAATACGCACCTGCAGGGGGCCACGTCGATCGCCGAGGGCGCCACCATCGGCCCCGACACCAGCCTGCGTGATGTCGAAGTGGGCGAGGGTGCCACCGTCGTGCGCACCCATGGCGAACTGGCCGTCGTGGGCGCCGGGGCCGTGGTCGGGCCGTGGGCACACCTTCGTCCGGGTGCCCAGATCGGTGACCGCACCACCGTTGCGGGTTTCGTGGCCGTGCGCAACGCCTCGATCGGCGACGGCGTGACTGTTGCTCCGCTGAGCTATGTGGGCGGGGTAGAGGTCGAAAGCGGTACCGTGATGCAGCCGGGTGCGATCATCCTTGACGCGGAAACCATCCACGTGAACGCCCAGCCGAACACCCCCACCGAGGAGCATCAGTGAGCACTGGCGTCAAGCGCCCCAACGACAAAGAGATCAAGCTCTTCACGGGCCGAGCATTCCCTGAGCTGGCCCAGGAGATCTCGGACCTGATGGGTGTGCCGCTGGTACCCACCCGGGCCCTGGCCTACGCCAACACCGAAATCTACGTCCGCTTCGAAGAGTCGGTGCGCGGCTCGGACGCCTTCGTCATCCAGTCGCACTGTGCCCCGGTCAACGAGTGGATCATGGAGCAACTGATCATGGTCGACGCGCTCAAGCGGGCCTCGGCCAAGCGCATCACCGTGGTCGCCCCGTTCTACCCCTATGCCCGCCAGGACAAGAAGCACCTGGGCCGCGAGCCCATCTCGGCCCGGCTGGTCGCCGACATGTTCAAGGTGGCCGGAGCCGACCGCATCATGTCGGTTGACCTGCACGCCGCCCAGATCATGGGCTTCTTCGACGGCCCCGTCGACCACCTGTGGGCGCTTCCGGTGTTGTCCGACTACGTCAAGCAGAAGTACGCCGACGAAGAGATCGTCGTCGTGTCGCCAGATGCCGGACGTGTGCGCCTGGCCGACATGTGGACCGACCGGCTCGACGCCTCGCTCGCGATCATCCACAAGCGTCGTGACCCCAACAAGGCCAACGAGGTCGAGGTGCACGAGGTCGTCGGTGACGTCGTCGGCAAGACCTGCCTGCTCGTGGACGACATGATCGACACCGCCGGCACCATCTGCCAGGCCGCCGAGGCGCTGGTGCAGCGCGGCGCTGCCAAGGTCATCGCCGCAGCGACCCACCCGGTGCTTTCGGGCCCGGCGGCGGACCGTCTGAATGCCTCCCCGTTCGAAGAGGTCATCGTCACCAACACGCTGCCCAAGCCCATCGGGGTCGACATCCCCAAGCTGACGGTGCTCTCGATCGCGCCGCTCATCGCCAAGGCCATCCATGAGGTGTTCGAGGATGGTTCGGTGACGAGCCTGTTCAACGGCAACGCTTGATGGGCGAGCAGCCGCCCGAACAGCGCGCCCTGGCTGCCTTTGAGGCCAGCGGCGTGCCGTTCACGATCACCCGACACGGCCCGGTGCGTTCGCTCGCCGAGGCGGCCGAGGCGCGTGGCGTCGCACCGGCCGACATCATCAAGAGCCTCGTCGTCCGGCGGGGTGAGGGTGACTACCTGTTCGTGCTGGTGCCGGGCGACCGCGAGATCAGCTGGCCCAAGCTGCGCGAACTGCTGGGTGTGAACCGCATGTCGATGCCTGACGCCAAGCAGGCGTTCGAGGTCACCGGCTATGAGCGGGGCACGATCACGCCGTTCGGTTCGACGACCGCCTGGCCGGTGGTGGCTGACGCCACCGTCGCCGGGCGCACAGTGTCGCTGGGGGCGGGGGCACACGGGGTGGCGGCCACGATCCACGGCGACGACGTCATCAGGGTGCTCGGGGCGCAGGTTGCCGACGTCACCGAACCGACCTCGAATTGAGCCGCGCCCACATGGTGGGCTAGTATTTTCAGGTTGCTTGGCGAGGGACGACGGTGTCCGTGATCGACTTGCGGATTCCTCCCTCGCAGCGCCTTGTGCCCCCACTGAGTTGCGAAGTTTGAGGAGAACCCATGGCTGAGATCACCCTGGCCGCCCAGAGCCGTACCGAGTTCGGCAAGGGCGCTGCCCGCCGCCTGCGCCGTGATGGCCAGGTGCCCGCCGTCCTGTACGGGCACGGCACCGACCCCGTCCACATCGCCCTGCCCGGTCACGAGACCCTGCTGGCGCTGCGCACGGCCAACGCCCTGCTGTCGATCGAGATCGATGGCAAGGCCGGTCAGCTGGCCCTGCCCAAGCAGGTGCAGCGCGACCCGATCAAGGGCTTCATCGAGCACGTCGACCTGCTGATCGTCAAGCGTGGCGAGAAGGTCTCGGTCGACGTCCCGCTGATCGTCGTCGGCGACGCCGAGTCGGGTTCGATGGTCGGTGTCGACCTGCAGTCGATCACCGTGCTGGCCCCCGCCACCTCGATCCCCGGCGAGATCGAGGTCTCAGTTGAGGGCCTCACCCCCGGCACCCAGATCCTGCTCGGCGCCATCGCCCTGCCCGAGGGTGTCGAGGCCGAGGGTGACCCCGAGACCCTGGTCATCAACATCACCAACGCCCCGACCCAGGCCCAGTTGGACGCTGAGCTGGCCGGTGCCGAGGCTGAGGCCGGCATCGAGCACGAGGCCCCGGCTGCCGAGGCCGAGGCTGACGAGGCCTGAGCCTGAGCATGGCAACCCCTTGGCTGGTGGTGGGGCTCGGCAACCCGGGCCCCGCCTACGCCTCCACCCGCCACAACGCCGGGTTCTTCGTCGTGGACGAAGCAGCCCGGCGCGGCGGGGTTTCATTTTCCGGCCCGCGCGGCATGTTCGCCGATGTGGCCGAGACGCGGCTCGGTGCCTCGGGGTTCGGGGCCATCGGCGATGCCGTGAAGGTGGTGCTGGCCAAGCCGCGCACCTACATGAACGAGTCCGGTCGTGCGGTGAAGGCCCTGTGCACGTTCCACAAGATCCCGGTTGACCGGGTGATCGTCGTCCACGATGAACTCGACATCGACTTCGGCCAGCTGCGCATCAAGCTCGGCGGTGGCGACAACGGCCACAACGGGTTGAAGTCGACCCGGGCGCACCTGGGTTCGGGTGATTTTTACCGCGTGAGGTACGGCGTCGGGCGGCCACCGGGGAGGCAGGCACCGGCCGATTACGTGCTGCAGCCGTTCCCCGCATCGATGCGTGAAGACGTGCTCGTCGAGGCAGGCCGCGCCGTCGATGCCGTCGAGTTACTGGTGTCCGAGGGGTTGGCAGCGGCCCAGAACCGCTTCAACAGCTGAGTTTGGGCCCAGCAGTGTGCATCGACTGCTGCGAAACGGGCGATTTCGGTGCCATTCGCGCCGGTCGATGCACACTGCTGGGTTGACCCGGCGTCCCCTCAGCGCCGAGCGAGCTTGCGCAGCATGGGAATCACCACCGCGGGCATCTCGTGCACGGTCTTCCAGGTGAAGCGCAGCACGGTCCACCCTGCGGCCACGAGGTTGTTGTGCCTGATGGCGTCGGCCTCCATCGCCTCGCGGTCGCCGTGATAGGCCCAGCTGTCGAACTCGATCGCGAGCTTCAGCCCTGGGAATGCGACGTCAATGTAGTAGACCTCGCCGGCGATGACGACGCGGTGGTTCGCGCGCCACCCCTGCAGGCCAGCCTTGCGCAGCACGCGATGTCCTCGACGTTCCAGTTCAGACCACGGGCTGTCCCGCGAGTCGCGCAGCAGGCGGGCCCGCTCACGGTTGCCCGCGCGCTGCGGCCATTGCCTGTGCGCGTCGACCAACTGTTGGATCGTGCCGCGGCGGCTGCGCAGCAACTGGTCGATCGGTTCCCCGCCAAGGGTTGCGGCCAACTGCAGGGCGGCCAGTGCCGGGCTCGCCAGCCTCAGCCCGCTCGCCCGCACGGTCAGCTCATCCGGAATTCGGTCCATGCAGGGCACGAGCCACTCCGGGGGATTGCGGAAACGGGCAGGGGAGATGTGCACCTTGTCACACTCGAGGCGCGGCCAGAACAACAGCTTGGCCGCGGTGGCAGAGACGATGGCAGCTTCTGGCCGCGCGGCCTGTGCGGCCTGCACCTGGTCGAGCCACGTGGTGCTCTCGTGGGCCGTGTAGACCCCTGGCAGCAGGGCGTGCAATGCGCCCCGGCGCACTTGCTCATCGAGGTGGGACCTATGGCTGGCGGGCACCTCTCGGCGGATGATCAGGCAGTGGTGTGTGGTGGTCATGCCCCGGTTATGTGCCGAGTTCGCCCTGAGCGCCGGTTGTCCACAGGAGCAATTCGCTGAGGGTGCTCCATCCACAGGCCCTGCGGTCCAGCAATGCGCATCGACCGGGGCAGAATCGGCCGAATTCGCGCAATCTCGGCCGGTCGGTGCGCGCTGCTGGGGTGTCAGGCTGCCTGGCCCCTGACGCCCTCAGCGATCAGCTTCGGCATCGGCCACCCCCACGACTAAGCTCGTCCGGTGACACTTTCCGGACTCGTCGACCTGCTCGCCACCGATCCCCAGCTCGCCGAGGCCATCGAACAGGCCCGCGCCGGGCTGCCGGCCCTCGACCTGACCACCCCCGCGAGTTCCCGCGCAGCGATCGCGGCCACGCTGGCCCGCAAGACCGGGCGCATGCAGTTGCTCGTCGCCTCGACGTTTCGCGAAGCCGAAGAACTCACCGCCAGCCTCGAGTCGTGGCTCTCACCCGAAGACGTCGCCTACTACCCGGCCTGGGAAACCCTGCCCCACGAGCGGCTGAGCCCACGCTCCGACACCGTCGGTCGCCGCCTGGCCGTGCTGCGCCGCATCACCGGCAAGGACGAGCAGAACCCGCCGCTGGTGGTCGTCGCAGCCGTGCGATCAGTGCTGCAGCCGCAGGCCAAGGGCCTGGCCGACCTCGCCCCCGTGCGCATCACCAAGGGGGCCGAGATGGGCCCGCGCCAACTGGCAGAAGCCCTTGTCGCAGCGGCCTATACCCGCGTCGACCTTGTCGAGCGCCGCGGCGAGTTCGCCGTCCGCGGCGGCATCGTTGACGTGTTCCCGCCCGTGCGCGAGCATCCCGTGCGCATCGACTTCTTCGGCGACGAGGTCGACGAGATCCGCCCCTTCTCGGTCGCCGACCAGCGCTCGGGCGATGAACAGCTCGACGAGGTCATCGCCAGCCCCTGCCGCGAGCTGCTGCTCAACGACACCGTGCGCGCCCGCGCCAGGGCGCTGATCCCTGAACACCCCGAGCTGACCGACATGCTCGACCGGCTCGCCGAGGGCCACGCCGTCGAGGGCATGGAGGCCCTCACCCCGGTGCTCGTCGATGGTCTCGAACTGCTCGTCGAGGTCTTGCCCACCAGCGCCATGGTGCTGGTCAGCGACCCCGAGCTCGTGCGCAGCCGCGCCACTGACCTGGTGCGCACCAGCCACGAGTTCTTGCAGGCCTCCTGGTCGGGTGCGGCCGGTGGTGGCAAGGCGCCCATCGATGTGAGCAGCTCGGCCTATCGCGAATTGGGTGACGTGCGCGCGGTGTCCCTGGCCCGCGGCCAGTCCTGGTGGACCCTGTCATCGTTCGCCGCCCCCGAGGCGGCAGCGGCCACCACCGACCAGGCCCCCTCGCTCGACGACCTCGACGGCGTACCGAGTGAAACCCTCGCCATCGAGGCGACCGAGTCGTGGCGCGGCGATGTCGAGGGCGCGGTCACTGACATCTCGGAATCGCTGGCGCGCGGAGAACGGGTCGTGCTGACCGTCGACGGCCCCGGCATGGGCTCGCGCATGAAAGAAGTGCTCGGCGACCACGACATTCCCGCCGCCGTCGTCGAAGCCATCACCGACGCCCCCGCCGCAGGCCTGATCACCATCGCCACCGGCACCCAGCAGCACGGCTTCAGGGCCACCGCGATTGGCCTGGCGGTGCTCACCATCGCCGACCTGTCGGGCCAACAGGCCGCTGACAAGGCCGCGCGCCGCATGCCGTCGCGCCGCAAGAACCAGATCGAGCCGCTTGAACTGGTGCCCGGTGACCCCGTCGTGCACGAACACCACGGGGTGGGTCGCTATCTCGAGATGACCACCCGCACCGTGCAGGGCGCGACGCGTGAATACCTCGTCATCGAGTACGCCCCCAGCAAGCGCGGCCAGCCCGGCGACCGGCTGTTCGTGCCCATGGACGCGCTCGACCTGGTCACACGCTATGTCGGTGGCGAGAACCCGTCCCTCGACCGGATGGGCGGTGCCGACTGGCGCCAGCGCAAGAGCCGCGCCCGCAAGGCCGTCAAAGAAATCGCGGCCGAACTCATCAAGCTGTATGCCGCCCGCCAGGCCAGCCGCGGCCACGCGTTCAGCCCCGACACCGTCTGGCAGCGTGAGCTCGAGGACGCCTTCGCCTATGTCGAGACCCCCGACCAGCTCGCGACCCTGCAAGAGGTCAAGCGTGACATGGAATCGGTCGTCCCCATGGACCGGCTGGTCTCGGGCGATGTCGGTTACGGCAAGACCGAGATCGCCGTGCGCGCTGCGTTCAAGGCCGTCCAGGACGGCAAGCAGGTCGCAGTGCTCGTGCCCACCACGCTGCTCGTGCAGCAGCACTACCAGACCTTCACCGAGCGCTATGCAGGCTTCCCAGTCACGGTATCGCCGATGAGCCGGTTCCAGTCCGATGGCGAGATCGCGAAGACCAAGGACGGCCTGGCCAGCGGCAAGGTGGACGTGGTGGTGGGCACCCATCGCCTGTTTGCCAGCGACATCGTCTTCAAAGACCTGGGCCTGGTGATCATCGACGAGGAACAGCGCTTCGGTGTCGAGCACAAAGAGGCACTGAAGAAGCTGCGCCTCAACGTCGACGTGCTCGCGATGAGTGCCACCCCGATCCCGCGCACGCTCGAGATGGCGGTCACGGGCATCCGCGAGATGTCGACCATCGCCACCCCTCCCGAGGAACGCCACCCGGTGCTGACCTTCGCCGGCCCCTATGACGAGGCCCAGGTGACCGCCGCGATCCGCCGCGAACTGGCGCGCGAGGGCCAAACCTTCTTCGTGCACAACCGGGTGCAGTCGATCGAGAAGACCGCCCGCCGGCTGCGCGAACTGGTGCCCGAGGCGCGCATCGTCACCGCGCATGGCCAGATGGGTGAGAAGCAGCTTGAACAGATCATGCTCGACTTCTGGGAGCGCCGCGCCGACGTGCTGGTCTCCACCACCATCGTCGAGGCTGGCCTGAACATCGCCACGGCCAACACGCTGATCATCGACCGGGCCGACCTGATGGGCCTGTCGCAGCTGCACCAGATTCGTGGACGCGTGGGCCGTGGCCGGGAGCGCGGCTACGCCTACTTCCTCTACCCGCCCGACAAGCCCCTGACCGAGGCCGCCCACGACCGGCTCTCGACCATGGCGGCGCACACCGACCTGGGTGCGGGCATGGCCATCGCCATGAAGGACCTCGAGATCCGCGGGTCGGGCAACCTGCTGGGCGGCGAGCAGTCCGGCCACATCGCCGATGTCGGCTTTGACCTCTACATCAGGCTCGTCGGTGAGGCACTGACGAACTTTCGCGGTGAAGAGGTCGAACAGGAGGCCGACATGCGCATTGAGCTGCCGGTCGATGCCCACCTGCCCACCGACTATGTCGAGTCCGAACGCCTGCGACTCGAGGTCTACAAGCGCATCGCCGAGGTGCGGGGCGAGGCCGACATCGACGAGGTCGCAGGCGAGCTGCGCGACCGTTACGGCGACTTCGGGTCGCCGGTGCAGGCACTGCTCGACGTGGCCAGGTTCAGGCTGTTGTGCCGTGACCATGGCATCAGCGAGGTCACCACGGTCGGCACCAATGTGCGCATCGCGCCGGCGCAACTGCCCGAGTCGCGGCAATTGCGGCTGCAGCGGCTCTATCCGGGCGCGGTGATCAAGAATGCGCTCAACGTGGTGCTGGTGCCTCGTCCACGCACCTCGGTGACCTCGGGACTGATCGCCGATTCGGAGTTGCTGGACTGGGCCACCGAGCTGGTGACCACCATCTTCCCGCCGGTCGCCGCCGAAGCCTGACGGGCTAGGATCATGCCAACTGGCCTGAGAATGTGAGGATCACCAATGTCGCGTCCCAACCGTGCCCGCCTCGGCGCCGTCGCCCTTGCCGTCGCCTGTGCCATCGCGCTCAGCGCGTGCTCGCAGCCCGGGGGCGGCACCGCCTTCGAGGTGGCCGGCGAGAAGATGTCGCTGAACCAGCTGGCTGACGCGGGCGAGGCCTGCGCCGCGCCCCTGGGCGTGGCGAAGCCGGTGATGGACACCGCGATCCGCGGGTTGGCGCTGCAGTCGCTGGTTGGTGATGCGTTGGCCAAGCAGAATGGGCTCACCTTCAGCGATGCCCAGGTGCAGCAGGTGCTGGCCAATGAAGACCTGGCCGCTGCGAACGCCGTGGCCGACTGCGCCCCCGTGGTGCAGGGCGCCGCCAAGTTGTTGCTGGCCGCCGCCCAGCTGGGCAACGAAGAGACGACCAAGCAGCTCAAGGCGCTCGACGTGCAGGTGAACCCGCGTCTGGGCAGCTGGGACGCCGACGAGCTGGCGCTGCGCAACAGCAACGGCTCGCTGTCGAAGGTGGGCCCCGCGAGTCTCGATTCTGAGGGCTGATGTCGATGGACGACCAGCTGGCCCGGTTGCGTGAGGTGATGCACCGCCTGCGCCGCGAATGCCCCTGGGACGCCCAACAGACCCACCGCAGCCTGGTCACCTATCTGGTCGAAGAGACCGGCGAGGTCGTCGACGCCATCGAGGCCGGTGACGACGATGACCTGCGCGAAGAGCTCGGTGACCTGCTGTTGCAGGTCTATTTCCATGCCGAGATCGCCGCGCAGCAGGGCCGGTTCACGCTGGACGACGTGGCCCGGGGCATCGCCGACAAGCTGGTGCGGCGACACCCGTACGTGTTCGGTGACGGCGAGGTGCCTGACGACCTGAACTCGACCTGGGAAGCGCGCAAGCGGGCCGAGAAGGGTCGCTCGTCGTCGCTCGAGGGCATCGCCGAGTCGCTGTCGGTGGTGGCCCGCGCGACGAAGGTGGCCAGCCGCGCCCGCAACCACCGGGTGCCGGTCGACCTGCCCGATGCGCCGCTCGCGTCGTCCGAGGTGGGGGAGGGCATCATCAGCCTCGTCGTCCGGGCCCAGGCCCATGGCATCGATGCCGACCAGGCCGCCCGCGATGCCCTGCGGGCGCTGGAACAGCGGGTTGCGGCGGCCGAGTCGGACGTGGGCTGAGCGCAGGACCAGTCTTCGGGCGCTTGTTGTACACACTCGTATATACATGTATGATCGACAGCGTCGGGTCCGAAGTTGGGCCCGTCCCCCCATGACTTCCACCCTGTCCGAGGAGAACCCATGACCTTCGCCAGCACCAAGGCCCTGAGCCTTGCGGCCCGGGCCGGTGGCTACGCCGTGCCCGCCGTGAACATTGTTGACCAGCTGTCGCTCAACGCCGTGGTTGACGCAGCCAACGAGGCGGGCTCGCCGATCATCCTGCAGACCTCGGTCAAGACGATCAAGGTGCTGGGTGCCGCCGAGCTTGCCGCCGCTGCCCGTCTCGCCGCCGAGCGCGTCTCCGTGCCCGTCGCGCTGCACCTTGACCACTGCCCGGACCGCTCGGTCATCACCCTCGCCATCCAGAACGGCTGGTCGTCGGTGCTGTTCGATGCGTCCGACCGTGACCTCGACACCGCCTGGGCCGAGACCCGCGAGGTCGTCGCCGAAGCCCACGCTGCGGGCGTCGACGTCGAGTCCGAGATCGAGAACATCGTTGGTGTCGAGGACGGCGTGGGCTCCGACGAGGCCACCCACTCCTACAGCGTCGACAAGCTGATCGAGGTCGCCACCGACACCGGCACCGACCTGATCGCCCCGCAGCTGGGCACCGCACACGGCCTGTACAAGGCCTCGCCCGTGCTGCTGTTCGACCGCGTGTCCGAGTTCACCGCCAAGACCGACATCCCCGTCGTGCTGCACGGCGGCACCGGTCTGTCAGCCGAGGAGTTCGCGAAGTTCATCGCCGCGGGCGTGGGCAAGATCAACATTTCGACGGCCCTGAAGCTGGCCTACATGCACAGCGCACTCGACCACCTCAAGAAGGCCGAAGAGACCGGCAAGTGGGAGCCCGTGAAGCTGTTCGCCGACCAGATCACCGCCATGAAGGCCGCGGTCACCGAACACATCGAGCTGTTCGGTTCGGCAGGCAAGGCGGGCCAGGCATGAGCCGCGCGCTGATCCTCGACTGCGACGGCGTGCTCGCCGACACCGAGCTCGACGGCCACCTCGTCGCATTCAACAAGGTCTTCGCCGACGCCGGCACCGGCTTCACCTGGAGCGCTGAAGAGTACGGCGACCTGCTCAAGATCGGCGGTGGCAAGGAACGCCTGCGCCACTACCTGTCGCTGCACCCCGAGCATGCGCTGGGTGAGGGTGACGAGCTGGACGCCCGCATTGCCGAGTTCCACAAGGCCAAGTCGGCCGCCTATGTCGAGATCGTCGAGGCAGGCAAACTGCCCGGACGCCCCGGTGTGAAGCGGCTGATCGAGTCGGCGCTCGACGCCGGCTGGCAGGTCGCGGTCGCCTCGACCTCGGCCGTCGGTTCGGTCGAGGCGGTGCTGAAGGCCGTCGTCGGTGACGAGACCCGCGCCCGCATGGCCGGTGTCTTCGCCGGTGACATGGTCAAGGCCAAGAAGCCCGCGCCCGACATCTACCTGATGGCGCTCGAGCACCTGGGCGTCGGCAAGGATGAGGCCGTCGTCATCGAGGATTCCGAGGCGGGCGCGAAGGCTGCTGAGGCCGCCGGCCTGGCCCATGTCGTCACGGTCAGCCACTACACCACCAACGACCCGTTCCCGGCGGCGTCGACCGTGGTGACCTACCTGGGTGAGGCCGACGACCCGGCCACCACCCTTGCCGGACCTGACCTGACCCATGACGGCATCATCACCGTCGAGTCGTTGGAGCAGGCGCTGGCGGCCCACCAGAACTGAGCCGTGCCACCCGCTGGGGTCGTCCGCCGTCGTGGCGGGCGGCCCCAGCGGAGCGTTCAGGCCGCGGTGGCGCGTCGCATGCGCGTGGCCCCCACGCTCGCCACGATGACGAGCACCACGGCCACCCAGGACCAGACCCCGAGCACCTGGCCCATCACCAGCATGCCGATCAGGGCGGCGATGCCCGGCTCGAGGCTGACCAGGATGCCGAAGGTGCCGGGGTCGAGGCGGCGCAGGGCGGCGAATTCCAGCGTGTAGGGGATCACCGAGGCCAGCAGGCCCGTGCCCAGCGCCAGCAACACCAGCCAGGGGTCGTCCAGCACGCGCAGCGCACCGGACGCGCCCAGCGGCAGGGTGACCAGCGCGCCGATAGCCATGCCGACGGCCAACCCGTCGCGACCCGGCAACGTGCGGCTCACGCGGTTCCCGGCCACGATGTAGGCCGCCCAACTCGCCGCCGCGACGAGCGCGAACGCCACGCCGACCGGGTCGAGCGACGTGGCACCCAGCAGCGAATCCAGCCCCAGCAGCGCCACCCCACCCAGCGCGACCAGCACCCAGAACAGGTCAGTCCACCGGCGCGACAGGGCGGCAGCCAGCAGCAGCGGCCCCAGGAATTCGAAGGTGACCGCGATCCCCAGGGGCAACCGCGCCACCGCCGCATAGAAGAACCCGTTCATGAAGCCCAGGGTCAGGCCGAAGATGATCACTGACGTCCACGTGCGTCGCGACCATCCCGAGACTCGTGGACGCACCCAGACCAGCAGCACGAGCGCGGCGACCACGAGGCGCGCGGTGCTGGCACCCCACGACCCGGCGGCCGGGAACAGCTGCGTGGCCAGCGCCGCACCGAACTGCAGCGAGGTGCACGAACCGACCACCATCAGCGCCGCCAGGGCCGTCTGGCGCGAGTCCGTCGCGGTCGTCTCGGGCGGGATGGGGGCAGCGGCAGTCACTGGGCACAGTCTGCCAGCACCAGCCCGGGGAGCCAGCCTGGGTTGGTCACAAGCCGGTGACACGGCTAGTGGGGCGGGCAACCGGGGTGGCATGATGGGCACACCTGTCCGCGCCCGATCGGGCGGACCTGCACCAGGAGGCACACATGCGTCGCCGTACCCTGCTCTCGGCTGGCATCGCCGCCGGAGCCGTCACCACCCTCGCCGCCTGTGCGCCCGGGTCGGACCAGCCCCAGCAGAGCGCCCCGGCGCCGTCCGCCTCGGACGTCAGCACCGACATCGCCTCACTCGGCGCGATCACGCTCAAGGTCTGGGACCAGGAGGTGCGTGGCCCGCAGGACGAGGCCATCACGGCCCTGATCGCCGCCTTCAAGACCAAGTACCCGAATGTCACCATCGACCGGGTCAAGCAGAGCTTCGACGACCTGAAGAAGCAGACCGCGCTGGCGCTGTCGGGCAATGACGTGCCCGACGTGCTGCAGGTCAACAACGCCCGCGCCGACATGGGCGAGTTCGTCAAGGCCGGCCAGCTGACCGACCTGTCGGGCTATGCCGCGGCCTACAAGTGGACCGACCGGTTCGGTGCCTCGGTGCTGTCGAAGGCCCGCTATTCGACCGACGGCGTGACCTTCGGCGACGGCTCGCTGTGGGGGCTGCCGCAGACCGGCGAGATCGTCGGCATCTTCTACAGCGCCAAGAAGCTCGCGGCCCTCGGCGTGCAGGCCCCGAAGACCTGGGACGAGCTCACCGATGCGCTGACCAAGGCCCAGGCTGCCGGCGAGCAGCCGCTGGTGCTGGGCAACCTCGAGAAGTGGCCCGCGCTGCACGTCTTCGGCCCGCTGCAGGGCCGCTACGTCGCCTCGGACGAGATCATCAAGCTCGGCATGGGCAACAAGGGCGCCAGCTGGACCAGCGCCGAGAACCTCGAGGCGCTGACGGCGCTGGGCGACATGGCCAAGGACAAGTGGCTCGGCCCCTCGCCGAACGGCCTGTCGTACGACGCCGCCTGGCCCGCGTTCACCAAGGGCACCGGCGTCATGCTCATCGGCGGCTCGTGGCTGGCCGGTGACATGGGCAAGGTCATGGGCGACGACCTGCACTTCATGGCCCCGCCCGCGGGCAAGGACGGCAAGGTGGCCACCACCGGCGGCACCGGCATCCCGTTCGCGATCCCGGCCAAGGCCAAGCAGCCCGCTGCAGCGGCCGCCTACATCGACTTCATCACCAGTGCTGACGCCATGAAGATCATCGCCGAGAAGGGCGGCATGCCGGTGCTCAACACCGCCGAGCTGGCCCCCGCGAGCGGGGTCAACAAAGAGGTCTACGCGGCATTCGACGAGGTCTCGACCAATGGTGTGCTGCTGCCCTACCTCGACTACGCCACCCCGACGTTCAGCGACACCGCGGGCAACACCCTGCAGGAACTCATCGGTGGCCAGAAGAACGCGCAGCAGGCGGCCGATGCGCTGCAGAAGGACTACGCCGAGTTCACCAAGTGACCGAGCCCGTCCGCCGGCGACGGTCCCGGCCGTCGGTATTGGCGAGCAGCAGGTGGACCCCCTACCTGTTCCTCGCCCCGGCGCTCGTGGTCTACGGGGCCTTCAGCCTGTACCCGCTCGTCCGGGCATTGCAGTTCTCGACCTATGAGTGGTCGGGGTTCGGCCCGGCCACGTTCGTCGGACTGCAGAACTATGCCGACCTGGCGGCGGACGACAACTTCCGCGCGGCGCTGGGGCACGCATTCGTGCTGATGTTCTTCTATGCCGTGCTGCCGCTGGTCATTGGGCTGGCGCTGGCCGCGATCCTGCGGCGTGGGCAGGTGCGGGGCATGGGCTTCTTCCGGACGATCATCTTTCTTCCGCAGGTGATCGCGCTGGCGGTGGTGGCTGTCGCGTGGCGCCAGATCTATGCCCCCAACGGCCCGCTGAACCAGTTCTTGCAGGCGGTCGGGCTCGACAACCTGGCCCGCGGCTGGCTGGGGGAGCCCGGTGCCGCCCTGCCCGCCGTCGGCTTCATCGGCACCTGGCTCGAAATGGGCCTGGTGATGTTGTTGCTGCTGGCCGGCATGGGGCGCATCCCGAACGAGGTGTACGAGGCCGCGCGGCTGGACGGCGCGGGTGCGGTCCGGGAGTTCTTCGCGATCACCCTGCCGGCGGTGCGCGCCGAGATCGTCACGGCGCTGGTGTTGACGGTGATTGCGGCGCTGAAGACGTTTGACCTGGTCTACCTGACGACCGGCGGTGGCCCCGGCACGGCCACGACGGTGCCGAGCTATGAGGTCTATCGCCGCGCGTTCGAACTCAAGGACGTAGGCTCGGCCAGCGCGGTCGCCATCGTGTTGACCGTGATCATCTTCGTGATCAACCTGGGCATCACCCGCATCGGGGAGCGTGAGGCATGAGGGTCTCGGCCGCCGAGCGCACCATGAACTACGTCATCCTGGTGCTGTTCGCGCTGTTCGCGGCGGCACCGATGGTGATCATCCTGCGCACGGCGTTCTCGGCGAGGTTGGGCGAGACGGGGGACTTTCACCCCGGCAACTTCATCGACGCATGGCGCATCGGCAACTTTACCGACACGTTCATCAACTCGGTCGTGGTCGCGGTGATCGTGGTCGTGCTGGCGATCGCGCTGTCGACGCTGGCAGGCTATGCCTTCGCGACGATGCGGTTCAGGGGCTCGCAGGTGCTGTTCCAGCTGTTCCTGCTGGGGCTGATGATCCCCAGCGAGGCGGTGGTCATCCCGTTGTTCTTCGACCTGCGGACGATGGGGCTGACCGACACCTACTTCGCCATCGCGATGCCCCAGGTGGCGCAGTCGGTGGCGTTCGGCACCTTCTGGATGCGCGCGCAGTTCCGCTCGATGCCGCGCAGCCTGCTCGAGGCCGCGGCGTTGGACGGAGCCACTGCGGTGAAGGGGCTCACCCGCATCCTGGTGCCGGCGGCCCGGCCGTCGATCGTCACCCTCGGCGTGCTGCTGCTGGTCTGGACCTGGAACGAGTTCCTGGTCGCGCTGGTGATGGCGCCGAGCGGGCGTCTGCGGACAGCGCCGCTGGGGCTGGCGAACTTCCAGGGCCAGTACACGGCCGAGACGGCGCTGTTGGCGGCCGCCGCCGTGATCGTGGCGCTGCCGATGTTGCTGGTCTTCGTGTTTCTGCACCGGCAGTTCATCAGCGGCATGCTCGAGGGCGCGGCGCGCGACTGAGCGGCTGGACGCCGTGAGCGCCGCCGCCGGTGCATTCGTGGCACTGGTGTCAGTTGTGCAGCTCGAAACGCCGCGGCGGCGCGCGTTGGTGGCGCTGGTGCCAGTTGTGCAGGTTTGGGCCGGCGGGGCGGTCGTCCGATGGTGGTGTGTGCGCTGGACGCCGTGAGGTCGTCCACGTGGCTGGCGTTGTTCGACGTAGCTGGTCTGCAGAGCGCCAGCCATGTCGAGTATCGCCAGCCAGGTGGTCGAGGGGTGTGGTTGGACGACCCAGCTGGTTGCATTCGTGGCGCTGGTGTCAGTTGTGCAGGTTTGGGCGTGCTGGCCGGGTTCGTCAGGGGTGCTGAGACGACCCCGCCGGTGCAGTCGTGGCACTGGTGTCAGTTGTGCAGCTCGAAACGCCGCGGCGGTGCGCGTTGGTGGCGCTGGTGCCAGTTGTGCAGGTTTGGGCCGGCGGGGCGGTCGTCCGATGGTGGTGTGTGCGCTGGACGCCGTGAGGTCGTCCACGTGGCTGGCGTTGTTCGACGTAGCTGGTCTGCAGAGCGCCAGCCAGGTCGAAGAACGCCAGCCAGGTGGGCAAACCTCACAGGTTGTACTGGAAGTCCAGCTTTACCTTGTCGCCGCGGAACACGATCTTGGTGAACTCGAACATCACCCCGTTGTCGTGGCGGATGTGCTGCTGCAGCAGCAGCACCGGCGCCCCGGGGCGGGCATCCAGAGCCTCGGCCTCTGACTTGCTGGCGATCGCCGATTCCAGCGACTCGTGCACACTCGCCATGCGCAGGCCGTGGTCGCGCTCGAGCACAATGCACAGCTGTTGCGTGGCGAGGTTGGCTTCCAGCAGGTGGGGGGCCAGCTTCTCGGGCACATAGCTCTCATGGATCGACAGCGGTGAGCCCTCGACCAGCCGCCGCCGTCGGATGCGGTAGACGGGGGCGCCGACCTCGAGCTCGAGCGCGCGGGCCGTACGGGCGTCCGCGGGAACGACTGATTCGTCCAGGATCTCGGTGTGGGTGTTGAAGCCCTGTTCCTCGAGCTGCTCGCGGATGCCCTGGTAGGACGGCGACTTCGTCGAGATCTTGCGGTGCGCGACGAAGGTGCCCTTGCCGTGCACCCGGTACAGCATGTCCTCGTCGACGAGGTTGGTGAGCACCTGGCGGACAGTCATGCGGCTCAGGCCGTACATGCGGTTGAGTTCGTTCTCAGAGGGGATCTTCTCGTCCGGTGCCCATTCGCCGTCCTGGATCTTCTTGCGAAGGATGTCACCCAGCTGCACATAGAGGGGCACCGCAGACTTGCGGTTGAGGACTTCGGCGGTCACGGGGGGTGCCTCTCTCACGAAGCGCTGGTCAGGGGGCGCGGACAACATCTGGACGGGTGATGCATACATGTATAGGCATGTATACTCCTGATTGTATCGGGTGCTGCCGCACTTCCGGGGTTCACACATTGTAGAACTGGAACCAGGCACTACCCGGTGTGGCGCCCAGCGTGGCGCGCCCCCCAACAGCAAGGCGCTCGACGCCGCGACGAGGACAGGATCCATGTCAACAGTCAAGAACCTGAAGCCGACCACTCCGTGGGTCGAACTCAAGACCACCAACGCTGACTACGACGCGGCTGAGCCGGCGTTCCTGCAGAACGCCTTGGTGCAGCTGCACTTGATCCGCACCTTCGAAGAAGAGGTGCTGAACCTCGCCGGCCAGAAGCTCGTCAACGGCCCGGCGCACTCATCCATCGGTCAGGAGGGTGGCGCCGTCGGTTCGACGCTGCCGCTGAGCCGCGAAGACCAGATCAACGGCTCGCACCGTGGCCACCACCAGTTCCTGGCGAAGGTGTTCAACGCCGTCAACCCCGAGGGCTTCACCCTCGACGGTGAGTTCAGCACCGACATCATCGACGTGCTCTACCGCACCATGAGCGAGATCTGTGGCCTCAAGGACGGCTACTGCAAGGGCCGCGGCGGCTCGATGCACCTGCAGTGGAAGGAGAACGGCGCGATGGGCACCAACGCCATCGTCGGCGGTGCCGTGCCCTTCGCCACCGGTTTCGCCTGGTCGCACAAGCAGGCCGGCACCGACCGCGTCGCCGTGACCTATTTCGGCGACGGTGCCGCCAACATCGGCTCAGTGCTCGAAGCCATGAACCTGGCCGCAGCCTGGAAGCTGCCCACCCTGTTCTTCATCGAGAACAACCAGTACGCCGTCTCGACCTCGGTCGACGAGGCCACCGGCGAGTCGCGGCTGTCGAGCCGCGGCATTGGCTTCGGCATCCCCGCCTGGCGCGTCGACGGCCAGGACACGCTCGCCGTCTACCTGGCCACCCAGGAGGCGCTGGAATACATGCGCAGCGGCAAGGGCCCGGCCATCATCGAGGCCGAGACCTACCGCTACTTCCACCAGAACGGCCCATTCCCCGGCAGCGCCTTCGGCTACCGGTCGAAGGACGAAGAGGCCGAGTGGCGTGAGCGTGATCCCATCGCCCTGCTCGAGGCCCAGCTGCTGCGCCGCAAGCTGGCGACCCGCGAGCAGCTGGACGCCCTGGCCGCCCGCGCCCGCAAGGCCAACAAGGCCGTCAGCGAGCGCATCACCCAGCCCGACCCCAATGGCAAGCCCGGCGCGCTGCAGATCCGTCCGGAGCTGTGGCCCTCGCCAGACTTCATCGATGTGAACATCCGCGGCGAACTGCCCGACCTCAGCAAGCAGGTCGTCAAGGACGCCGCCGACTTCAGTGACAATGACCTGCACAAGCGCAAGTTCGTCGACGTCGTCGCCGACGTGATGAACCGCCGCATGGAGACCAACGACAAGATCGTCGTGATGGGCGAGGACGTGCACAAGCTCTCGGGTGGTTCGCGTGGTGCCACCAAGGGCCTGGCCGACCGCTTCCCTGACCGCTGCCTCGGCACCCCGATCTCTGAGGCCGGCTTCACCGGCCTGGGTGGCGGCATCGCGCTGGACGGCCGCTACTACCCGGTCGTCGAGCTGATGTACGCCGACTTCATCTGGGTGGCCGCCGACCAGATCTTCAACCAGATCGCCAAGGCCCGCCACATGTTCGGTGGCGAGCACCCGATGGCCATGCTGCTGCGCATGAAGATCGGCACCTCGACTGGTTACGGCTCGCAGCACTCGATGGACCCCGCGGGTATCTTTGCCACCTCGGTGGGCTGGCGCATCATCGCCCCGTCGAACGCGCTCGACTACGTCGGCCTGCTCAATGCCGCAATGCTGACCGGTGACCCGGTGGCCGTGCTCGAGCACGATGCCGACCTGTACAAGACCGAGCAGCTGGCGCCCAAGGACCTCGACTTCGTGCTGCCCTACGGCAAGGCCGCGGTGCGTCGCGAGGGCTCGGACGTCACCGTGATCTCGTACCTGTCGATGGTCAAGCGCTGCCTCGACGCCGTCGAGGAGTCGGGTGTCGACGGCGAGGTCATCGACCTGCGCTGGCTCGACCGGGCCTCGATCGACTGGGACACCATCGGTGCCTCGATCAAGAAGACCAACAACGTGCTGATCGTCGAGCAGGGCGCCCAGGGCACCTCGTACGGCGGCTGGCTGGCCGACGAGATCCAGAGCCGGTTCTTCGACTGGCTCGATTCGCCGGTCGCGCGCGTCACCGGTGGCGAGGCCTCGCCGAGCATCTCGAAGGCGCTCGAGCAGGCCGCCAACGCCAACACCTCGGACATCGTGGCCGCGCTGAACTCCATCGTGAAGGGGGCTTGACCCATGGCGACATTCCTGTTGATGCCGGGAGTCTCTGCAGACTCCGACGAGGCGCTGCTCGACAAGTGGTACGTGGGCGAGGGCGAGTCGGTGAAGAAGGGCGCACCCCTGATCTGCGTCGAGACCGAGAAGGCGCTGGTCGACGTCGATGCCGACGCCGACTACGTGCTGCATGCGATCGTGCGCCAGGGCGGCGAGACCGTGGCGGTGGGCGACCCCGTCGCGGTGCTGCTCGAACCGGGCGAGGACGCGGCCGCCGGTGATGCACTGGTGGCCCAGCTCGGCGGCGCTGCCCCTGAGAAGCGCGCAGTCGTCGACGTGTCTGGCACGGATGCGGCCGATGGCCACACCGTCTCGGCGGCCGAGGACATGGCCCCGTCCGAGCAGTCGGTGCAGGCACCCGAGGGTGAGCGCCGTGCGCGCGCCGCAGCGGCCGACGAGGCGAATGGCGGACGCCTGTTCGTCAGCCCCGTCGCCCGCAAGATGGCGACCGAGCACGGTCTTGACCTGACGACGGTGAGCGGCAGCGGCCCGCGTGGACGAATCCGCAAGGCAGATGTCGAAAAGGCACTGGCGGGCGGGGTGGCTCCTGCGGCTCCCGCTGCACCTGCTGCACCCGCTGCACCGGCCGCGGCCCCCGTGGCAGCTGCACCGTCGGCACCCGCGGTCGTCCCGGCCGGCGGCACGCCGGTGCCGAACAGCAAGCTGCGCAAGCTGATTGCGTCGCGCCTGCAGCAGTCGAAGCGCGAGGCCCCGCACTTCTACCTGAAGCAGGCCCTGAAGGTCGATGCCCTGCTGGCGCTGCGCAAGCAGCTCAACGAGGCATCGCCGGTCAAGATCTCGGTCAACGACATGCTCGTCAAGGCCGCCGCCCGCGCCCTGGTCGACGTGCCCGAGTTGAACGTGACGTGGACCGACGAGGCGACCATCACGTACGAGTCCGTCGACATCGCGGTGGCGGTGGCCTCGGACAAGGGCCTCGTCACGCCGGTGTTCCGCAACGTCGCCGGCACGTCGCTGTCGGGGCTGTCGGCGGCCATCAAGGACGCCGTCGTGCGTGCCAATGAGGGCCGGCTGCAGCAGAACGAACTCGAGGGCGGCACGCTGACCATCAGCAACCTCGGCATGTTCGGCATCGACGAGTTCAGCGCGATCATCAATCCGCCACACGCCGGCATCCTGGCGGTCGGTGCCGCCAAGCCGCAGGTCGTGGTGGGCGAGGACGGGGCGCCCGCAGTGGCCACCATCTGCAATGTGACGCTGTCGGTCGACCACCGCGCCGCCGACGGGGCCATCGCTGCGCAGTGGCTGTCCCGGTTCCAGCAGGTCGTCGAGAACCCGCTGCAACTGCTGATCTGAGTTCCCAGCCCTGCACCACCACAGCTGCCCCCGAAGGTTCGGGGGCAGCTGTGTGGTGCAAGCTCTGGCGGATCGCCATAACGACGTTCTAGAATGCGGCGAAGGTCCGCAGCACACCACCCGCCGGTGTGCATGCTTTGCGGCAGCCGACTGATTCATCAAGGAGAATCATGAAGCGTCGTCTCGCGGCCATCCTCGCCGCGCTCGCCCTCGTCCTCACCACCCTCGTCTCAACCGCCACCACCGCCACCGCCGCGTCGCCGGCTGGTGAATTCAATGTCGCCCTCGGTGATTCGGTCGCTGCCGGCACGGGACTGCTGCCGTATGCCGACCAGGCCTGTGCCCGCTCTGCCGGCGGCTACCCGATGCTGCTGGCGGCGTCCCAGGGCTCGCGCGACGTCTGGTCGTCTGCCTGTTCTGGGGCCACCAGCCAGGACGTCATCGACCACCAGCTGGGTGACCTCGGGCCGCGCACCACGGTGGTCTCCCTCACGGCCGGCATCAACAACACCCAGTGGGTGAACTACCTGGTTGCCTGCAGCCAGTTCGGCAGCGCGGCGCAGTGCGTCGTCCAGCAGCAGGTGCTGGGTGCAGCGCTCGCCGCCCTGCCCAGTGCTACCGCGCAACTGGTCGCGGCCGTGCAGCAGAAGGCGCCGAGCGCACGGATCGTGGTCACGGGCTATCCGCGGCCGTTCGGTACCTTCGCCACCTCGTGCACCATCGGCATGTTCGGGCAGTTCCCGGTGGCCGTGAGTGCCATCCAGGCGGCACAGCTCAACGGGCTGGTCGACCAGGTCAACCTCGGCATCAGGGCCGGTGCCGCCTCGGTCGCCCCCACCAAGGACAAGGCCGCCATCAGCTTCGTCGATGTCACTGCCGCGTTCACCGGGCACGGACTGTGTGATGTCGGCGCGCCGTACGTGAATGGCCTCGTCCAGCTGCCGTTCGAGGCGAGCCTGCACCCGAACGCCGGCGGGCAGCAGGCTTATGCCGCTGCGGTCGGGGCGGTGGTCACGCTGAAGTAGCGGCCACCGCCCCGGGCAGCGACTGTTACAGCCCGCCGCCGGCCTGTTCGGCCTTCTCGAAGACCTCGTCGAGCAGTTCGTCGTTCCACACACCGCGCATCAGCAGCAGGTCGCAGACCGTCAACCGGTTGCGCATGTAGGGCAGTGCCTTCAGCGCCCAACGGGCCTGGTCGGCGTCCACGGCAGGTGTCAGTTCGCTGAACTTCGTGGACGCCCCCCAGCGCTTCAAGGTGTCGGCGACGTGCACGGGCGCAGGCGTGAGACCTTCGAGGGTCGCACGGTGCTCGGCCGCCTGGCCATCGAACGCCGCCCGGGTTGCGGTGTGCCACTTTTCGGCCTTGGCGCTGACGGCGTCCCAGCACTCGTCGCCGAGCTTGCCGGTGGGGTCGATGTGGTTCCAGGTCTCGCGGGTGCGCTGCTCGAGATCTTCGGGGAACTCGAGGTCGACTGTCTGCACGTTCAGCAGGTCGCGCTCGTGGATCACCTGCCACAGCGACAGCGCGGTCACGGTGGCGACGCCGACCTGGGCGCCGTGCAGGTCATGGTCCTGGCCACCGGCCATCGCCGCCATGTCGAGCACGTGGCTGATCAGGTGGTCGACACCCGACAGGGGAGCGGTGCTGCCGGCCATGCCGATCTGCAGCCCGCCCCGGGTCAGGGCATGCACCAGGCCGTCGCGCGCGGCAGCGTCGTCCGGGTCACCGAGCCGCAGGCCGGCCTCGCGGATCGGCGCGAAGATGGTCGGGTCGTAGTTGCCGCCCATGCCGAGTTTGCTCGACAGGTACCAGTCAGCGGGGGCCGACCAGATCGCCACGGCATCCCCGACACCCGACCTGGCCAGGCGCTCGGGGGCCTGGGCGACAAGGTCGTCGTCGATGATCAGCACGTTGGGCCACCGCGAGGACGACGTGCGCTTGGCACCGTTGCGCACCAGCACCGACAGCGGGTCGGCGAAGCCGTTGACCGACAGTGCGGTCTGCACCAGCACCAGCGGCACATCGGGATGGGCCATCTTGGCGAGGTCGCCGATGGTGCCCGAGCCGACGCCGATCACCAGGGTGGCGTCCTTGGCGGCCTGCTGCACATCGGCGACGGTGTCTTCGTCGTTCACGACGTCATGCCCGACCTGGGCGGGGGCGAGCAGCACCCGCAGGTTGTCGTGCCCGAGGCCCAGGGCGTCGAGTGAGTCAATGACGATGTCGCGCAACCTGTCGTACAGGTCGAGTCCGTTGATGAACTTGTTCGTGGCGTCGTGCAGCACCACCACGGTGCCGGTGGGGTGCATGGCCGTGATCACCTCGCCCAGGCGATCGAGCGCGCCCGGCCCGGTGATCACGTGCTGCAGTTCGCCGTCGGACGCCGCAACGGCATGCTCATCCAGGCTCAGACGGCTCGGGTCGATGGTGGTGGGGGCCACGACTTGCTCCAATTCTCGTTCACATCGGTGTGTCTTGGCTGGGACGATGCCTGGGCCCAGCATTGCAGGAGGGGGCACCGAATGGTGCCCCCTCCACTGGTTGAAGCTCAGGCCTCGCGGTTCACCTTGCGGGCCCAGCCCTTGCTGAGCTCGACGGCCTCGGTCCAGCCGTGGTAGTTGGCGTCGGCCTCGTCCCGGCTGATCTCGGGCTCGAAGACCCGGTCGACCTGCCACTGCTCGGCCAGCTGGTCCAGCCCGCTGTACAGGCCAGCGCCCAGGCCGCCGATGGTGATGGCGCCATAGACGGCAGCCTCGGCGTTCTTCGGGCGGATGACCGGGATGCCCAGCTGGTCGGCCAGCATCTGGCACAGCAGGTTGTTCTTGACCGCGCCGCCGTCGATGCGCAGTTCGGGCATCTCGACGGTCGAACGGGCAGCCTCGACCAGGTCGCGGGTCTGGAAGACCATCGACTCGACCGCGGCACGGATGACGTGCAGGCGGGTGGTCGCATTGCTCATGCCGATGATCGAGGCGCGGGCGTGGGGGTCCCAGTGCGGGGCCGCGAAGCCGGTGAAGGCGGGCACCAGGTAGACGCCGTCGGTGCTGGGCACCTGGCCGGCGTACCACTCCGAGTCGGGCGCGGCATGGATCAGTTGCAGGTCGTCACGCAGCCACTGCATGGTCTTGCCCATCGAGAACACGACGCCCTCGATCTCATAGGTGGTCTTGCCGTCGATGCCCCAGCCGACCGACGGGGTCAGGCCGGCGACGCGCTGCGGCTCGGTGCCGCAGTTGATGTTCATGACACCGGCGGTGCCGAAGGTCATCTTGTTCTGGCCCTTGTTGAACGCGGCCTGGCCGAACAGGCCCGACTGCTGGTCACCGAGCACGCCGTTCAGCGGGATGGCGGTGCCGAAGGTGTCTTCCAGGTCGCCGAACAGCGCGTTGGACGGCACGATCTCGGGCAGCATCGAGCGGGGGATGTTGTAGGCGGCCAGCAGTTCGTCGTCCCACTGCAGGCTGCGGAAGTTCATCATCATCGTGCGCGAGGCGTTCGAGACGTCGGTCTTGAATTCCCGACGGCCGGTGAGGTTCCAGATCAGCCAGGCGTCGACGGTGCCGGCGAGCAGCTCGCCGCGCTCGGCGCGCTCCTGGGCGCCCTCGACGTGGTCGAGGATCCAGCGGATCTTGGAGGCCGAGTAGTAGGCATCGGGGATCAGGCCGGTGCGCTCCTCGATCATGTCGCCCATGCCCTGCTCGACCCAGCCCTCGACAATCGAGGTCGACTGGCGCGAGGCCCACACGATCAGGTTGTAGATCGGCTCGCCGGTCTTCTTGTCCCAGACCAACGCCGATTCGCGCTGGTTGGTCAGGCCTGCCGCCGACAGGTCGCTCGGGGTGATGCCCGCCTGGCGCAGTGCGGCGCGGATGACCTCGAGCTGGGTGTTGATGATCTGCTTCGGGTCGTGCTCGATCCAGCCTGCGCGGGGGTAGATCTGGGTCAGTTCGGCCTGGCCCATGCCCTTGACGTTGCCCTCAAGGTCGGTGATGAAGGCGCGGGCGCTGGTGGTGCCTTCGTCGATTCCAAGGATGTAGTTCACGAGTGTCCAACTTTCGTGGGGTCCCGCACGGTGCGGGGACGCGGCATTGCGTGGAGCCGGCGCGTGATGCATGTCACAATCGACCGGATTCTGCGACTAGCCTAGGTCGGGTGGTAAAGACTTGTCAAGACATGTACAGACATGTCTTGGCGAGTAGCTAGGATCATGGCCATGACTGAGCTCTTCGAGGCCACCTTCGCCTTCACCCTCGACGCCGAGGCCGATGCGCGCGCCATCGTCCGCCGCTTTGCGGTGGGCCAGACCACCGGCACCTGGGTCGAGGTGCCCGGGCTGACGGACGAACTGCGCGCGGCCCACGAGGGTCGGGTGCTCAGCCTGTACCAGGTGCCCGCGGCCGACACCACCACGTCGATGACGCCGGGGCGGGTCGGGTACCTGGTGACGATCGGCATCCCGTCGGCAAATGTGGGCGATTCGTTGCCGCAGCTGTTGAACACGGTGATCGGCAATGATGCGTCCACCTCGATGGAGGCCAAGCTGGTGGGGTTGCGCTTTCCCGATGCAATGCTGGACGGTTTCGGCGGCCCGGGCCACGGCATTGAGGGGCTGCGACGCCTGACAGGCGTGGCTGATCGTCCGCTGCTGCTGAACATGCTGAAGCCCTGTGTCGGGTTGTCGCCGTCGGCTGCGGCCGAGATCTTCGAGGCCACGGCGCGCGGTGGTATCGACCTGATCAAGGACGACGAACTCATGGGCAACACCGGCTATTCGACGGTGCTGGCCAGGGTCGAGGCATTCCGGGCGGCGGCGGACCGTGCCGAGGCCGAGACGGGCCGGCACACGGTGTACCTGCCGAACGTCACCGATCGTCCCGACCGGATGCTGAAGACGGCGAAGGCGGCGGTGGATGCCGGGGCCGAGGCGCTGATGGTGGCCTACACGACCGTCGGTTACGGCGGCGTGCAGATGCTGCGCGACGAGGTGGGGGTGCCGGTGCTGGGGCATTTCGCCGGGGCGGCGCCGTTCTTCGAGGGCGCGGGCTCGGGCATGGCCTCGGAATTGGCCTGCGGGTTGTTGCCGCGCCTGGCCGGGGCTGACCTGGCGCTGGTGAACACGCCGTTCGGCGGCTACCCGATCACGAAGCATGCCTACCTGCAGACGGCGGCACGGTTGGTGGAGCCGCTGGGGTCTGTCAAGGCGGCCATGCCGATCATCGGCGGGGGAGTGCATCCCGGCACCGTGGCCAGGTATGTCGGCGACCTCGGAAATGACATCGTGCTCGGCGCGGGAGGGGCGATCCAGGGGCACCCGATGGGGGCTGCTGCTGGGGTGAGGGCCATGCTGCAGGCGATTGAGGCGGTCCGGGAAGGGGTTCCCCTGGACCAGGCAGAGGGCCGCGAACTGCAGGCGGCTGTGGCGCGCTGGGGCGTCCTCGACTGAGGGTTGGATCCACAAACAAGCAGCCAGCGGCACGTGCCCCGGAGAAATCGGGGTCGCGGGCCGCTGGCTGCTTGTTTGTGGGCTGGCGGCAGTTATCCACAGGCGACAGCCAGGCCCTCGCAGTCGGCCTGTACGCGGACCACCATGGGTGGCGTGCCCTCAACCCCGCAACTCCATGCCTGGACCCGCCCGCAGCTGTTGGCAGCCGACCTCACAGACGCCCAGATCCGCCGTGCCGTTGCCCGCGGTGACCTGTTGCGCCTGGGACCAAGGTGGTACGGCACCACCGCGACGCCGCCCGCAGTAGCGGCCGCGCTGAAGTCCAACCACCGCCTGACCTGCTTGTCGGCGCTCAGCCTTCACGGGGTCTTCACGCCGCGGGTGGCGGAGCGGCATGAGGTTGGTCGGCAATGCCGGTGCCAGCCTCGCCGCGGCGTGGTGGAGCACCTGCCCCTGCGAGCCTGGCCCGACGACCATCCCATCCTCTCGCTTCATGACTCGCTGGCCGATGCGCTGCGTTGTCTCAATGCCGAGAGCAGCGCTGTGGTGCTCGAGTCGGCGTTGCACCGGCGACTGTTGCACCCCGATGACCTGCCTGCCCTGCTCGACCCCTTGTCGCAGCGGCAACGGCGGGCCATCGGACGTCTCGACGCGCGCGCGATGTCGGGCTCCGAGACGCGGGTGCGAAGGTTCTTCGAGCGGCGTGGGGTCAAGGTCAGGCCGCAGTTCCCGTTGCCGGGTGGCGGATATGCCGACCTGCTGGTGGGGGAGCGCCTGCTGATCGAGTGCGACTCGCTCGCCCACCACACCGATCTGGCTGCCTTCGCCGGTGACCGCCATCGTGACCAGCGCAACCTGCTGGCCGGGTTGCTGACCCTGCGGCTCACCTATGACGACGTGTGGGTGGCGTGGGAGGCCACCAAGCGGCTCTTCGGCGAGATCCTGCGGACGCACCTGCACCGGGCGCCTGGCCTGTGGTGAACCCGACCTCAACAAACAAGCACCCAGCGGCACGTGCCCCGGAGAATTCGGGGTCTTGTGCCGCTGGGTGCTTGTTTGTTGGGCCCAGATCAGAGCCGGTCGGCCAGCGCCGTGCGCACCTCGTCGACCACATCCAGGAAGGCCAGCGGGTCGAGCCCGAACCGGCCCAGGAACACCCCGTCGGGGATCCCCGCCTCGTTGCCGACCTCGCGGGCCGCATCGGCGATCGCCTTGAACGTGCCCCGTCCGGCCGAACCGCCATAGACCAGGCGCACATTCGGACGATCAGCCAGCAGCTCACGCAATGCCGCCACCACGCCCACGACGTGTTCGGCCGGGGCGGGCTCGGGCTGACCGATGGCCCAGGTGGGCTCGTAGGCGATCATCACCTCGGCGTCCAGGGGCACATCGCGCAGGCGGTGCTCAAACTGGGCGGTCATGACCTCGCGGGGGTCCTGGGTCGGGTCGTTCTCGCCCGCCACCAGGATCGGGGTGATGCCATTGGCGGCAGCCCGGGCGGCCTTCACCCCGACGACCGCTTCGGTTTCGCCCAGCAGCTTCACCCGTTCGGGGTGGCCGAGCATCGTCAGCTTGCTGCCCATCTCGGCCAGCAGCTCGGCGCTGACCTCGCCGGTGTAGGCGCCGGGGCCGAACTGGGACAGGTCCTGGGTGCCCAGCGTGGTGCCGAGCGGCCCGAGCCGGTCGACCATCAGCGGCAGCAGCGGGTAGGGCACGCACAAGAAGGTGCCCGTCGCCGGCTGGTCCCAGTCGGGGTAGCGGGCTGACAGCTCGCGGCCGACCACCTCGGCCCACTCGAGCGCCTGCGCATGGGTGAAATAGCTCTTCGAGCTCTGGCCGATCAGCACATCAGGAAGCATGCGGCCACACTACTCGACTCGGCTATACATGTACATACAAGACGCTCACGTGGACGACGGGGTCTGTGCCACCCCAGTTTCTGCCTGGTCCTCGCCCAGCAGCGGTTCGGTCTGCAGCCCGGCGTCGAAACCATCGATCGAGGACGAGTTCTTCTCGACCTGGTAACGCACGAGCCCGTCATGGCCCTTCTTCTTCGCCCACAGGTGCATGGTTTCGCGGTCGCCCTCGAAGCTGTACAGCGGCACCCCGTACCCGCAGGCGGTCATCGCCTCGTCGACGTCGACCACGTAGACCTGCCGTGCACCCAGCATCGGGGGGAACAGCCCCACCAGGTCGTCCCACTGCTCATCACCCGGCTGCACCATCGTCGGCGTGCCATAGAGCCGCAGGATCCAGGGGCGGTGCTCGAATGAACAGAACATGATGGTCATGCGCGGCACCTGCCGAATGTGGGCCGCGCTCTCGTTGCCGCTGCCCGTGCCGTTGAGCCAGGCGACCTTGTTGGGGCCCAGCACCCGGAACGAGTCGAGCCCCTTCGGTGAGATGTTCACCCGACCGTCGGCCGCGGCGGTACCGACGAAGAACATGTGCTGGCGCTCGATGAATTCCACGAGCTTGGGTTCGATCGAGTCATAGAAGACAGCCATGGTTCAACCTTCGCATGACGACACACGGGCCGCCACCGGCGCTTGCCGGTGACGGCCCGTGGCCCGGGGGTGGCGGGGTCGTGGTCGGTGCCTCAGTTCGCGGTGGCGAAGTCGACGGCCTCGGCCAGGTCGTCCCAGATGTCGATGGTCGACTCGGTCAGGCGCTTGTAGACCGCGAAGAACTTGTCGTACTTCGCCGTGTTCGCAGCGTTCGGACGATACGTGCGGCGCACATGCACGAGCGAATCGGCGGCCTCGCCGTACGACTCGAAGCGACCGGCGCCGACGGCGGCGACGATCGCGGCACCCTTGGCGCCGAACTCGGACCCGGCCGGCACCTCGATCGTGCGACCGAGCACGTCGGCGAAGATCTGCGCCCACACCGGCGAATTGGCGCCGCCGCCGGCCATGCGCACGACCTTGACCTCGGTCGGGATGGCATCGAGGCAGTGCCGGATGCCCAGCGCCACGCCCTCGTAGACCGCACGCAGCATGTCATTGCGGGTGTGGGAGTTGTTGATGCCGTTGAACATGCCGCGGGCGTCCGGCTTGACGAACGGCGCACGCTCGCCGCCGGGGGCCAGGTAGCCGTGGTAGATCACACCGTTCGAGCCGACCGGGGTGGATTCCACGACCTGGTCGAGGTACTCGTACAGGTTGCCCTGGGTCTGGGCGTCGGCCTCACGGCGGAACGAGCCGCCCAGTTCGCGCAGGAACCAGTCGAGGTTGGGCGTGCAGAAGTTCATGCCCATCGAGCGGATCGAGGTGTCGGGGGTGTGCGGGATCATCCAGCCGACGTCCGGCGGGTTGGTCGACCCGGCGGGGTCGGTGGTGGCCACGGTCACGATGCCTGCGGTGCCGACCACGGCCATGCAGTCACCCGGGCGGGCCACGCCGACACCGAGCGAGGACGCCGAGATGTCGACTGAGCCCTTGTAGACGGGCAGCCCCGCCGGCAGGCCGGTGACCCCGGCGGCCTCTTCAGTGATCTCGCCGAGCAGTTCGTGCGAGGGCAACAGTTCGGGCAGCACCGCCTTGGCGCCGCTGATGCCGAGGATCTCGAGCACGTCGTCGTCGTAATTGCGCGTCGTGATGCCGATGCCCATCAGGCTGGCGTCCGAGGGGTCGCCCTTGGCGACGCCGGTGAGCTTGTAGCCGACCCAGTCCTTGCACCACAGGTGCAGGTTGCCCTCGACCATGAGCTCGGGCTGGTTCTCGAGGCGCCACTTCAGGATGGCGCTGGCGGTGCCGGCGTAGGGGCCGTTGCCGGTCTTCGGGAACTGCTTGGTGACGGTGCCGTCCTCGAGCCAGCCCTCGACGATGTCGCCGGCGCGACCGTCGGTCCACAGGATGGCGGGACCCACGGGCTCGCCGTCCTTGTTGATCATCCAGGAACCGTCGCCCTGGCCGGTCAGGCCGACCGACAGGATCTCGTCGGGGGCGACGCCCGAGCCGGTCAGGGCCTCCTGGATGGCCAGCGATGCGGCCTCCCAGACGTCGTACATGTTCTCTTCGGCCTGCTGCGGGGTGGGGTTGTGCACGGGCACGTTGCGTGCGCCGCGCGAGATCTCGTTGCCCTGGCGGTCAAACAGTGCGGCCTTGATCACCGAGGTGCCGGCGTCGATGCCAAGGATGAAGTTGCGTTCCATGTGTGGGTTCCTCTGCGTTGAGGGCGTAGTGGGACGGCCTGCCCGGCGTTGGGTGGCCCGGTGGTGCTGTGGCGTGCGCTGTGGTGGAGTGCTGTGTGAGCTCCCTCACAGTTGAGACCACAATGCTCGAGAGTCTATACAGGTATGAACATGCATGTACATGGGTCTTGGCGAACTTTCCTGCATCGCCTACGATCACGGCCATGACATACGCTGCCAGCGCCCCCGGCGCGATCCCCTCGACCATGCGCGCGCTCGTCAAACGGTCACGCACGCCCGGTGACGTGGCGCTCGTCGAACGACCGGTGCCGACGCCCGGCCCCGGCCAGGTGCTCATCCGCATCGTCGCCGCCGCCGTCTGTGGCTCGGACCGATCCGAGATCAACGGCAAGGACACCGGTCTCGTGCCGCGGGCGCTGGGGCACGAGGCTGCCGGCATCATCGCCGCCGTCGGTGACGACGTGCAGGTCGCGCCCGGCGCCCGCCCCTGGCAGGTCGGCGACCGGGTCACGGTCGAGACCGATGCCGTGCTGTGCATGGCCTGCCGATGGTGTCGCACCGAGCAGTACAACCGCTGCCCGAACCGCTTGGGCATTGGTCGCACCGCCGATGGTGCGCTGGCCGACTACCTGGTCATGCCTGCCCGGGCGCTGCACCTGTTGCCCGACACGGTGCCACTGCTGTCCGCGGCCCTGACCGAGCCCACCGCCGTCTCTGTGCACGCGGTCATCGAGCAGAGCCCCTCGCTGGCCGGTGAAGTGGTCGTGGTCATCGGTCCGGGTGCTGTCGGCCAACTGTGCGCCCAGGTGGCCCGGGCCGCGGGTGCCACCGTGATCATGGCCGGGCTGGCCCGCCACGAGGCCAGGCTGTCCACTGCACTGCAGTCGGGCATCCACCACGTCGTCCGCACCGATGTCGAAGACCTGGCCGCCGTGGTGGCCGAGGTCAGCGGCGGTGACATGGCCCACACCGTCTTCGAATGCTCAGGCCAGGTGGGCGAACTCGAGCGTGCCGGTGCGCTGCTCGCCAAGGGTGGGCGCCTCGTGCTGGTCGCGTTCTACAAGTCCAACCCCGACCTCGACATCATGCAGGTCGTGCAGAACGAACTCGAGGTCGTGGGTTCCCGCGGCAAGCGGGCCTCCAGTTTCCGGACGGCGCTGCGGCTGATGTCGTCCGGGGCCATCGACACCGCCCCGGTCATCACCCAGGTGCTGCCGCTCGAGGACTGGGAACGCGGCATCGACCTCGTCGGGCGCGGCGAGAAGGTCGTGTTCGCCATCGACCCCGAGGTCGTGCAGCGCGATCTCGCGGCCGACGAGGGCCGGGCGGTCGTCTGAGCTGCCCGTTGCCGGCCCTTGGCTAGGGTTGGGCCATGACCGATGCCCCCGCTGTGACCGCGCCCGTGCCCCTGTCCGTGCTCGACCTCGCCAGCCTTGTCAGCGGACGATCATCGGCCGACGCCCTCAACGACACCATCTGGCTCGCACAGCAGGCCGACAAGGGCGGGTTCAATCGCTTCTGGGTCGCCGAGCACCACAACACCACCTCGGTCGCCTCGACCAACCCGCCGGTGCTGATCAGCGCGCTGGGTGCGCACACCGAGCGCATCAAGGTCGGCTCAGGTGGGGTCATGCTGCCCAACCACGCCCCCTATGTCGTCGCCGAACAGTTCGCGCTGCTCGAGGCGCTCTACCCGGGGCGCGTCGACCTGGGCATCGGACGCGCTCCCGGCACCGACCCCATGACCGCCGCGGCGCTGCGCCGCACCACTGACACCCTCGGTGTCGAGGAATTCCCGCACCACGTGCTGCAGGTCATGCACTGGCTGGGTGATGAGCGCCTCGACGAGCCGATGGTCCAGCGGCTTGAAGCCACCCCCGCGCCCACCTCGCACCCAGAAGTGTGGCTGCTGGGGTCGTCCGGCTATTCGGCACAACTCGCGGGCATGCTCGGCCTGCGCTACTGCTACGCCCACCACTTCGGCGGCATGGACCCCGAGTCGGTCTTCGACGCCTACCGTGGCCGCTTCGAGCCCTCAGCCGCGTTGGACGAGCCCCACGCCATGATCTGCACCAGCGCCATCTCGGCCGACAGCGCCGAAGAGGCCGACTACCTGGCCGGGCCGGCCCGCATCATGTGGCTCGGCATCAGGTCGGGGGCGCGCGAACCCGTGGTCAGCCCCGAAGAGGCCGCCTCGCGTGAGTTGTCGGCGATGGACGAGCTCGTGCTGGCCCAGATGCCCGGCACCAAGTTCGTCGGCAGCCACGACGACGTCACCGAGCAGCTCAAGGCCCTGGTCGCCAACACCGGCGTGCAGGAGCTGATGCTGACCTCGACCACGTTCGACATCGCTACGAAGTTCGACACCTACCAGGCCATCGCGCAGCGTTGGCGCTGAACGCGTTCGCACCTGTCTGACCACCGCTCGGCACAACCGTGCCACCACCTGCTGCACCGGGTGTCCGGGTGGATAGAGTGAGCACCGACAACACAAGGTCTGAGAACACAAGTCAGAAGAAAGGTTGAACACGCATGGCAACCATCGATTTCATCGCCGCCCGTCAGATCCTGGACTCCCGCGGCAACCCGACCGTCGAGGTCGAGGTGCTGCTCGAGGACGGCGCCGAGGGCCGCGCTGCGGTGCCCTCGGGTGCATCGACCGGCGCCTTCGAGGCCGTCGAACTGCGCGACGGTGACAAGTCGCACTGGGGCGGCAAGGGTGTCAGCAAGGCCGTCGAGAACGTCGAGGCCATCGCCGACGAGGTGCTCGGTTTCGACGCCAGCGAGCAGCGCCTGCTCGACCAGGCCCTGATCGAGCTCGACGGCACCGACAACAAGGGCAAGCTCGGTGCGAACGCCATCCTCGGTGTGTCGCTGGCCGTCGCCCACGCTGCCGCCGATTCGGCCGGCCTGCCGCTGTACCGCTACATCGGTGGCCCCACCGCCAACGTGCTGCCCGTGCCGATGATGAACATCCTCAACGGTGGTTCGCACGCCGACTCGAACGTCGACATCCAGGAATTCATGATCGCCCCGATCGGCGCCGAGACCTTCGCCGAGGCCGTCGAGATTGGTGCCACCGTCTACCACGCACTCAAGAAGGTGCTCAAGGACAAGGGCCTGAACACCGGTCTGGGTGATGAGGGCGGCTTCGCCCCCAACCTCGAGTCGAACCGCGCCGCGCTCGACCTGATCGTCGAGGCCATCAAGGCCGCCGGCTACGAGCCCGGCACCCAGGTCGCGCTGGCCCTCGACGTGGCCGCCAGCGAGTTCTTCGACAACGGCACCTACAAGTTCGAGGGTGCCAACAAGACCGCCGAAGAGATGATCGCCTACTACACCGAGCTGGTCGACAACTACCCGCTCGTCTCGATCGAGGACCCGCTGAACGAAGAGGACTGGGAGGGCTGGAGCAAGATGCAGGCCGCCCTGGGTGAGCGCGTGCAGCTCGTCGGCGACGACCTGTTCGTCACCAACGTCACCCGCCTGCAGCGCGGCATCGACGAGAAGGCCGCCAACGCCCTGCTGGTCAAGGTGAACCAGATCGGTTCGCTCACCGAGACCATCGACGCTGTGAACCTGGCCCACCGCAACGGCTTCACCTCAATGATGAGCCACCGCTCGGGTGAGACCGAGGACACCACCATCGCCGACCTCGCCGTCGCCCTGGGCTGTGGCCAGATCAAGTCGGGCGCCCCCGCGCGCACCGACCGCGTGGCCAAGTACAACCAGCTGCTGCGCATCGAGCAGGACCTGGACGACGCCGCCACGTACGCCGGCGCTTCGGCGTTCCCGCGCTTCAAGGCCTGAGTTTCGCACCAGCCACTGCACCCCGGACGGCCCCGACTCCCGCTGTGAGTCGGGGCCGTCCGGCGTTTCGGGGGGCGGGCCACACCGAACGATCAGGGACACTGGAAGGGTGAGTACGCAGGGTGGGTCCAGGAGGAACAGCGGGTCAGGGCAGTCGCGACGTGGTGGCGACACCCCGCGCGGACGCGCGACGTCGCGACTGAACGAACGGGCCTCCAAAGACCCGAAGAACAGCCGGGCAACGAGCGGCGCTACCAAGCCGGGGGCAGCCGGCCGCACCCCGGCGAAGACGGACGGGGCAGGCACCGGCTCGTCCACGAGGCCCGGCCAGAAGGTGGCCGCCACCCCTGCCCGTCGGGCCGTCGGCATGGTGTTCACGTGGCGGGCGATCATCCTGGTGGTGGTGCTGTTCATCCTGCTGCTGAGCTATGCCAACAGCCTGCGCGTCTATTACCGCCAGCAGCAGCAGATGGCCGAGGCCCGGGTGCAGATCGAGCAGCACCAGCGTGAGATCGCCACGCTCGAGGACGAGAAGGCCCGCTGGGCCGACCCCAACTACGTCAAGGCCCAGGCCCGCTCGCGGCTGGGCTGGGTCATGCCCGGCGAAATCGGCTACAAGGTGATCGGCCCCGACGGCAAGCCCCTGGGGGGCGGCACCGAACTCGAGACCACGTCGCAGCAGCCCGACGGTGAGTACGACACGTGGTGGAAGCGGCTGGTCGGTTCGGTCAGGACCGCCGATGACCCCGCGCCGGCCGAGCAGACGCCGACCGCGCCGCCGACCGTCAAGGTCTCGACGCCCGCGCCCACGCCCGGCGCCACTAAGGTTGGTGCGTCCCCGTCGCCGACCCCCAGCAGATGAGATGACTGAACACACTGAACCCCTGCCGGGGCTGACCCCCATGTCAGCAGCGGACGAGGCCATCATCGGCCAGCAGCTGGGGCGTGAACCCCGTGGCGTGGCAGGTGTTGCCTGGCGGTGCCCCTGCGGCAAACCGGGCGTCATCGCCACCGAGCCGCGGCTGCCACAGGGCACGCCGTTCCCGACGACCTACTACCTCACGTGCCCGCGGGCGACCTCTGCGGTCTCGACGCTCGAGGCGAGCGGGTTGATGGCAGACATGACCGAACGGCTGGCCGACGACCCCGAGCTGGCCGCCGACTACCGGGCGGCGCACGAGTCGTACCTGGCCGACCGTGCACGGCTGGGTGAGGTGCCAGAGATCGAGGGCATCAGCGCAGGTGGCATGCCCACCCGGGTGAAATGCCTGCACGTGCTGGTGGGCCATTCGCTGGCCAAGGGCCCGGGCGTCAACCCGCTGGGGGACGAGGCCGTGGCCCTGCTGGGCGAGTTCTGGACGCGCCCGTGCCTCGAGGACGACCAGGGGGAGCAGTGACCCGGGTCGCGGCCATCGACTGCGGCACCAACTCGATCCGCCTGCTGGTCAGCGAGGTCACGCCCACCGGCCCTGTCGAAATCGCCCGCCGCACCACGATGGTGCGCCTCGGGCAGGGCGTCGACGCCACCGGTGAGTTCCATCCCGACGCGCTGGCGCGCACGTTTGCGGCGTGCGACGACTATGCCCGCATCATGACCGAGGTCGGGGGAGTCGACGCCATCCGTTTCGTCGCCACCTCGGCCGCCCGTGATGCGGCCAACTCGCACGTCTTCTTCGCGGGTGTGCATGAGCGGTTCGGTGTGATGCCCGACATCGTCGCGGGCCCCGAAGAGGCCCGGCTCAGCTTCGCCGGCGCGGCGTCCGGGCTTGTCAACCCCGAAGACCCGGTGCTGGTGATCGACATCGGCGGCGGCTCGACCGAGCTGGTGCGCGGGCTGGCCGACGGCCGGGTGCTGGCCTCGCAGAGCCTGGACATGGGCGCGGTACGGCTGCGTGAACGGTTCCTGCACGACGACCCGCCCACGGCTGACCAGGTCGCCGCTGCCCGCCGGTTCGTCGGTGGGCTGCTGGACGGCTGCCGCGTGCCCCTCGAGGGCGTCGGCACGTTCGTGGGCGTGGCGGGCACGGTGACGACGATGGGGGCTGCGGTCAAGCAGCTGCCCGTCTATGACCGGTCGCAGGTGCACGGCACAGTGCTCAGCCCGCAGGTGGTGCACGAGACCGCTGTCGACTGGCTCACGCGCACGGTGGAGTCACTGCGGACCATCCCGTCGATGCACCCGCAGCGCGCAGAGATCATCTGCGCCGGGGCCCTGATCCTGGACGAGATCATGTCGCGGGTGGCTCGTCCACTGCGGGTCAGCGAATCTGACATTCTGGACGGCATCACCGCCGACCTGGTGGCGATGCCCTCGTAGCCCAATTGGCAGAGGCAGGCGGCTTAAACCCGCCCAAGTGCGGGTTCGAGCCCCGCCGGGGGCACGACAATTGCCCCTGAACGTAACAGTTGCCCTGGTGCCGGAACCAGGGCAACTGTTGCGTTCAGGGGCAACCGCGACTGCTGGGCTGGTGGCGTGGCGTCAAACCCTGATTGGCCCCTGAACCACCGCAGACCCGGGACGAATGGTGCCCGCCACAACGCTGTATAGACTGGACATGATTCCTCGGGCCCGCTACTACGGCCGAGGGGGCCACAGCAACACCACTGAGAAACACGTGGCGCTCCTGCCGACAAGCAGAGATTGGACAACGAGAGGCACCCACATGGGCAACCCCATCCTTGACCGGGTCGACACCTTCGCGGGCCAGCCGCGCAACTACCCCCAGCAGGGCTACCCGCAACAGGGCTACCCGCAGCAGGGCTACGGACAGCAGCCCGGCTACTACGCCCCGCAGCAGCCCTACCAGCAGCCCACCACCGGGCTCATGACGTTCGATGACGTCATCGCCAAGACCGCCGTCAGCATCGGTGCCGTCGCCGTGGCCGCAGCCGCCGCCTGGATCCTCATCCCGGACGCGTTCCTGCTGCCGGCGCTGATCGTCTCGGCCATCGTCGGCTTCGTCACCGCGCTGCTCGTGGGCATGCGCGGTCGCGTCTCGCCGGTGATGCTCGCCGTCTACGCCATCGTCGAGGGCGTCTTCATCGGCATGTTCAGCAAGATCTTCGAGGGCCTCTACCCCGGCATCGTCACCCAGGCAGTGATCGCGACCTTCGCCACCGCCGGTGTCACGCTGGCCGCGTACAAGTTCTTCAACATCCGCGTCACCCCGAAGTTCCGCCGCGTCGTGACGCTGGCCACCCTCGGTTTCGCGGCGGCGATGTTGATCAACTTCGTCGTCTCGCTGTTCGGTGTCGACACCGGGCTGCGGTCGATCGGTGGCGGCATGAACCTGCTGGCCCTGGGCATCGCTGCGCTGGGTGCCGTGCTGGCCGTGCTGAACCTGATCACCGACTTCGACTCGATCGAGCGTGGTGTCGCCAACCGTGCTCCCGCCTCGCAGAGTTGGGTCGCTGCCTTCGGTGTGACCGTCACCATGGTCTGGCTCTACACCGAGATCCTGCGGATCCTCAGCTATTTCCGCAGCAACTGACGCAGTACGACCACACACCGGCGGCCGGGGGCACTCCCCGGCCGCCGCGTCGTTTCCACGGGGGTGCAGGGAGTCGTCCCCGCAAGGGCTCAGTTCAATGAGCCGGTACTGCCGCCGCGAACTTGTCCAGGATCGAGCGCGAGCCCGACGTCCACGGCAACGAGCGCCACTGCCACAGCGGTACCCATTCCGAGCGTTCCGTGGTGCCGTCCACGTCGAGCACCACCGGCTCGGTCGGTGCCATGCAGGTCGCCGAATAGAAGATCCGCAGGGCATGGAAGTCCTCGAGCACCCCGTTCGGTGCGCGCCCGATCCAGTGGTCCGACTGCAGGTCGAGCAGCTTGTTGATGCGAATCTGCTGTCCCGCCTCTTCGAGCACTTCGCGGACGACGGCGTCTGCTGGTGATTCCAGCGGGTCGAGGCCGCCACCCGGCAATTGCCACAGCCCGGGCACCGCGGTGCGGTCCGAGCACTCGGTGCCCAGCACGCCCAGCGGCGAGCGGACGACCGCATAGGCCGCGATCCGCTGGTTCTGCACCGGTATCTCGTCCCGGGCGATCACCAGGTCGGGATCGGCGCCGCGCAGCTTCACCCGCGGCGGGCGCATGCGCGACGTCCGGGGCACGACGCGGGCCGTCAACACGACCTCACCGCCAACCAATTGCGCGCTGAGCAGGCCCTGGATCATCCAGCCCTGGCGCCAGAACGCAAGCTTCGGGTGCTGCCCGTGCTCGACCTCGACGCGCACGAGTTCGTGGGAACCCGGGGTCGCGACGCCGACGATCTGCATCTTTCAATCATCTCACTCAACTGCGGGGGCACGGCGCAACCGACGCCTGCCCGGCGGGGATTGGGTATGGCTGCGCGGTCCCTTGACTCGAGGGCGCAGCCTGCCCATGACCCAACCACCGTATCGGCAGGCACATTCCCCGACGTGGTTTCAGTCCAGACCTGGTGGCCCGGCGCGGCGCTGCTGTTTGTTGGCTGTCAGGCTGCGCCGCTTGTCTGACAGACCTTGTCGCTCGGCAATACAGTGATGTCGAAACGTTCGGACGCAAAGGCCTGCCCGGACGCGTGGCTTCGTCAGGGGTGCAAACATGGACTTCAAGCAGGACGCGCAGATCGACACCGGTTCGGTTGTCGGTGGTGGTGGTGGCGGCGGTGGTCGCGGCGGCGGCATCGCCGTGGGTGGCATCGGCGGCATCATCATGGTGATCCTCGCGTTGGTGCTCGGCCTGAACCCGGGTGACCTGCTCGGCGGCGGCTCGGGGCAGCCCGACACCCAGCAGACCTCGAACGCGCAGTGCCGCACGGGCGCCGATGTCGAGAAGAACCCCGACTGCCGCTGGCCTGCCTACATGACTTCGCTGGGCCAGTACTGGTCGCAGGCGCTCAATGGCTTCCAGCCCACCACGATGCGCATCTTCAGCGGCGGCGTGCAGACCGCGTGCGGCACCGCGAATTCGCAGGTCGGCCCCTTCTATTGCCCCGGTGACCAGAAGATCTACATCGACGACGACTTCGTCGGCCAGCTGCTGCAGCAACTCGGCACGCAGCAGTCGACCGCAGCCGAGGCCTACATTGTCGCGCATGAATACGGCCACCACATCCAGAACCTCACGGGCGTGCTCGCCCGCAGCCAGGACGGCCAGACCGGCCCGCTGTCGAACGGCGTGCGCGTCGAACTGCAGGCCGACTGCTACGCGGGCGTGTGGTTCAAATGGGCCGCCCAGAACCCGGACGACGTGATCGACAACATCACCCAGGATGACCTCGCCCGCATCGTCGATGCGGCCAGGGTCGTGGGTGATGACCACATCCAGAAGCAGTCCGGCGGCGGCGTCAACCCCGACGGGTGGACCCACGGCTCATCGGCCCAGCGCAAGTTCTGGGTGTCGAAGGGCTTCAACTCTGGCGACCCGAACCAGTGCGACACGTTCAGCACTGACGACCTGGGTGCCTGAGGCGGTCTCAGATTTCCTTGGTGATGTCCCGGCCGGCGAGGTCGGTCACCACGGTGCGGCCGTCCAGCGTGAACCGGATCGTCGGCAGCGGACGGTTGTCGCGCCGGTCGACCACCCAGCTGACGACGCTGTCCTTCGGCTTGTTCCACTTCGTGGGCAGCGTCAGCATCTGGTCGAGGATCACCTCGAGGTCGATGTCGCTGGTGCTGAACAGGTCGAGTGTGGGGGTCTCGCTGCGGGTCGTGCGGAACGCCGGCACCTTGGCCTGACGGGTGATGCGCAGTGTCGCCTGCGGGTCCTTCGGGTCGGGTGACTCGGCGAACAGTGCGTCCTTCGAGAACGCCACCTGGGTGACCTGCGTGCGCCCGGCGAGGGCATCGGACAGTGCCTCGTCAAGCCCCGAGAGCGTCGTGAACTCGAGCCGGTTGACCGTTGAGCCGTCCTTGCGGAAGAACACCGGCTGCGATTCGGGCCGCGTGGTCACGACCATCAGCACCGAGCCGGGCGTCTGTTCGACGACCTGCAGTTCCTGGTTGGACGAGCTGCCGCTGATTCCGGCCGCCGTCGAGAACAGGGCACCGACGTCGTCAAAGGCGAACTCGGCGGGGTCGAATGTTGACTGTTCGATGTACTCGATGTCCGAGGCGACCTCGCTGATGCTGCCCTGCGTCCAGCGCCAGGCATGCGGCGTCCGGCCGTCGAGCGCCGAGAGCGTGGCGCTGGTCGCGGTGATGTCGATCTTGACCACGGGCAGGTTCGCCGTGCGCTGCAGATCATCGACGACCTTGCGGGCCTCACCCTTGTCGGTCAGCAGTGGCCATCCCGACGGCGCAGGGGTCGCCGGGGTGCTGGGCGCACTCGGCGGGGGAGTGCTCGGTGAGGGGGTGGTGGCGGGCGTGGTCGGCGGGGTGGTGCCATTGTCGGTGCGCGTCTGGCAGGCGACGAGCGCGAGGGCCGCGACGCCGCCCGCGAGCAACTGTCGACGGTTCATGGGCACCGGCCCAGTTTACGCAGCACCCGGGTCCAGACCCCAGCCGGTATGTCCCGGGCCCCACCCGGAACGCTGTGCTGAAAACCCGTTGCCGCAGCGCGATACCGCGCCTACGGTGGAGTTACACAGGAAAGGGGGTGGTCCGAAACCATGAGTGAGCACTATCGGACAGGTGAGGTGGTCTGCCGCTGAGGCGAATCCACCCAGACCACCGGGAACCCGCAGGCTGGTGTCTCGTCCGCACCGGCAGCCGCGCCCATGCGCGGCGACTGCGGGTTTCTTCATGTTCTGGCGGCGGTGCCTGCACCCCACCGGGGCCTGCAAGGATGGGTGGTGTTGACCCACACAGATGGAGGTTCCCGTGCTCCTCTCCGGTGCCCACCGCGTGCTGTTCATCCATGCCCATCCCGACGACGAGACCCTGGCCACCGGCGCGATGATTGCGAACCTCGTGGCCGACGGTGTCGAGGTCGACCTGGTCACCTGCACCCGCGGGGAGCGCGGCGAGGTGGTGCCGGGCGTGCTGCCCGCCGACATCTCGGCCGAGGCGCTGGCCTTTCACCGCGATGAAGAACTGCGTGCCGCCTACGGTCATCTGGGCGTGCGGGTGCACGCCTACCTGGGCACCCCGCCTGCCAGCAGGGACGGCGCCCAGCGTGAATACGAGGACTCGGGCATGCAATGGCTGCGCCCCGGAATGGCCGGCCCGGCCGAGGATGTCTCAGACAAGGCGTTCTCGCTGCAGTCGTTCGACGAACTGGTCGACGACCTGCTGGCCTTCATCGCGGCCCACGAACCCGAGGTGCTGCTGAGCTATGACTCAGCCGGCAGCTACGGCCATCCCGACCATGTGCGCGCCCACGACATCACCAAGGCTGCGGCGGCCCGTGCCGGGTTGCCCTTCCTCGAGTTCATCCCCTGGCATGACGACCGTGACATCAATGCCACCGGCGTCGACTGGGCTGACTACACCGAGCAGCTCCCGGCCGTCCTCGCGGCACACGACAGCCATCGGACGCAGTTCACCCGCGACGGCGACGACATCACCCACGTCGGCGGGCAGCGGCAGAAGCTGGTGACACGCGTGGGGCTGCGCCGCATCGCAGCCGAGGGCGCATGATCGACGTCACCGATTTCGGGGCCGTGGGCGACGGCGTGGTCGACTGCGCCGACGCCGTTGACGCAGCGGCAGCGGCGGCAGGTGCGGGCGGGCACGTCCACTTTCCCCAGGGTGTCTACCTCGTCAGCCGCACGGTCACCCTGCTCGCGAACCAGACCTGGTCGGGCCCGACCATGAACATGGACGCCGCCGGCCCCCGCACCATCCTGCGCAGCACGGCGCCCGGCACCATGATCGAATGCCAGGCGGGCACCCTGACGACGCTGCGGCTCGAGGGGCCCGGCGCCTCGGTCGCCGGCTCGGTCGGCGTGCACATCCGGGCCAGTTCGGTGACACTGCGCGATGTGGCCGTGCGTGATGTCGAGACAGGGTTCTCGATGCTGCAGGTCTGGTACGGCCACTTCGACCGGATCGCCTGCTACCGGGTCAAGGTCGGGGTGCGGGTCGAATACAGCTACAACGTCGTGTTCGCGAACCTGCGGGTGGCGGCAGACGACGGCACCGGTGTGCCCGGCACCGCGCTCGAGCTGGTCGACCGGTCGATGGTGACGCTGCTGGGCGGGGCGATCGAGGCCTACCGCGACGGCATCGTCGTGCCCGGCGGGGCAGGCCTTGCCTGCTACGGCACGTACTTCGAGACCAAACTCGGCAGCGACGCCGTCGGGGTGCGCATGCTGGGTGGGCCCGAAGGCACGCTGGGTCGCTCGAACGTGGTGCTGTCTGGCTGTCAGGTCTACCTGACCCACCACCGCGCCTGGGTCGACCTCACGGCCCCTGGCGTCGGTGAGTCGTTCACCGCGACGGGCAACAAGTTCAAGGGCGGGGTGGCCGGGGTGGGCAGCCACGCCTACCTGTGGGACGAGCACACCGTCGGCGTGCGCATGGTCGTGGCGGCCGATTCCTGGGGCGATGTCGTGGCGCGTGGTCCGGTGTACCGGCCAGACCTGGACCTGCCGCCCGGGTCGGTGCTGATGGCCCCGCCGAGCGAACCGCTGGCGATGTTCGCGCCGCTGCCGGCCCTCGAGGTGAGTGGCGACGTGGCGGTGGGGGCCGCCGGCACGGTCGCCACGGGGCATGGCGATGATCGTCCGACCCGGCTGGGGTTGCCCGTGGGCGCGATGTTCTTCGACACGCAATTGAAGAAGCCGGTGTGGTGGGACGGGGACGGCTGGCGCGATGCAGAGGGCAAACTGTCGCCGGACCGACGCCACGACCTGGGGCATTGACCCCCCAAGCGGCCCGGAGTCCTACAATCAGGGGATGCAGGCAAGCCCGCTGCGCATCACCATCGTGTCGATGCACACCTCGCCCTGGACCCGGCTCGGCACCGGGGACGGCGGCGGCATGAACGTGGTCGTGCGTGCGCACGCCGAGCAGCTCGGCCTGCGCGGCCACCAGGTCGAGGTCATCACCCGACGCTCCGACCCGGATGCCCCCGAACGCCAACAGCTGGCTCCCGGCGTGACGCTGGTCAGCCTTCCCGCCGGGCCCGCGACGCCATTGCCCAAGTCACGCATCGACGACCATCTGGACGAGTTCAGCGCCGGACTGGCGGGATTGGCACCCGCTGAGGTGGTGCATTCGCACCACTGGATGTCGGGTGTGGCGGCGTTGCCGGTGGCCCGCGACTGGGGCGTGCCGCACGTGATGAGCTACCACTCGGTGGCGGCGCCGGTGCGGGCTGCCCTTGCCGAGGGCGAGCCCCCGGAATCGCCGCGCCGCACGCCGGGCGAGCGGGCGACCGCCGAGCAGAGCGATGTCGTCGTCTGCATCAGCCACGCCGAGGCCGCCACCGTGGTGGGCAGGCTCGGCGCCGCGGACGACAAGGTGGTCGTGGTGCCGCCCGGTGTCGACCACGACCTGTTCCACCCGCTGGATCAGCGTGGCGCCGACGATGCAGATGCCCATGGCCTGCCCGAGCGTCCCTATGCCCTGTTCGCGGCACGCCTGCAACCCCTGAAGGGTGCCGACCTGGCGCTCGAGGCGCTCGGGCTGGTCGAGACTGCGCTGCGTCCACGGCTGTTGATCGCGGGCGAGGTCTCGCACGACTTCGCCGACTACCTGCGGGTGGTCGACGGCATCGTCGAGCGGCACGGGCTGGCGCCGTGGGTCGACTACGCCGGTGCCCGCCCCCGCGCCGAGTTCGCAGCGATGGTGCGGCACGCGGCGCTGATGCTGGTGCCCAGCCATTCCGAAACATTCGGACTGGTCGCGCTCGAGGCGGCGGCCTCGGGGGGTGCCGGTGGTGGCGAGCGCTGCGGGCGGGCTGGTCGAGGCGGTGCTGGACGGCCAGTCGGGCATCGTGGTGCCAGAACGCGATCCGCAGGCGTGGGCCGCGGCGATCTCGGGGCTGATGGCCGAGCCGGGGCGGCGTGCCGAGATGGGACGAACGGCCCTGGCCTGGAGCCGGCGGTTCACGTGGGCAAGGGCCGCGGAACACCTCGAGGACGTGTATCGGACGGCGCGGGGCTGAACCGCCTGTGCGGCCCGCCGCACCTCAGCCCAGCAGCCCCCGGTGTGAGTACAGCTCGCGCCACAGCGCCCCGTCACGCTTCTTGATGTGCCGTTCGAAATAGTCACGCAGCCGTGACTTGTCCTCGGGTTCGTCCTTCAGTGCCGACCCGACAAGGGCTGATGCCAGCTCGGCCCCGCCCGGGGTGCCGCTGCCGAACCAGGCCGAGGTCATCGCGGCGGCCACGCCGGTCTGTACGGCTTCGGCCGTCGACATGGCCGAGCTGAGCCGTTCCACCCCGGCTTCGCCTGATCGTCCCGAACGCAGTTCGCGAAAGACCTGGACGAGCACCTCGGTGACGTCGGGCTTCAACCTCGCCGGCACGTCGGCGGCTTCGAGGATGGTGTTGGCCTCGCGATGCACCAGCGCCATCTCGACCTTGGGGTCGGCGATCGGGCCGACGGTCTCGAAGTTGAACCGACGCTTCAGCGCCGCGGACATCTCGTTGACGCCCCGGTCGCGGGTGTTGGCGGTGGCGATGACGTTGAAGCCACGGGCTGCGAAGACGGTGCGGTGGTCGTCGTCCAGTTCGGGTACCTGCAGCACCCGGTCGGAAAGGATCGACAGCAGCGAATCCTGCACCTCGGCGGGGCAGCGGGTGATTTCCTCGAACCGGACGACCTTGCCCTGTTTCATGCCGCGGTACACCGGGGCCGGTACCAGGGCCCGCGGGGTCGGGCCCTCGGCCAGCAGCAGCGCGTAGTTCCAGGAGTACTTGATCGCATCTTCGGTGGTGGCCGCCGAGCCCTGCACCGTCAGGCTCGTGTCACCGCTCACGGCGGCGGCCAGCAATTCCGAGAGCAGCGACTTGGCAGTGCCGGGTTCGCCGATCAGCATCAGCCCGCGGTTGGTGGCCAGCGCCACGACGCAGCGTTCGACGAAGTCGCGCCGGCCGACGTACTTCTGGGTGATCTGCCCGCCGTCGCCGAGCACGAACTCGACCACCGACTGCGCCGACAGTGCCCACCCTGCGGGGGCAGCCCGGCCCTGGTCGCTGTCACGCCGGGCCAGCAATGCCAACTCGTCGGCCCAGCGCACCTCGGCCGGTGGCCGCTGGATGTCGATCGGCCCCGGGGCGATGGTCTTGTCTGTGCTCACGGGTCGACGCTAGTTGATGATCGCGTCGATCGTGGCGAGCACTTCGCTGACGACCGCCGGGGGAGCGGAACGCCAAGGCACGGCCTGCTTGTCGTCGAGGCTTCCCCAGCCGAAGTCCTTGGCGTCGTGCACGCCCTCGACCAAGGTCACCTGCCGAATTTCCTGGTCCTCCTGCTCGCTCATCGGGCCCATCCACATGCCCGAGTATTCGATCACCGCAGTCAGGTTGGCCGACTCGAAGGCACGGGCGTGCATGCTGTAGACGCCGGCGTCCTCGGGCATGCCACGCTGCCAGCCGTACTTGGCGAACGCACCGAACAGCTTGCCGGCTGGGTACTCGACGCCCTGTGGCAGGCCGAGCAGCACATGGCCGTCGTCCTGGGCAGCCGGCAGCGTGAAGACCGGCCGGTCGAGCTGCTTGAACGGCGCGACCAACTCGTAGTCGGCCAGCACCTCGCCCCATCGCGAGCGCTGCCCGGGGTCGAGGTCGAGCGGGTGGGCGATCGACAATTGCTGCTGCTCGGCGATCTCGACGGGCTCGTCGTCGGGGTCGACGGGCAGTCCCTCCTCGTCCATGCGCACCGTGGTCACCAGCGTGTCGTCCCGGTCGTGGACGCCCCACAGCAACGCAGCCAGCAGACCGCGCAGCACGGGCTGGCGGGCGATGAACTGCTGGTGTTCGGCGAAGCTCCAGCGTCGTCCCGAGATCATGGCGCGCTCGAACCGGCTGGCCTGGGTCTTCGCCAGCCCGGTGAGCGTCTTCTTGAGCACGGTGAACTCTTCTTTGGCGAGTCTGGCCGCGGCCTCGTCGTCGGATTTGTTCGGGGCAGGCAGCGCGGTGCGCGGCTTGCCGGTCGGCCGTCCGGTCTCGTCCAGGTCGCGGACGACCACCTTGGCCTCGGGAGTGATGGTGGCCACGAACTGGCGGGGGCCGAAGTCAAAGACACGGCGTCCGCGCTCGTCGAGCCCACCATCGGGGACGACGCGGTCCTCGAGCTGGTCACGGGTCATGCCGCGCGCGTCGGCAATTTCCTCCATCGCCTCGCCGGCCCGCTTCTTCAGGGCCGCGAACTTCACCTTGGCGGCGATGCCCGAGATGGACTGCAAGGCCGTGTCGGAGCCGACATTGCGCAACGCGTCGAGCCCGTTCACTGCGCGCTTGTGCTGGCTGAGGCCGGGCCACTCCCGGATCATCGGGGTGAGGTGGTGCACGAACCGGTCACCGCCGAGCACGCCCGACTGGGTCATCAGCCAGCCGTCCTTCGCCGGGGCGCCCGCCGCGAGCCAGGCGTCGAGGGCGGCCACGGCGAAGCGGTCGCGGCTGGCCGGTTCGATGTGCTCGCGGGCGGCGGCCAGCAGCGGGTCGTCGGGGCGCTGGGCGGCCATGGCGGCCAGCAACTGGGCGCTCTGGTCGGCGCTGAGCCGGTGGTCACCCACCAGCAGCGGGGGCAGCGCGGCGGGGGTGAGGTATTTCGGCAGCCTGGCCGAACCGGTTGATGCTGAGACGGCCGCTGCCCACCAACCGGTCGCCGCGTCGAGCTCGGGCAGGTCGTACTCGGCCAGCACCGCCGCGATGACGGCGTTCACCCCTGCAGTGGTGCGGGGCAGCGCCGCGCGCAGCTGGTCGACCGGCAGCTGGCGCAGGAACGGCGACGCCGCCTCGGCCCGGGCCATGGACAGGTGGGCCGCGAGCAGCTGCGCCGGATGTTCGGTGAGCCACTGTGACGCGCGTTGTGCGGCCTTGCCGCGCAGCGAATCCAGGAAGAACGGCACGGCGCCGGGGCCGGTCAGCACCCGGACGGCCTCGCCCATCATGTTGCCGGCGTCCTCACGGGAGACCTGCTCCATCGAGTTCACCAGCAGACCGAAGCCGACGCTGCCGGTGGCCACGAGCCATGGCACCACGCCCCGGTCGGTATTGAGCCGCGCGCTGAGCCGTTTGGCGATGGCCACCCGGTCGGCTGCGTCGATGCCGAGCAGCGCCACCAGGGCACCGTCGCTGACGTAGGTCTGGCCCATGGCGCCGCGGGGGGCCTCGGCGAGCAGGGCGGCGATCTCGTCGTCGTGGTCGTGTCCGAGCGCGGCCGCGATGTAGGCGTCGGGGGCGCTGGCGATGCCCCCGTTCCACTGGTGCACCTCGACCGGTGCCGGCAACGGTGTGCGCAGGCCCTGCCGCACCGGGGTGGCTCGTTCGGGGGGCTGGGTGGCGAGCACGGCACCCACCGCGAAGATCTCTGCGATCGGGGCGGTGTTGCCGGGGTGGTTGCGCCGCTGCGGGTCCTGGTCGAGCTGGCGCAGCAACCAGGCCACTGGGTCTTCAGCCAGCAGGGCCTGCAGCCAGAGGGGCCGCTGCACGTAGGCATGTCGGCGCTTCGTCTCGATCTGGGCGTCCGCGGTGTCGAGCCGGTCGCGCCACCAGGCCGCGCGTTCGGGGCCCGGGATCGCGGTGAACGGGTACTCGCTGAACTGCCAGGCCCAGTGGGTCCAGTAGCTGTCCTTCGTCTCACGCACGCTGGTGATGCGGTCGAACAGTGCGGCCTCGGCCTGCGGGTCGAAGGGGGAGGTGTCGTGCTCGAGGGCCATGGTGTGTTCGCGGGCCCAGGCCCGCTCGACGGGATGGCAGACCAGACCGATGTCGCCGGCGTCGAGGTCGGGGTCGGGGATGACGGCGGGGGTCTCGGCGGGTTCTGGCACGACGACGGGTTTCTGCGCGTCGGCCCTGGGTGCGGCCGCAGGTGTGGGGGTGGCGGCGCTCGGCTGCACCGGGGTCAGCGCCCCATCGGCCGCCCCCGCCTCGTCCGAATAGCCCTTCTTGAGTTTCGCGGACACCTGCTTCTCGGCGTCGCGCAATGCCTCGTCGGGGCTCGGGTATGTCTTGGTCTTCGTGGTGCCGTCGGTGCCGCGGCGCCCGTAGCGCACCGTCACGTCGGTGCCGGCGGCGTCGATGTACCAGAACTTGTCCGAGGTGCCCTCGGTGAGGGACAGGCGTCGCTTCATGCGAGGAGTCTAGGAACGGTCCGGGTCGCCGTGAGGGGTGTCCGTCCAGGCAAGTGTGGTCGTCACACCATGGGACGAGCAATGCTGGCCGCCACCAGGAGCCGGGCGACGGCCGTGGCCGACCTCTGCCGGGCGACGACCTCAGCGAGGTCGGCCAGCCGCGCGCTGCCCGCAGCCCGCAGGTGCCGGGCCAGCGCCGGCCACACCTGCGGGTCGCCCCCCAACCGGTCGAGGCCTGCCACCAATGTCTCGCCCAGCGCCTTGTCCAGGCCCCGCACGACCGCGGCAGGACTGGTGAGGTCGCCATCGTCCACGATCGCCTCGCCCGCCAGCTGCCCCGCCTCGGGCAGCGGCTCGGCGACGAACGGCTGCACCGACTCGTGCGCGCCCGCCAGCAACAGCGGCGTGACGACCGGCCCGCGCGGTGTCCACCGCCAGCGGCCCGACACGTGCAGGTCGTCCGGGGTTGACTGCTGCCAGCGACGCAGCAGGTCGGCGGTGCGTCCGGCACCGGGCCGCACGCGAGGGGTCAGCGGCAATGCCAGCAATGCCCGATCGCCGGCCGCATCGACCAGCACCGCCTCGAGGCGGCCCAGCGCAGGCACCACTGCCACCTCGTCGATCGCCACGAACCGGCACGCGGCCAGGTCGGTGCCGGCCGACCGGTCGTCGAGCACCACCGGCAACCGCGACTGCTGCGCGGCCAGTTCGGCCACCGACCCCACCCGGAACGGTGCGCCGACCTGGTCAAGCGCCGCATGGGGAATGCCCGTGACCCGTCGGTTGCCCGGGCTGAACTCGCCGTGGCCGCTGATGTTGCCCGACGTGGTCATCACCTGCCCCGAACCCCACTGGTGCAACGGGATGCTGCCGAGCGTGCCCCGGGCCAACTGCCAGCCGTCACGCAGCTGCGGGTCGTCCAGGGTGCGGGTGACGCGCAGCGGCGCACCCGAACGCGCCTCGACCAGGTGGACGATCAGCCGCACCCGGTCGCCGGACTCGATGACCTCGGTGCCCATGCCGACCAGCTTGGCCCGGCCCACCGGTTCGGCCTCGGCGGCCGCACCGGCCACGAGCCGGTCCGGCACCCGCCCGGGATGGTGGCCACGCAGTGATGCGGCCCGGGTGAGCAGTTCGCCGCACAGCGCCACGAGCCGGTCCGGGTCGAAGCGGGCATCCGCACCTGAGTAGCGGGCCGCCTCTTCGCCGATCTCGTCGACCAGGTCGGCCACGTGGTGCAGCTGGGCGGCGGAGGCGCGCTGGGCCAGCCGCTGCCATGGGCCCAGCAGCGCGCGGTGGCTGGCCTCGACCCCCACCCGGATGAGTTCTTCGGTGAGTCGTCGTGCCTCGTCCAGCACCTGGGGGTCGGGCTGCCACGCTTCGGCTGTCGGCGCTGCGCGCAGCCCGGACTGGCCGTGGGTGGTGCCGCGGGCCGCGGCGACGGCGACCGGCACGTGCAGGCACGGGTCAGGACGACGGCAGCTGCAGCGGGCGTAGGCCAGGTCGGCGCCCGCCAGGAAGCGCACGGTGACCCCGACCGGGTGGTGCAGCCGCACGATGTTGATGCCGGCGCTGGTGCCGACGTGGGCCAGGGGCCCGGCCGCGACGAGTGCGGCGGCAGCTCGCAGGGTGGCCGGGGCGAGCGCGGCAGCCAGGGCCTCGTCGGTGATGTGGGCGGGGTCGAAGGGCGTCGCGGGTTGCTCGTGGGGCAGTTGCTCATGGGGTAGTTGCTCATAGGGCAGTTGCTCGTGCGCGGCGGGGATGGCAGTGCTGGGTGCCTTGTCGGCGGGCCCGGCGGCCACCGGTTCGGCGCCGGTGAGGCCCGCATCCCGCTGGTAGGCCAGCACCGCTGCCACCAGGTGGCGGCACTCCTGGGCTGCGGCGCAACTGCATGTCCAGTCAGCGAAGGCTTGCCCGGCCGCCAACTCGCAGCGGGTCGCGTCGTCGAACTCGACGTGCACGTCACTGGTGGCCGACTCGGTGATCGTCCAGCTGGTGGCAGGGTCGTCGACCTGCTTCTGCGCCCGGCGCAGGGTGCCCTTGTTCGTCAGGTCGGCCAGGGCCCCCGCCGACAGCGCGAGGATGTCGGGGCGGGTCATCGGATGGCCTCGGCGACCCATTCGGCGAGGTGGTGCGGGGTCATGGCGCCGACCTGGGCGCCGACCCCCTGAAGCCGGGCACCCAGGGCCTTGTCCCAGTCGCTGTGGCCGTCCTCGGTCAGGGCGCCCAGCACCAGCACCCGGGTGCCCTGCTGGCACAGCTGGGTGACCGTCGAGACCAGGTTGCCCTGCGCGGCACCCTCGTACAGGTCGGTGATCACCACGACCATGGCCCGCCGTGGCTCGGTGACCAGCTGCGCGCAATAACGCACCGCCTTGCCGATGTCGGTGCCGCCACCCAGTTGCACCCGCATCAGGGTCTCGACCGGGTCGGCCGCGTCGGATGTGAGGTCGACCACCTCGGTGTCGAAGGCCACCAGGTGGCAGCGCAGCGCGGGGATGGAACCGAACACCGATGCGGTCACGGCGCTGTGGATCACCGAATCGAGCATCGAGCCCGACTGGTCGACGGCGATGATCACCTGCCAGCGTTCCGACTCGCGCACGGTGCGGGCGCTGAACAGCGGCTCGCGGATCACCAGCCGCCCGGTGGCCGGGTCGACATGCTTCAGGTTCGCCCTGATTGTGGCGCGTGGGTCGAAGTTGCTGGCGACCTTGAACCGGCTGCGCCGGTGCGGGTGCCGGCGCCCGGTGAGCGCCATCCTGATGCGTGGACGCATTCTGGCGACCAGGTCGTCCACGACGCGGCGCACCAACTGGCGGGCCGCTGCCAGCACCTGGTCACTCATCAGGTGCTTGGTGGCCAGCACGGCCTTGAGCAGTGTCTCGGAAGGTTCGACGCGGTCCAGCAGCTGTTCGTCGGTGACCAGTTCGATCATTCCGTAGCGTTCCAGGGCATCGCGCTGCAGCAGGTCGATGGTCTGGCGCGGGAACAGGGTGTGTACGTCGTTGACCCATTGCGGCACCGTCAGCATCGACGGCCCGTCACCGCCCCGGGTGCCGCCCTCGCGGTCAGCAGTGCTTTCGCGGTCGTAGAGAAAGCCCAGGGCGCGGTCTCGTTGGGCCTGCTCGCCGGTGAGCTCGCCCAGCCGTTCCGAGCCCTCACCGAGCACCAGCCGCCAGCGCTGCCGGCGGGTGGCGTCCGTGGGGGTGGGTTCGGGGTTGTGGACGGGGTCGGCCATCACAGCACCCCCTCACCGAGCAGCGCGCTGATCGTGGCCGCCAGGTCGGCCTCGAACGCGGCCACCTCGACCGCTTCGGCGGTGGTGCCGACGAACGGTGCCAGCGCCTCGGCGGCCAGTTCACCCAGCAGCACCCGTGCGACCCGGTCACGGTCGCGCGGTGGGTAGCGGCTGAATGCCCGACGCAGCCCCGGCACGGCAGACAGGAATTCGTCATCGCCCAGGGCCGTGACGATGTCGTCGAGCCGCTGCACCAGGGTGGGCCGACGCAGCGCTGACTCCCGGGCCACGGTCAGCAGCCCTGCGACGAAATCGCCCAGCTGGTCCGGTGTCGAGACCCTGGCGAGCCCGTCAGCGAGGGCGCCGTCGTCGATGGCGCTGGTCAGCCAGCGCCCGCCGAGGGCGGCCCCGCGCAGTTCGGCGGCCTGGTCGGTGTCGTCCAGCACCGTCGCCAGTGCACTGTCCCAGTCGTCGGCGTCGAGGTCGAGCACGGTGGCCGTGCGTTCCAGGGTGTCGGTCGCGACCTTGATGGCCGTCACGATGCCCTCGGTGGCCGGGCCGTCGGCGGTGTGGCCCAGGCGCTCGAGCAGGCGGCAGCAGCGGCCGAAGGCCACCTGCACCAGCGTGCCCAGGTCGGTGCGGCCCGTCGTGCGCAGCAGCGGGTCGTAGCGATAGAGCCGCATGAGCAGGTCGAGCGCCGCACCCACCCCGGCGAGGTCGCCGCTGGTGGCCAGCACCCGTGCGGTGCGTGCCTGGAATGCTGCCGACAGTGACTCGACGCCGCACAGCGCGGCCTTGAGCAGCACCGCGGCAGTGGCCCGGGGGTCGTCGTCGGCGGTGCGGGCCTCATCAAGCAGCCGGGCCGTCACGGCCGCCTCGACCGTGGCGCCGAACCGTGAGGCGACCACCAGGCTGCCCTCGTACTCGGGTGACCACGCCAGCCGCCACGTCTCGACGCCGTCCGACTCGGCGCCGGCGAGCAGGTCTGCGACCGGCACCTCGAGCACCGCCAGGCTGTGCAACAGGCGTGAGCGGGACAGCCCCGCACGGTCGGTGAGGTCGGCCTGTTCGCGTCGTGGCGTGGGGTCGGGGACGAGCCCGTGCGCCCGCAGCGCAGTGGTGATCTCGGTGACCAGCGGGGGTTGTTTCGTGCCGGGGGCCAGCCGGCCCAGCCGGTCGCCCCTCAGCACCAGGCGCACCCGGTGCAGCAACGGATGGTCGTCGCCCGCGTCGTCCTTGACGAGCGCGCTCGACAACGCGTCGAGCAGGTCGGTGCGCCACAACACGACGTGACCACGCAGCTGGGCCAGCCCGCGGGCGGTCGCGAGCACCGCGATCAGGTCGGCGGGCGAGACGAACTGCCCGGCAGCCCGCAGGTCGGCCGCGACCACCTGCAGCAGTCGTTCGACGGTGTCGGTGCGCCCGGCCAGCCGGTCGCGCCACACGGCGTCATAGAAGCCGGGCGTGGGCTGGCCCGCGTTGTAGCCGTCGAGCGCGTCGAGGGCGGCGTACGAGGTGGGGGTCAGGGCGATGCCGTAGCGTTCGTCGCCGGGTGCGGGACGATGCACCTCAACGGCTGGGCCGGGGTGTGCCAGCGCGGCGCGCAGACCGTCGATGTGGGCGGCGCCGCAGACGACCAGCACGGTGCCGGTGGGGGCTTCGGCCAGTGCCTCGGCGATGCGGGCCGCCATGAATGATTCGCGCTGCTGGGTCTCGTCGTCCTCGGGGGTGCGGCGCAGCAGCGAGCCGACCAACTGCATGCGCTGGGTGAGGGTGGGCAGGCCCAGGTCGGGGTCGATCTCGAAGAGCTCGTCGAAGACGACATCGATGGTCTCCACACCGAGCGCGCGGGTGAGCCGCTCGAACGCCTTGTGGTCGCTCGGGTCGGGCTGAGGCTCGGCGAAGCGGTTCTCGGACTGGGCAAGGTCGACCACCCCCAGCCACGGCAGGTCGATGAACCGCACGGGCACCCCGGCACGGTCTGCCGCCACGAACGCCTGCCACTCGGGGGAATAGTCGCACAACGGGTAGTAGCCCGCCCGGCGCTCACCCCACTCGGGCGTGCCTGGTTCGGCGTTGGGCTGCCGCGGTGCCCATGCATAGATCATCACGGGCAATTCGTGGGGCAGGACGAGTTGGTCGAGCTGGTCGTTGAACTCCGAGGGTCCCTCGATCAGCACCGCGGCGGGTGGGTCGGCAGCGACGCGCTGGGCCACGAGCCGCGCCGCCGCGGGGGAATGGTGGCGCACACCGAAGAACTCGACGCGCGCCGTGTGCTCGTCCGCCTCGGTCATGGGCACATTCTGCCGTGCCGAGGGGTTGGGGGTGGGACTGTCTTCAGCGCAGGTCGGGCTGGTCCTTGTTGGCGAGGTCGTCGTTGTCAGGGTCAGCGTCGTCGAACTCCTCCTCGTCGTCGAAGTCCTCGTCGTCCGGGTCACTCACGTGCCACTGCCACAGCACTGGCAACGCCAGGGAGCCGTCCTGGGGAGCGCCCGGCTTCAGGCCGGCGGCGGTCAGGGCGTCGAAGAGTGCCTGGCCGATCTCGGCATCACTGCTGGTCACACCGGCGAAGTGGATCGCGATTTCCGTGGTCTCGGTCCACGACATGCGCTCCCACTCGTTGACCCAGATCACGACACCACCGCGGTCGTCGTCCTGCAGTTCCATCTCGGGCCAGTCGACGAAGACGCCGACGCTGATGTCCTGTTCGACCAGCGATTCGAACGCGGCCATGACGCGGTCGACGTCGGTGGTCCTGTCGGCCCATTCCTCGGCGGTGTCGAGCGACTCGGCCCACAGGTGGGTGGTGAGCTCCTCGGCGGTCTCATCGTCGAGCGAGGCATCTTCTTGCTCGGCGCCCTCGAGCAGCAGGTCGGCGGTGACGTCCAGGTCGTCCAGGTCACCGGTCATGATGCGCTGGCGCACCTCGTCGATGACCCAGTCGACGTCCCTGTTGTCGAGAAAGGCCTGGGCCTGGGGGCTGAGCTCTGACATGTTTTCCTCTCACCGGGTGGTAGCCATGAGCCTGCCGCAGCGACGGGTCAGCCGCCACCCGGGTCACCAGATGTTCACCTGCGGTGCTCACGTCGTCCTCGTGGCGCACGCGGCAGATTTGAGAAAGAAGCAATCCGCGGCCGCTGTCGGGTCGGTGACGCGCGTCAGCGAGCCGCTGGCTACTTGTTTGTCAGATCCGCGGCGTCGTGTGGGGGGACGAGGCATGCGCTGGGCCCGCTCATTGGCCTGGGCGTGACGCTGGGCGGCGTGACGCTCCCCCTGCGGTACACGACGCTCCTTTGCGGGGCACGCCGCTCCCCTCGTACCCGGCCGCAGGGGGAGCGGTATGGACCGAAAGGGTGCGGCGCGCACTTGAAGGGGAGCGGCATGCCCCAAGGGGGAGCGTGGCCACGCCCGCGAGCGTTCGACATCCCCGTCGATAGCAGGCCGTCACCCCCTCGCGTCAACGTCAGCTGTGCTGATGGCTGCCAACACGCGGACGAGGCCGCACCTCAGCCGAGGTCGACCACGCCCACCTGGCAGCTGACGCCGTTGGGCCCGTGGTTGCAGTAGCCGCCGGGGTTCTCGTCCAGGTACTGCTGGTGGTAGTCCTCGGCCAGGTAGTAAGCACCCGCGGGTTCGACCTCGGTGGTGATCACGCCAAACCCCTTCTCGGTGAACCGGGGCTGCACGGCGCTGATGAACTGCTGGGCCGCGGCCTGCTGCTCTGGGGTGGTGGTGAAGATCGCCGAGCGGTACTGGGTGCCGATGTCGTTGCCCTGCCGCGGCCCCTGTGTCGGGTCGTGGTTCTCGAAGAAGGCCCGCAACAGTTCGGCATAGCCCAGCCGGGCGGGGTCGAAGACCACCTCGACGGTCTCGGCATGCCCGGTGCGCGCGCTGCACACCTCTTCATACGTGGGGTTCTCGGTGTACCCGCCCATGTAGCCCACCGAGGTCACCAGCACCCCGTCAAGCTGCCAGAAGATGCGCTCTGCACCCCAGAAGCAGCCCATCGCGAAGTATGCCTTTTCGCTGCCGGGAAATTCATGGTCGAGCCTGTGGCCCAACACCCGGTGGAAGAAGGGCATGGCCAGCGCAGGGTGATCGCGACCCGGCAGTGCCTCGTCCGGGCTCACCATCGTGGTTCTGGTCGTGAGGGTTCGCCACATGATCGCACCTTTCGTTCTCGCCATTCGCGCAGGTCGGGGGGTCAATTTGGGGCCCGACCTCAACCACTTGCCCAACCGCGTCATAATTCTACCCATGACCTCTTCGTTACGCCTGAGAGCCGAGCACGGCTTCGGTGCGGTCGTGGGGGCCATCCACTCGTGGCTGCCGGGTGTGCTGCGCCGCATCCCGCGCACGTTCATCGGGTTCGCGATCATCAACAGCTTCACCTTCGGTGTCGACATGCTGCTGCTGTCGCTGACCCACGGGGTCGGCCACGTTCCCTACCCGGTGGCGGTCAGCATCAGCTACGGCGGGGCGAGCCTGCTCGCGTTCGTGCTCAACAAGGTGCTGAATTTCCGCTCGCACGGACAGGCCGCCCGCCAGTCGGCGCGCTACACCTTCGTGGTGGTCAGCAATTATGTGATCTGGATCCTCGGATTCTCGACGCTTCTCGAGGTGCTGGGCGTGCAGTACCAGGTGGCGCGGGTCTCTGCGGCCCTGATCGAGGGCGCCTACATCTACCTGCTGTCGCGGTTCTGGGTCTTCGGTCGGCGGCGGACCCCCGCGCCCGTCACCCCGGTGGCAGCGTTGGAAGCTGCCAGCGCACCGGCTCCGCTGCCTGTTTCGCCAGGGCCTGGTTCACGCGGCTGAAGGGCTTCGAACCGAAGAATCCTGACCGCGCCGACAGCGGCGAGGGGTGTGCGCTGGCGATGATCGGCACGTCGCGCAGCATGGGGGTCAGTGCCTGCGCGTCGCGTCCCCAGAGCACCGCCACCAGCGGGCCACCGCGGTTGACCAGCGCCTCGATGGCGCATTCGCTCACCTGTTCCCAGCCCTTGCCGCGATGCGATCCGGCCGCTCCCGGCTGCACCGTCAGCACCCTGTTGAGCAGCAGCACGCCCTGGTCGAACCAGGCGCTGAGGTCGCCGTGTGCGCTGGGCGTGATGCCGAGGTCGTCGTCCAGTTCTGTGTAGATGTTGGTGAGGCTGCGGGGCAGTGGACGCACGTGGGCGTCGACCGAGAAGGACAGCCCGACGGCGTGCCCGGGTGTGGGATAAGGGTCCTGCCCGACGACCAGCACCCGCACGTCGGCCAACGGACGCGTGAACGCCCGCAGCACCTGGTGGCCGGCCGGCAGGTAGCCCCGGCCGGCGGCCACTTCGGCCCGCAGGAACTCGCCGAGTTCATGCACCAGCGGTTCGACCGGGGCCAGGGCCTCGGCCCAGTCGGGGGCGATGATGTCGCGCAGGGGGCGTGCAGTCACGGCATCAGTCTGCCCCAGCCGCACTGTACCCCGAACCCACCCTGAGAATGGCAATCCATCACTTCCAAGATGCAAAGAGCTAGTTTACATTTGTGGCATGAGCGACAAGCACTCGATCCTGGAAGACCTTGCCGCCGGCCGTATCGACATCGCCGAGGCCGGCCAACGTCTGGATGCACTCCAGACCCCCTCCACTGACCAGCCCCCCACTGACCAGCCCCCCACCGATGCCGAGGAGCCCACCCCCGAGCCGCACCACGCCGATTCGGACGGCCAGACACCGGACGACGATCGTCCACAGTGGGCCAAGTACGCCCGTGACGACTTCAGGCGCCCTGAGCACGAGGTCGACGACGCCGAAGTCGTCGAAGAGGTGCCCGCGGACGACCAGGAGCGCATCGTCGACGAGCCCATCATCGAGGAACCCGAATTCGAATCACCCCGCCCCGCCGGTTCGAAGGGGGTCGACAAGGTGGTCGTGCGTGCGGTCGGACGCCGTGTGCGCATCATCGGTGACACCTCGGTGGCGACGTTGTCGGCCTCCGGCCCGCATGTGCTGCGCCGCTCGGGCAAGACGCTCGAGGTCACCAGCGATGGCGACATCGGGCCCAGCTTCGGCAGCTTCAGCATCATCCGACCGCCGCGCAGCGTCGACGACCTGCGCACCATGGCGACCGGCAAAGAGCTGGTGATCAAGGTCAACCCGAACATCCCCGTCGACGTCGAGGTGACGGCCGGTGGCCTGCACACCAGCAAGGTGCCGGTGCTTGGCAAGGTGCGCGTCACTGCCGGGGGCGCCACCCTCAATGACGTGGTCGAGGTGACCGATGCGCTCGTCCAGGCCGGGTCGGCCACGGTGCGCGGTGACCTGAAGCAGGGCCGTTCGCGGGTGCGCGTCGAGTCGGGCAATCTGACCATCGTGCTCGGCAAGGATGCCAACGTCGCCGTGCGTGCCGAGACCCAGCTGGGCCGCGTGTCGTGGCCCGGTGAGCAGACCGGTTCGGTCGATGAGTACGTCGTCGGCAATGGGGCTGCACGCCTCGACATCGGTGTGGTCATGGGGTATGCGTCGGTGCGTGAGCATGAACAGACGGGGCAGGCCTGATGAGTCGCCACCAGCACCGCCACTCGTCCGAACCGGCAGACGAAGCCCACCGGGCACCGGCTGAGTGCCCGGTCTGCGGCAAGGAACTCGCCATCACCAGCCTCGGCTGCCACGGCTGCGGCACCCAGCTGGTGGGCGAGTTCGCCCGGTGTGAGTTCTGTGCACTGTCTGATGCCGAGCTCGACCTGCTGCGGGTCTTTCTGGCGTCGCGCGGCAACCTCAAAGAGGTCGAGAAGCACCTGGGCGTCTCGTACCCGACCGCGCGGCTGCGGCTGACGTCGTTGCTGGTCAGTCTGGGGTTGAGCGGTGATTCGGCCGATGACTCGCCGCTGACCCGTGAGCAGGTGCTCAGCGAAGTCGCATCGGGTGCATTGACCCCGGTAGAGGGTGAGCGGATCATCGCGTCGCTGCCTTCGTGAACCCGCTGCCTTCGTGAACAACGCGACAACAATGGCGCAGACAGCAAAACAACACGGCGCCCGCATCGTGAATGCGGGCGCCGTGTCGTGTCTGCGACGGGGAGTGGCTTATCCGCTGAAGGGCTCCACCTTGATGATGGTGAGTTCGACCTTCTTGCCGTTGGGTGCGGCATAGGCGACTTCGTCCCCGACCCGGCGGCCCACGACGGCCGCGCCGATCGGCGACTGCGGTGAATAGACCTGCAGGTCCTTGACGGAGTCGTCGAGGTCGAGCAGGTCGCGGCTGCCCAGCAGGAAGGTGTCGGTGTCATCCTCGTCGCCGAAGTAGGCGACGGTCACCAGCCGGCCGGGAGAGACCTCGTCATCGTGCGCCGGTGCGGCGCCGACCTGTGCCTTGGACAGCTTGTCCTTCAGCACGCGGATGCGGTCCTCCATCTGGCCCTGCTCTTCGCGGGCTGCGTGGTAGCCGCCGTTCTCGCTCAGGTCACCTTCTTCACGGGCTGCCGCAATCTTGGCGGTGACTTCTTCACGGCCCTGTCCCTCGAGGTAGGCAAGCTCGTCCTGGAGCTTGTCGAAGGCCTCCTGGGTGAGCCAGACGACGTTTTGTGTGTTCACAGACATCGGACAATCCTAGCCCGAGACCCCAGAAAGCGCTAAACGGGCTCGCGGGCGCAATCAGGCGGTGCGGCACTCACCCAGGATCGCAGTGTGGGCGCGCAGGTAGGTCTTCAGCGATGCCTTGACCTCACTGTCGTTCGGGCCACCCGGGGCGATCGGTACCGCCAGCTCGCCGACGGTCTCACCCGAGGGGGCCTGCGCCTTGACATCGCAGGTGGCGGCCTTTGTGGGGTCGTCCCGGTGCACGCGCAGCACCACGTCGATCTGGGTGTCACTGATGACGGAGTAGCCAAAGAGCTGCCCCGAGACCTCGGAGTTGTCGCGGTATGAACCCGTCCAATAGGCCCACACCGTCAGCGAGACTGCCAGCACCACGCCGATGACCGTGAGCGGAAGCGTTGAGCGCTTCTTCGGGTAGCGTGCCGCGACGCGGGCGCGGTCGGCTGCGGTGATGCCTGCGGAGGTCTCGGTGGGGCTGGCGTTCATGGTGCGACCAGCCTAGCTGGTGCATGATTGGGCGCATGTCCGACTCCGGCCTGCGATTGCTGCACGTCCATGCCCACCCCGACGACGAGTCGTCGAAGGGTGCGGCGACCACCGCCAAGTACGTCTCTGAGGGCGTGCGGGTGATGGTGGCGACGTGTACGGGTGGTGAACGTGGCAGCGTGCTCAACCCTGCGATGGACGAGCCTGAGGTCTGGGCGAACATCGCGTCGATCAGGGCCAGGGAGATGGACACGGCGCGGCACATCCTGGGCATTGACCAGGTGTGGCTGGGCTATGTCGACTCGGGCTATCCCGAGGGCGACCCGCTGCCGCCGCTGCCCGGGGGTTGCTTCGGGCTGGTGGACCCCGTCGAGGCGGCCAAACCGTTGGTGAAGCTGATCCGTGAGTTCCGTCCGCAGGTGATGACCACCTATGACGAGAACGGTGGCTACCCCCACCCCGACCACATCATGTGCCACAGGATCAGCGTCGAGGCCTACTGGCAGGCTGCGGACCCGGCCCTGTACCCGGAGTTCGGCGAGCCGTGGCAGGTGAGCAAGCTGTACTACCAGATCGGGTTTCACCGCGACCGCTACCTGGCACTGGACGAGGCCATGCACGAGGCCGGCATCGACTCACCGTTCCGCGAGCGGCTGGCCCAGTGGCAGGACAAGGACTACCGCGACCGGGTGACCACCCGGGTGGCCTGTGGCGAGTTCTTCGACGTGCGCGACAAGGCGTTGCTGGCGCACCGCACCCAGATCGACCCCGACGGGCAGTGGTTCGCGATCCCGTTGGAGTTGCAGCGTCGGGTGTGGCCGACCGAGGACTTCGAGCTGGTGCACACCACGGTCGAGACCGACCTGCCCGAGGATGACCTGTTCGCGGGGCTGCGTGATGACGAGGAGCGGCTGCGGGGCGCGGCGTCGGACCACTGGACGATCTGACGAGGGTCTGGCCGGCGGCGGCTGCGGTAACGTTCGCGGTGTGGGAGATCTGAACTCTGGCCTGCTGGCCCTCATCGCGGTGCTAGTGGTCGTGGTGTTCATCATCATCGGCTACTTCAACCTGCGCAAGCATGTGCGGGGCATCGAGGCGCCGCGGGATGCCGAGGTGCCGCGCGGTGAGGCTGCTCGTCCGGTGTCGCCGAAGAGCCCGGACGAGGACGCGAGCAGCTGAGTTCTGGGGGCGTTGTCCTCCCTGAGTGTGGTCCTGCCTGCGGTGGGGACAAGTGTCCCCCAGAGCCGACTTCTGGAACATGGCGAGGTCCGCAATGTCACTCTTGTGCCAGTTGTGGAACATTGTTGGGGCAGCGGACAGCCGCTGGGTGTCCGGGTGCCCCGAGGTCTCAGGCCACCGGTGCTCGGACGAGCCCCGCACCTGCACTTCGTGCGCTGGCGTCACGAGTGCGGCTCGATCTGGCTTCGCGGCGTGCACTTCGTGCGCGGGTGTCACAATCGCAGGTCAGCCCCACCCCCGGACGCCGCAGTTGCGCGGGCTGGGCTCGTCCTCGGGGTCTGGCAGGCCGCCCGGGTGGGTTGGCGGCAAGGTGGGTTGGCAGCACATGGGGATGGGCCTCACGGCAGCCCCCATCGACACCCCCACTAGGCTGGCCCCATGCCGAACCGCTTGGCCGATGCCACCTCGCCGTACCTGTTGCAGCACGCCCACCAGCCCGTCGACTGGTGGCCGTGGGGGGACGAGGCATTCGCCGAGGCTCGCGAACGCAACCTGCCCATCATGCTCAGCGTCGGCTATGCCGCCTGCCACTGGTGCCACGTCATGGCCCATGAATCGTTCGACGACCCTGAGGTCGCCAAGCTGCTCAACGAGAACTTCGTCTCGATCAAGGTCGACCGCGAAGAGCACCCCGATGTCGACGCCGTCTACATGAACGCCACCCAGGCGATGACCGGCCAGGGCGGCTGGCCCATGACCGTGTTCCTGACCCCCGACGGTGCGCCGTTCTTTGCCGGCACCTACTTTCCGCCCGAGCCCGCGAACGGCCTGCCCAGCTTCACCCAGCTCGTCACCGCGCTCGCCAAGACCTGGCAGCAGCGCCACGCCGACGTGCTTGCCTCGGCCGACCAGATCACGGCCCAGCTCGCCGAGCTCAACACCGTGCCCGAGCCCGCCGAGCAGCCGCCGACGTCGCGCGAGACCCTCGAGGCACTGGGCAAGGACTACGACATGCTGCACGGCGGCTTCGGCCGTGCCCCGAAGTTCCCGGCGGCGATGGTGCTCGACGCGCTGCTGGGCAAGGGCGACCCGACCAGCCTCGACATGGCCCAGCTGACCTGCGAAAACATGGCACGCGGGGGCATCCACGACCAGCTGGCGGGCGGGTTCCACCGCTACTCGGTCGACGAGGGCTGGGTGGTGCCGCACTTCGAGAAGATGCTCTATGACAATGCGCTGCTGCTGGGCACCTATGCCCGGGCCTGGCGCCGCACCGCCGACCACGACCCCGACAAGCGGGCCCTGTTCGAGCGGGTGATCTTCGGCATCGTCGACTGGTTGCGCGACGAGATGACCACCGAGAACGGCGGCTTCGCCTCATCGCTCGATGCCGATTCGGTCGACATCCGCGGCTCGGTGCACGAGGGCATCTATTACGTCTGGAACCCCGAACTGCTCGTCGACGCCCTGGGCGAAGAGGACGCCGAGTTCGCCCGCGACGTCTTCCACGTGACCACCACCGGCACGTTCGAGCACGGCAACTCGACGCTGCAGCTGCGCCACGTGACCGACTGGCCCAGGCTCGACCGCATCGTGCCCCGCCTGAAAGAGGTGCGCTCCGGCAGGTTCCGTCCGGCCCGCGATGACAAGGTGCTCGCTTCGTGGAACGGCCTGGCCATCGACTCGCTGGTCACCGCCGGCATGATGTTCAACCGCCCCGACTGGGTCGAGATGGCCCGCCGCGCCGCCGACGCGGTGTGGTCGGTGCACCTGGTCACCGATGCGGGCGAGGGCGAGAACGACGTTCCGCAGCTGCGGCGCAGCAGCCGTGACGGCGTCCCCGGCGATTCCCCGGCCGTCACCGAGGACTACGGCGCACTTGCGCTGGGCTTCACGAAACTCGCCGGCGCCCTGGGCGATGCCACCTGGCTCGAACGGGCCGCATGGCTCGTCGACCAGGCCGACGAACTGTTCAGCGCCGACGACGGTGGCTTCTTCGACGCGGGCGAGGACGACCTGCGCTTCGCCCGCCCCCGCGACCTCAGCGACAACGCCACCCCCAGCGGCACCGCCACCATGGTCACCGCGCTGCGCACCGTGGGCGTGTTGACCGGCGAGGCCCGCTACGGCGAACGTGCCGACGCTGCCGCCCGCACCACCTGGGCCACCGTCGCCGCCGCGCCGCGCTTCGCCGGCTGGAGCCTGGCCGACGTGCTCGTGATGGACGAGGCCCGCCGCGGCCTGAAACTGGCCGACGTCACCATCGTGGTCGACGAGGACGACCGCATGAACCAGCTGGTGCAGGCCGCCTGGCGCATGGCCCCCGCGGGCTCGGCCATCGTCGCCGCCCCGGCCGGCACGACCGGATTCGGGCACCTGTTCAACGACCGCACCCAGCGTGACGGGCAGCCCACGGCCTATGTGTGCCGCGGCACGGTGTGTTTCGAGCCGGTGACCAGCTACACCGAACTCAAGACGCCGCTGTGGAGCCGCTGCTGAGACCGCGCTGCTGTTGAGTCAGCTGCCCCCCTGGCCCTCGAGCGCCGCCTGGCGCCGCGCCACATGGCTGCGGGCATGGGCGAGCGCGTCGTCCATGGCCACAAACAGGTGGTTGTGGTGGCGCAGTGAGTCGAGCACGCCGACCGCGCGGAAGATCTGCTCATGGCCGGGTTGCACGCCCTTGAGCAGCACCGTGATGCCGCGCCGCTCGAGCCCCACGACGATCTCACTGAGCACCCGCGCACCGCTGGCGTCGATGAGTTCGAGCTGCGACATGCGCAGGATCACGACCGTCACACCGTCGATGTGCATCACCGCGTCGAAGACCTTTTCGGACGAGGCGAAGATCAGCGGTCCGTCGAAGCGCAGGATCGCGATCTGCTCATCACCGGGCTGGTCGTCACCACGGATCGGTTCGCGGCTCACATCGGTGGCGCGCACCATGTTGCGGATGGCGACCACGCCCAGCACCACCATGCCGACCACGACCGCGACGATCAGGTCGAACGCCAGGGTGACGATGAACGTGATCACGAACCCGAAGGCATCGGCCTTGGTCGAGCGCATGATCGAACGCGCCGTGGTGATGTTGACCATGCGCACCGCCGTCACGAGCAGGATGCCGGCGAGCGCCGCCAGCGGGATCGCACCGACCGGCCCGGCCGCGACCAGCACGACCAGCAGCAGCACCACGGCGTGGGTCATCGAGGCGAGGCGGCTGCGTCCACCGGAACGCACGTTGACCGCCGTGCGGGCCAGCGCGGCGGTCGCGGGCATGCCGCCGAAGAATCCCGAACCAACCGACGCAATGCCCTGCCCGATGAGTTCGCGGTCGGGGTCATAGGGGCCGGTGTCGTCCATGGACGCCGCGACGCGCGCCGACAGCAGCGATTCGATCGCGGCGAGCGCCGCGACGGTGGCGGCCGCCGGCAACAGCTGGACGAGCAGGCCGGGCGTGAGGTGGGGCAGTGACGGCATCGGCAGGCTGTGGGGCAGCGCGCCGATCACCGCGAGCGGGGTGTCGACCAGCGCCGCGACGACCGTGACCAGCACGATGCCGACCAGCGACCCGGGGATCGCCGGGTGGATGCGCGGGGCCAGCAGCATGCAGGCGGCGACGATGCCGGCGGTGGCGAGGCTCCAGGGCAGGTAGCCCGGGTCGGCTTCGGCGAGCGACTGCAATGCTGCGATCACCGTGTTCGAGGAGTGCTCGCCGACCCCGGCCTGGGTCGCCGAGGTGAGCAGCGGCACCTGTTGCAGGGCGATGATCACCCCGATGCCCATGGTGAACCCTTCGATCACCGGCCAGGGGATGAACGAGACCACTCGTCCGAGCCGCAGCACACCCGCGGCAATCACCATCAGACCCGCGATCACGGCGATGGTCGCCACCACGCCGGCGCCCTGGGTGGCGACGATGGGCAACAGCACCACGGCCATGGCTCCGGTGGGGCCCGAGACCTGCACGTTCGAGCCGCCGAAGAAGGCCGCGAGCATGCCGGCGACAATGGCGGTGACCAGGCCGGCCTCGGCAGTGACGCCTGAGCTGACACCGAAGCCGAGCGCGAGGGGCAGCGCAACGATGCCGACGGTCAGGCCGGCCACCAGGTCTTTGCGCCACGTGGTGCGCAACTGCCTGTAGTCGGCGGGCGAGGGCAACAGGGTGCGCCAGGAGCGCGACCTGCGGGCGGGGATGGCAGCAATCGTGTCGGTCATGTCGGTCTGGCTGGTGGCGCTCATGCGGTGGGCAGCTTGGGCAGGGCCTCGACCTCGTCGACCTGCTGGGCCTCGGTGGTGACGAGTTCGGTCAGCAGGCGGCGGGCGACGCTGAGCAGGTCGGCCACCGCGGGCGAGAGCAGCCGGTAGTACACGTGGCTGGCCCTGCGCTCGCTGACGACCAGGCGGTGGCGCCGCAGCACCGAGAGGTGCTGCGACAGGTGCGAGGCCTCGAGTTCGGTGGCCTCGAGCAGTTCGGCGACGGTGTGTTCACGCCCGTCGGCGAGCAGTTCGAGAATGCGGATGCGCAAGGGGTGCGACAGGCCGCGGAACAGTCCGGCCTTGACCTCGTAGAGCGGGCGCTCTTTCCAGTATGGCGACATGATGAAGTCATCATATGACTGGAAGGGGCTGGTGTCACAACCTCGGCGGTGGGCAGTCGGCGCGGGTGCTCGTCCGGTCAGGAACGCGCGACAGTGAGTGGTTTGACGTCGGATCTGACGTCAAACCACTCAATGATTCTCGGACGAGGCCGGGTCGAGGTAGTGCAACACGAACCGCGCCGACTCGCCCGGCATGCGCCGCACCACGTACACCAGTGGCCGGTCGGTCGTGCCCATGACGCCCTCGCGCACCAGCAGAGGCGCCCCGACCTCGAGCCCCAGGGCGTCCGCGTCGTCGATCGAGCAGGCGGCCGCCGAGAACGCGCGCCAGTGGTGCACCAGCGGACCGTCGCTGAGCCCGGCCAGCGCCACCCGCATCAGGCCATGGCGCACGAACGCCTCGCGGACCCCCGCCAACTCGGTCGAGATCACATAGGTGTTCGTGATCCAGGGCTGCCCGGCATCGTGCATCAGCGTGTGCAGCGCCACCACCTCGTCCACGCCGACGCCCAGGTGGTCGGCGCCCTCAACGAGTCGGTCCGGACGCCCGGGTGCCGGGGCGAGCAGTTGCTCGGTGACCCGCCGCAGGCTGGGGGCATGCCCCGGGGAGCCCGACGAGGCATCGCCGGGTGAACTCCAGTACTCGCCGCTGTCGCCGGGGTGCACCCGGGTGGCGAATTCCACCAGCGTCGGACGTTCGGCCACGAAGGCGCCGCGGCCATGCACAATGTCGATCGCACCTGCGCGACGCAGCTCGTCCATGGCCTGTCGCACCGTCAGTCGGTTGACCTCGTAGCGTTGGGCCAGGTCGGCCTCGGTCGGCAGGGCCTCGCCCGGGTTGAGCCTGCGCTCGCCGATGGTGCGCCAGATGTCGCGGGCGATGACCCGGTATAGCGGCTGCTTGCGCCCGGTGCCGGTCATGTTCACCTCCGAGGGGGTCGATCGTCAGTTGCTCGATGAGTGCCTGTCACCTAGATGTCACCCAAGTCATCTAGATATCTATATGTCCAATAGACAGAAGCGTAACCACAAGGAGTCCTGCATGCTGTCGAAGCTCGTTCGCGGAGCCGCCGCCCTGGCGCTCGCGCTCACCCTGGCCGCCTGCGGCTCGGGTGGCGATGCCGGTACCACCACCGGCGAGGCCAACCCCGATGCCGCCGTCCATGTCGGTTTCACCCTCGAGCCCACCGGGCTCGACATGACCACCACCAGCGGCGCCGCGCTGCGCCAGCTCGAACTCGGCAACGTCTACGAGGGCCTGGTGCGCCGCACCCATGACGGCAAGCTCGAGCCCCTGCTGGCCAAGGAATGGAAGATTTCCGAGGACGGCCTGACCTACGAGTTCACCCTGCAGCCCGACGTCACCTTCACCGACGGCCAGAAGATGACCTCGGCCGACGTGGTCGCCTCGCTGTCGAAGACCTGTGGCCCCGCCTGCGGTGGCACCGAAGAGACCGCGAGCAGCCGCCTGACCGCCGTCACCTCGATCAAGGCCGACGGTGACGACAAGGTCGTGATCACCCTCAAGCAGCGCGACTGGCGCCTGATCGACACCTTGTCGACTGACGTCGGCGTCGTCCTGCCCGCCAAGAACGCCGTCGACCTGGCCCAGAAGACCAACGGCACCGGCCCCTACGAGGTCACCAACTGGCAGCAGGGCAGCACCATCACACTGACCCGCCGCGACGCCTACTGGGGCACCAAGCCGAAGAACAAGCAGGTCGTCTTCCACTACTACAAGGACCCCGCCGCAGCCGCGAACGCCCTTGCCAGCGGCGAGATCGACGTGCACACCTCGCCGAATGCCGAGATGATCGAGCGCTTCGCCGGCGACGCTGACGTGACCACCACCGAGGGCTCGTCGGCCAGCTGGATGACGTTGGGCTTCAACAATGCCGACCCCAACCTGTCCGACGTGCGGGTGCGCCGCGCGCTGCGCATGGCGGTCGACAAGGACGGCCTGATCGCCGCCCTGGGCATCAAGGCCCAGAAGGTCGGCTCGATGAGCGTGCCCGATGACAAGTGGTTCACCGACCTGACCAGCGTCGATGCCCACAACAAGGACGAGGCCAAGGCGCTGCTCAAGGAGGCCGGCAAAGAGAACCTGACGCTGACCCTCAAGGTGGCCAACACCTATGACAGCAAGATCAGCGAGTACCTGGCCGCCCAGTACAAGGAAATCGGCGTCACCCTGAACATCCAGCAGATGGAGTTCGCCACCTGGCTCGAGACCGTCTACCAGAAGAAGGACTACCAGCTCACCATGGTGCTGCACGTCGACCCCTGGACGCTCAGCTACTACGGCAACCCGAAGTACTACTGGAACTACGACAACGCCGAGGCCCAGGACGCCATGAAGAAGGCGTTCACCTCGACCAGCGATGACGAGGCCTACGGCCACCTCAAGACGCTGTCCGAGATCGTGGCCAAGGACGCCGCCAGCGACTGGCTCTATGCGCCCACCACGACGGTGCTGGCCAAGAAGTCCGTCACCGGCATGCCCACCAACCGCATCAACTCCGAGTTCCACGTGTGGGACATCGCGAAGTCGGCCTGATGCAGTCCATCACCACCAGCCTCGAACCCGCGGGGGGCCACGTGCCCCCCGCGGGTGCGGGGCACCCCGTCGCGCCGCGGACGCAACCCTCGCAGCGCTCGCAACGCCCCTGGCGTTCGGTGCTCGGCCACATCGCCATCGCCCTGGTGGCGCTGTGGCTGGCCAGCGTCGTCATCTTCTTCTCGCTGCACTACCTTCCCGGTGACCTCGCCGCCATCAAGGCCGGCACCGAGGCCACCCAGGAAGAGATTGATGCCATCCGCGTCTCGCTGGGCCTCGACCGGCCCGTGTTCGTGCAGTACTGGCACTGGTTCAGCGGCGTGCTGCGCTTCGACTTCGGTGTCTCGCAGCTGTCGAACCTGCCCATCAGCGGCCAGCTGATGCGCATGCTGGCCGTGACCGGCCCGCTGGCCGTCGCGTCGCTGCTGCTGGCGCTGGTCATCGCCGTGCCGCTCGGTGCCCTGGCTGCGGTGCGCCGCCACGACTGGTTCGGACGCGCCCTGCTGGTGCTGACCCAGGTGGGGGTGGCCGTGCCGGTCTTCGTGGTCGGCATCCTGCTCGTCGACCTGTTCGCCGTGCGCGCCAAATTGCTGCCCGCGACGGGGTTCCCGACCGCCGGCTGGGACGACCCCGTCACCGCTGCCCGCTCGCTCGTGCTGCCGGTGATCACCCTGACCATCCCGCAGGTCGCGGTGCTGGTGCGGTTCGTCCGCTCGGCCACCGTCGACGTGCTGCACCACGACCACATTCGCACCGCCCGCGCCCAGGGTCTGTCGGGACGGCGCGCACTGGCCCAGAGCTGGCGCATGGTGGCGCTGCCGCTGTCGGGGGTCATCGCCCTCGACTTCGCCGGCCTGATCACCGGCGCCGTCATCGCCGAACAGGTGTTCGCGCTGCCCGGCGTCGGCAACTTTCTGCTGTCGAGCCTGAGCGCCCGCGACATCACGGCCGTGCAGAGCGTGCTGATGATGCTGAGCGCCATGATCATCGTGGTGATGGCGCTGGCGACACTCGCCCAGGACCTGCTCGACCCGAGGTTGCGCTCATGACCACACTGCGCAAACTGCTGCACAACCCCATCGGTGTGCTCGCCCTGGTCATGACCGGAGTGGTCGTGCTCACGGTGCTCGTCTCGCTCGTGTGGACCCCGCACGACCCCCTCGGCGTCAACGTCCCGCTGCGGTGGTCGTCCCCGTCGCTGGAGCACCCGCTCGGCACTGACGCGCTGGGCCGCGACACCCTGTCGCGCATCATGGCCGGGTCGCGGGTGACCGTGACCACCTCGGTGCTCGCGGTCGCGCTCGCCACGGTGGTGGGCGTGGCCATCGGGGCGCTGCTGGTGTTCCTGCCGCGTGGGCTCTCGTCCGCGCTCGAACGGCTCGTCGATCTGTCGGTGGCATTCCCGACGCTGATTCTTGCCGTCATCATCGCCACGTTCGCGGGCGGTTCAATGTGGGGTGTGGTCGCCGCGATCGGGCTGGGTTCGACCAGCACGATCACCCGGACGATCCTGCCGGAGCTGCGGCGAAGCGTGCGCACCGACCATGTGCTGCTGGCCCGCACCTCGGGCGCGGGGCCATTGTGGCTGCTGGGCCGCCACATCCTTCCCGAAGTCACACCCACCCTGCTGGTGCGCATGACGCAGCTGCTCGGTGCCGCGGCACTCGCCGAGGCCGGGCTGAGCTACCTGGGGCTGGGCACGCCGCCGCCGGCACCCTCGTGGGGTCGGATGCTCGCCGAACACCAGTCGCAGATCTACACCCGTCCCGAAGTGCTGGCCGTGCCTGCGCTGGTGATCGTGTGGACGACCCTGGCCTTCAACCTGCTGGGCGACGCACTGCGCGACGCCCTCGACTCACGATCGGAGCTGTGATGACCGTGCTTGCGGAGAGTACTGGGCTGCTCGAGATCTCTGGGGTCAGCGTGACGTTCGGCGACCAGCGGGCCGTCGACGACGTGTCGTTCAGCATCGGCGCCGGCGAACGCGTGGGGCTGATCGGCGAGTCCGGGTCGGGCAAGTCGATGGTCTGCCTGACTGTGCAGGGCCTGCAACCCCGCATCGCCGAGACCACCGGCACGGTGCGCTTCGACGGCCAGGCTCTGGGCCGCGGCGAGGTACGTGGGGTGCGTGGACGACGCATCGGCTCGGTGTTCCAGGAGCCGATGACCGCCCTGAACCCGGTGATGACCATCGGCGCGCAACTGGTGACCGCGCTGCGGGCCCACGGGCTGGTGACGCGCCGCGAGTCCCGGCCGCGGGCGGTGGAGCTGGCGGCCATGGTCGGGCTGCCCGACCCGGCCCACATCATCGACCGTTACCCGCACCAGCTGTCCGGCGGGCAGCGGCAACGCGTCGTGATCGCGATGGCCGTCTCGTGCGAGCCCGCGCTGGTGCTCGCCGACGAACCGACCACCGCGCTCGATGCGACCGTGGCCCGCAAGGTGCTCGACCTGATGGTGCGGCTGTGCACCGAGCTGGGCAGTGCCCTGCTGCTGGTGACCCACGACATGGGCGTGGCAGCGACCACCTGCGAGCGGCTGATGGTGATGCGCCACGGGGTGCTGGTCGAACAGGCCCCCACCGCGCAACTGCTGGCCGACCCGCAGCACGACTACACCCGCCGGCTCATCGCTGCCGCCCGGTCGACCGGGCTCGACCTGGCCGGGGCGCGCGAGGTGCTGGCCAGGCAGCAACAGGGGGCGGGCAATGAGTGAGCAGGCGATGAGTGAGCAGGGCCGCGAGGCGCTGATCGAGGGCACGGGGCTGGTGAAGCGCTACGGCCAGACGGTCGCCGTGGGTGGGGTCGACGTGCGCGTCGAGCGCGGGGCGTCGCTGGGGGTGATTGGCGAATCGGGCTCGGGCAAGACGACCCTGATGAAGCTGGTGCTCGGCATGACTGCCCCCGACGAGGGCACCGTGCGGTTCATGGGCGAACCCGTCGTGGCTGGTGGGTTCGGCGTGCGGCCATGGCGTCGGCACATGCAGGTGGTGCTGCAGGACCCGTACTCGTCGCTGACGCCGTCGATGCGGGTGCGCGAGATCCTGGCCGAGCCGGTGCGGCTGGTCGAGCGGCGCCGGTTGTCGGCCGATGAGGTGGCCGGGCTGTTGGCCGAGGTGGGCCTGGCCGCCGCGATGGCCGAGCGCTACCCGCACCAGCTGTCGGGCGGACAGCGCCAGCGCGTCGCCATCGCCCGGGCGCTGGCGGTCAAACCGCAGGTGCTGGTGGCCGACGAGCCCGTCTCGGCGCTGGACGTCTCGGTCAGGGCCGAACTGCTGGCCACGCTCGAGCGGATCATCGACGAGCGCGGCCTCACCCTGGTGGTGGTCTCGCACGACCTGGGCGTCGTCCAGCGGCTGTGCCCGCAGACGATGGTGATGAGCAACGGCGCCGTGGTCGAACAGGGTGAGACGCTGCGGCTGCTGACCGCGCCGACCCACCCGGTGACCCGGGCACTGGTCGACGCGGTGCCGCGGTTCGACGAGTCCCGCAAACCCGAAGCACGATGATGGGCATGACGAAGGAGCAGCAGTGACCACGACCGAACCCGTCCAACGGGTGCCTGACCAGATGCCGACGGGCCTGTACAACCTGCGCTGGGTGGGCGGCGGCCAGGCCACACCCCGGCTGCGGCCCGAACGGCTGTGGCGTTCGTCCGCGCTGTTGGCACCCAACCCCGGCATCGCGGACGACCTCGCGGGCCTCGGCGTGCGCACGGTGCTCGACCTGCGCGACGAGTCGGAACGGGTGCTGACCCCCACGGCCGCACCCGGCGACCTGGCGTGGCGGTGGGTGCCCATCTTCGACAACCAGCTCGGCGCGTTCGAGTGGGACAGCCTCGACGCGCTCTACGGCATCATGCTCGACCGGTTCGCGGGGCAGCTGGCGGCGGCTGTCGCGGTGGTGGCCGAGGCGCTGCCCGACCCGGTGCTGGTGCACTGCACCGCGGGCAAGGACCGCACCGGCAACGTGATCGCGCTCGTCCAGGACGTGCTGGGGGTGCCGCGCGAGCGGATCCTGGCCGACTACCACCTGTCGGCGCAGCTGCTCGGGGCGGAGTACCTGGCCGATCTTTCAGCGGTCGCCGGCCACGAGCACATGGCCGGCGAGGCCGCGCACAGGGTGACCGCGTCGCCGGTCGAACTGCTGGCGGCCAACCTGGAGCGGTTCGACGAGCGCGGCGGGTCGCGGCAGTTCCTGCTCGACAGCGGGCTGACCCCCGACCACCTGGACCTGTTGGCCCGCCACCTGCTGGAGGACTGAGATGCGCATCCTGCACCTGAGCGACACCCACCTGGCCAAGGACGGCGCCTGGCATTACGACAAGGTCGACACCGTGGCACGGCTCGGTGACGTGCTGGCCGCGGTGCCCGCCGACTTCCGGGCAGACGTGGTGGTGGTCTCGGGCGACGTCAGCAACGACGATTCACCGGAGTCGTACGACCTGGCGGGCCGGCTGGTGGGGGAGTACGCCGCCGGGCTCGGCGTGCCCGTGGTCTGGGCGCCCGGTAATCATGACAACAACCCGCACTACGACCGGCTGCACCGGCCCGAGGCGGGGCACTTTGCGCGCGGCCTGGTTGACGTGGCCGGTGGGGTGGTCGCGGTGGCCGACACCAGGACCCCGCGGCGCGGGCACGGGTCGATGCCAGTGGGGTTCGGCGAGTTGTTGCGCGAGCTGGCGGCGGTGCCGGGGCACCGCGTGATCGTGCAGCACCACCCGCCGTTGGCGGCGCCGACACCGCTGCACCATGCGCTGCGGTTGCGCGGGCATGAGGAGTGGTCGGACCGGGTGTCGCAGGCCGGGGTGGCGGCGGTGCTCTGCGGGCACTACCACCTGAAGCGGCTGGGTCGCTGGGGTACGGGTCATGGGGAAACAGTGCCGGTGGTGGTGGCGCCGGCCATCACGAACGAGACGGTCGCCGACCACGACGAACCTGGTGCCGAGTTGGCGGTGGCGCGCCATGGTGCGGCGCTGGTCGACACGGCTGAGGTGTCCGCGACCAGGTTCGTGCAGGTGGGCGCGGACGAGCCTGAGCTGGTGTTGCGGATCAGCGCTGAGAAGGTGCGCGTGGTGGCCGAGATGGCCGGCGCTGCGGACGAACCTGGTGGGGGTTTGCCCGACGGCGGGTGAGCGAAACCAGAACGACGTTATGGATTGTTGCGCCACCTCTGGCGCTGTGCCTGCCAGCACCATACAGTGGCCTCATGCCGCCCCTTCGGCGCGGCTGACTGCCCCTTCAGGATGCCCCTCTGATGACCCGCCCCGTCGCTGCGGTCGTGGTCTCGTCAGCGGTCCCCGCGATCGGCCCCGCCAGTCGGTGGGCGATGCCCATCGCCATCATCATGATGGCCCCTCGGCCATCCCCAGCAGCGCCTGCACCCAACGCCGCCCTACCGCGCTGGCGCTGTGTGCCCTCATCGCAAGGAGTTCCATCCATGAAACACCTCTCCACACGCCTGGCCGGCGGCGCACTCGCCCTGGTGCTGGCCGCCGTGACCCTCGGCGCACTACCCACAACGGCGAGCGCAGACGCTCACGTCCAAGTGATCGCCAGCGGGTTGAACAACCCGAGGCATCTGTCCTTCACCGCCAGCGGCGACCTGTATGTCGCCGAGTCCGGCACGGGCGGCGACGGGCCCTGCTTCGTCGGCGGCGAGGGCAATCTGGTCTGCTACGGACCCACGGGCTCGATCACGTTGGTCACCCTCACCAAGGACGGGTGGGCGCAGCGCCGGGTGGTCACCGGGCTGCCGTCGTTGGCCCCGCCGGCCGACATTCCCCCTGCTGTGCAGAAGGGTGGCAGCGCCTCCGGGCCCAGCGCTGTGCTGGTGACCGGGTCGAACTTTGTCGCCACTGTCGGGCTGGGCGCTGACCCGGCTGTCCGGGCCACCCTTGCGCTCCCCACCGGGTTTGGTGGGCTGGTCCAGGGTTCAGTCGCCGGTGCCAAGGCCGGCCAGTGGTCGGTGCTCGCCGACATCGCCGGCCAGGAGGCCGCGACCAACCCCATCAACGACCCCGACAGCAACCCCGCCTCGTTGATCAAGGACGGCTCGAAGTACGTGGTGGCCGACGCCGGTGGCAACACCGTGGTCACGGCCGACAACCAGGGACGGATGAACACCATCGCGGAGTTCCCGGACGTGCTGGTGCCGTTCGAGACGCCCGGCGGCACGATCATGATCCCGATGCAGTTCGTGCCCACGTCGGTCGTCAAGGGGCCGGATGGTGCCTACTACGTCAGCCAGCTGACCGGCTTCCCGTTCCCACCCGGTGGGGCCTCGATCTGGCGGTTCATGCCTGGTGAAGCGCCGACCCAGTATGCGACCGGGCTGACGAACGTCACCGACCTGGCGTTCGCCGCTGACGGCTCGCTGTATGCCGTGCAGATCGCGGCGAACGGCCTGCTCAACGGCCCGATCGGGTCGCTCGTCAAGATCCCTGCCGGCGGTGGCGCGGCGACCCCGGTCGTGCAGGGGCTGTTTGCGCCCTACGGCATGGCGATCCGGGACGGCGCGGCCTATGTCACCACCGGGTCGGTGCTCGCCGGCGGCGGGCAGGTGATCAGGGTGGCGCTGGGCTGACCTGCCCAACTGCTGGCCTGTACTGATGACCGTGTGGCGAAAACCCCGCCCGGACAAAAGCTTCTGCCCCCAATCGTCCCCC
>NZ_JBNINW010000003.1:25351-130727 GCF_050110855.1 Aestuariimicrobium sp. G57 | reverse complement strand
TGCGTGCTTGGACGGGTGACGGTGTTCAGAACTTTCGGTGGGAATAGGGTTTTCGGCACACGGTCGTCACGTCAGGTGGTCCTCAGCGCCCGAAGCGGCGCTCCCGCTGCGTGAACGAGCGCAGCGCCCGCAAGAAGTCCACCCGCCGGAAGTCCGGCCACAGCGCCTCGCAGAAGTACAGCTCGCTGTGCACGCTCTGCCAGATCAGGAACCCCGAGACCCGCTGCTCGCCGCTGGTGCGGATGATCAGGTCGGGGTCGGGCTGGCCCTTCGTGTACAGGTGGTCAGCGATCTGCTCGATCTCGAGGGTGTTGGCAAGCTCGGCCAGCGTCGTCCCCTTCGCTGCCTCGTCGGCGAGCAGCGAGCGGAACGCATCACGCAGTTCATGGCGCCCGCCATAGCTCACCGCCACATTGACGTGCATGCCGGTGCGGTTCTCGGTGGCCGCGGTGGCCTTGGTCAACCGCTCGGCGATCGGGGACGGCAGCAGGTCCATGGCCCCGACGATCTGCACCCGCCAGCCGGGGTGGGCGGCCAACTCGTCAACCAGGTCAGCGATCACTCCGAGCAGGTCGTCCAGCCCCTCGGAATCTGCCCGCTGCAGGTTGTCGGTGCTGAGCACCCACAGCGTCACCCGGCTGATGCCGGCCTCATCACACCACCGGCAGAACTCCAGCAGCTTGTCAGCGCCGGCGCGGTACCCGACCACCAATGGTTGGTTCGGGGCATTCAGCCGGGCCCAGCGCCTGTTCCCGTCCGCCATCACCGCGACATGCTGGGGCAGGCGCGACCGGTCGATCTCGGCACCCAGCCGACCCTCGTACGACCGGTACAGCAGGCCCTTGGGGTGCAGTCGATCGACGACGTCGTGCAACGTGTCGCTGCCCGCCCAGCGGGCGAGGGGAGTCTTGCTGAAGAAGGACTTCGCGGGCATGCGCACAGACTAGCGACGTGGGTGAGGGGGCTGTGGGTTACCTCCAGATGAACTGGAACCTACGTTTGCGTAGGTTTTGCTGGCCCCGGGTTGAACCACAAACCTACGCAAGCGTAGGTTTGTGGTGTGGAGAAGTTGAAGCACGCGCCCGATGACGCCGCAGAGTCTGAGCAGTCCGTCATCGACCAGGTCGCAGCAGTGGTCAAGCCGCGCCTGCGTGGGTGGCTGCACACCGGCATGACCCCGCTCATCTTCCTGGGCGGGCTGGTGCTGCTCATCCTGACCCCGAGCATCGGCGGACGGACCGCCGTGGCGGTCTACCTGCTCAGCTCGCTCATGCTGTTCGGCAACTCGGCCATTTATCACCGGGGCCGCTGGAATGACACCGTCGCGGGCGTGTTGCGGCGCATCGACCACGCCAACATCTACCTGTTCATCGCCGGTACGTACACCCCGCTGGCGGTGCAACTGCTCAGCGGTCCGTCGCGCGTCGCGCTGTTGGCGCTCGTGTGGACGGCTGCCGCAGCCGGTGTGTTGTTCCGGGTCTTGTGGCTGTCGGCCCCGCGCTGGCTCTACACCGCGCTCTACCTGCTGATGGGCTGGGCCGCGCTCGGCTGGTTGCCGCAGTTCTGGACGAACGGCGGCCCGCTCGTCGTGGTGCTGGTGGTGCTGGGCGGGCTCGTGTACTCGTTCGGGGCCGTGGTCTATGCCCGCAAGAAGCCCAACCCGTCGCCGACGTGGTTCGGGTTCCACGAGATCTTCCACGCCGCCACGGTGGTCGCGGCCCTGTGCCACTTCGCGGCCATCTGCGTGGCGACGTTCGGCTGAGCTGGGGTCGTCCGGAACCTCAGGCGAACTCGAGGTGAACAGTCGGCGCGGCGTCGTGGATTGACGCCGGCGAGAGTTAGGTTTCCCAGCAGAAGCAGTTGTCTCGGGCCCCATGGCCCGGCCTTCCCCAGGCGAAGTTTCACCACGGAACGAAAGATCCGCGCAAGGGCGTGCCCCTTGGGTATCGCCGCTTGCCACGGGAAGGAAACACCGTGCTCAAGAGTGCCACCGACGCCTCGGCCCCCGAATTCGGCATTGCCCGCCAGCACGTCACGCAGGACGCGCTCAACGTGGCCGCCGAACAGTCGACCCGCACCTATGTCATCGACACCTCGGTGTTGCTGAGTGACCCCCGCGCACTGCTGCGGTTCGCCGAGCATGCCATCGTGTTGCCGATCGTCGTCATCAGTGAACTGGAGGGCAAGCGCCACCACCCCGAACTGGGCTACTTTGCCCGTTCGGCGCTGCGCCTTCTCGACGACCTGCGCGTCAAGCATGGCCGACTGGATGCCCCGATTCCGGTGAATGACAAGGGCGGCGTCATCCATGTCGAGCTGAACCACACCGACCAGGAGCGCCTTCCCCTGGGCTTCCGGCTGGGCGACAACGACACCCGCATCCTGGCGGTGGCGCTGAACTACAAGGCCGAGGGCCACGACGTGGTCCTGGTCTCGAAAGACCTGCCGATGCGTGTCAAGGCGTCCGCAGTGGGGCTCGAGGCGCAGGAGTACCGCGCCGAACTCGCCCGTGACACCGGCTGGACCGGCATGGTGCACTACGACGTCAGTGGTGACGTGGTGGACGGGCTGTACAGCGACGGCGCCGTGGACATTGCCGAGACCGATGACCTGCCCGTGAACACCGGACTGGTGCTGCACTCGTCCGGGGGGACGGCGCTGGCGCGCAAACTGCCCAACGGGCAGGTGCGGCTGGTGAAGTCGGACCGCGAGGCGTTCGGGCTGCACGGCCGCTCGGCCGAACAGCGCGTCGCGCTCGACCTGCTGCTCGACCCCGAGGTGGGCATCGTGTCGCTCGGTGGACGCGCGGGCACCGGCAAGTCGGCGCTGGCGTTGTGCGCCGGTCTCGAACTGGTGATGGAACGGCGGATGTATTCCAAGGTGATGGTCTTCCGGCCGCTGTACGCGGTCGGCGGGCAGGAACTGGGCTACCTGCCCGGCAGTGAGAGCGAGAAGATGGCGCCGTGGGGCCAGGCCGTCTTCGACACCCTGAGCGCCCACACCAACAAGTTCGTCATCGACGAGATCATGGACCAGAACATGCTCGAGGTGTTGCCGCTGACCCACATTCGCGGCCGCTCGCTGCATGACGCGTTCGTGATCGTGGACGAGGCACAGTCACTGGAGCGCAATGTGTTGCTGACCGTGCTGAGCCGCATCGGGCAGAACTCGCGGGTGGTGCTGACCCATGACGTGGCCCAGCGCGACAACCTGCGGGTGGGGCGCCACGACGGCATCGCGGCGGTGGTCGAGCGACTCAAGGGCAATCCGCTGTTCGGGCATGTGACGCTGACCCGCTCGGAGCGCTCGCCGATCGCGGCCCTGGTGACCGACCTGCTGGAGGAGGCACTCTGAGGCTGGATCAGCGGTTGATCCAGGCCTGGTGGCTGGGGGCGTAGCGCACCGGGTCGACCTGGAACCGTTGACTGGTCTCGTCGAGCATGGCCAGGTCAGCGGCGTCCAGGTCGACCTCGGCCGCGGTGGCATTCTCGGTGGCACGCTCGGGCTTGCTCGTCCCCGGGATGGGTGCGGCGTGGGGCTGGGTGGTGATGATCCAGGCCAACGCCACCTGCCCCGGGGTGCAGCCGTGCTTGTCGGCGATGCCGGTGACGACCTCGACGAGCCCCTGGTGTTCGGTCATGCGCCCGGCCTCGAAGCGCGGGAACATGGCGCGGCGGCGGTCGTCCACGGTGTCGGGGGTGAGCTTGCCGGTCAGGAACCCCTTGCCCAGCGGGCTGAACGGCACGAAGCCGATGCCCAGATCTTCGAGCACGGGCAGGATCTGCTGCTCGGGTTCGCGCCACCACAGCGAGTATTCCGATTGCAGGGCGGTGACCTGTTGCACGGAGTTGGCGCGGCGGATGATGTCGACACCCACCTCTGACAAGCCGAAATGCCCGACCTTGCCGGCGTCGATCAGCTCTTTGACGGCCCCGGCTGATTCTTCGATGGGCACCTCGGGGTCGAGGCGGTGCTGGTAGAGCAGGTCGATGTGGTCGACCTGCAGCCGTTGCAGCGACCCGTCCACGACCTCTTTGATGTGTTCGGGGCGCGAGTTCAGCCCGTCGAGGCCGTTGTTGACGTTGAAGCCGTACTTGGTGGCGATCGTGACCCGCTCGCGCACCGGGGCGAGCACCTGACCGACCAGGCGTTCGTTCTCGTGCGCGAAATAGACCTCGGCGGTGTCGAAGAATGTGACCCCGGCGTCGAGGGCGGCGTGGATGACCTGTGTCGCCTGCTCAAGGGTGGCGAGGCTCATGCAGCCCAGCCCACACGTAGCTGGCGTTGTTCGACGTGGCTGGCGCTCTAGGGACCAGCTGGGTCGAACAACGCCAGCTACGTGGGTGGTTGCCGGGGTGATGGTCGATCACTTCACCGGGGGGATCCCGATGCTCGCGGTGTTGGTGACCTGCTTCGAGTTGCCACCGCCGGGGCGCTTGATGACCCACTGGTCGACCACGCGGCCGGTGGCATCCTTGGCGGTGTAGGTCATGGTCGAGCCCTCGACGTCGATCAGCTGGTAGGTGCTGGTGGAGTGGAAACCGGTGATGGGCGTGGCACCGTTCTTCGTCCAGTCGCTGTAGTCGAGCGGGTACTGGCGGTTCGACGAGGACGAGGTGACATAGAGCGGGCCGTTGTTCTTGCCCTCGGCGTTGGTCTGGCCCGAGACGTAGGCGTGGTCATGGCCCTGCAGCACCAGGTCGACATTGTGCTTCTGCAGCACAGGCAGCATCGTGGCGCGCAGTTCGGGGTTGCCGCGGTCGGGCGAGGATGAATAGATCGGGTAGTGCATGGTCACGATGGTGAACTTGCGGGGGTTGTTGGTCAGGGTCTGGTCGAGCCAGGCGGCCTGGGCATCGAGCCACTTCTGCTCGTCCGCGGCCGCGAGCGGAATGCGGTAGTAGCTGTTCAGGGTGACCACGCGCACGTCATCGATGTCGGTGAAATAGACCGTCTCGTTGAAGTGGGGGAACTCGGTCGGGCCGTTCTGGGGGACCGCGAACTGTGCGCGGAACTGCGGGGTCAGCTCACCCGATGCGGTCGAGCGGTACTCGTGGTTGCCCACGGCCGGCAGCCACTTCATCGTCTGCGGGATCGTGCCCGCAGCGCCGAACAGTTCGTGCCACTGCTGGTCGTTGTTGAACGTGTTGACCTGGTCACCCACGGTGATCATGGCCGCAGCATTCGGACGATCAGCCTGCGCGGCGCTGGCAACGCGGGTCCACCACTCCTTGATGCCGGTCTGGATGTCGCCCATGGCGATCAGCGAGGTCTTCGTGGCGTTGGGGTTCGAGGTGGTGAACTCCTGCCAGCCCGACCAGCTGCCGCCGGCGCCGCCGACGCGGTACATGTAGGTGGTGCCGGGCTTCAGCCCGGTGATGGTGGCTTCGTGGAAGGCGTGCTGGTAGCCCAGGTTGGAGTCGATGACCTGGGTGGTGCCCGCCACCGTGGTCTTCTTCAGGCCCCACGGGTTGGCGGTGACGGGCGACCATTCGACGACCGGGGTGATGCCGACGGCCGTGCGCCACGAGACCACCTGCTCGGTCTCGGCGTTCTGGGTGGCGTTCAGCACGATGCGGTCGGGCACGGTGCTCGGTGCGGACGGGGCCGTGGTGACGTACTGCGCGGGCACGGTCAGGGCCGAGACGTTCTCGGACTGGGTCAGGGTGGGGGCAAAGGCGGTGATGCCGGGCACGGCGATGGCGATCGCCAGCGCGGCGGCGTGAGTGCTGCGGAGCTTCATTGTTCCTCCTGGGGGACCTGCGGGGACATGATGACGCTAGGCAACCGGGGTGAACCGTGGAGGTGCTGTGGGAAAACGTTTCATGACTAGTCGGTGGCCTGTTCACAGGTTCGCTCAGTGCCGCTGAACACACTGGCGGGCGGTGATCAGCGGTACGGGGAAACTCTGCGTGAACCCCGGGTGAAGAACCTGACGAGACGTGGTGGATCTGGCCTAGGTTGACCGCGACCGTGTCCCCTCCCGTCAAAGGACTTCTCATGAACTCGTCCAACCTGCCCGGCTCCTACCTGTCCCGCCGCGTGTTCGGCACCGGCGTCGCCGCCGCAGTGCTGACCCCGGCCTTCCTGCGCTCGAGCGCTGCAGCGGCGTCCGACTTCCCGAATTCCGGGCTCGTCAGCGTCGTCCAGACCTCGACCAGCACCCACCAGCCCGGGCTGCAGGTCAGCCACTACGACGTGGTGGCCACCCACGGCGCGTCGAAGGCGCACCTGTTCACCGTTGACCTGCGCATCTCGACCACCAACCTGCTGTGCACGAAGACCATCGCGTGGAACCAGCGCCTCGACGACATGGCCGAGGACGCCGGTGCCATCGCCGCGGTGAATGCCGACTTCTTCCAGAACTCGGTCGAGCACGCCGGTGTGCCGGCGACGTTCGCACCGGTCGGCGTCGAGATCCTCGACGGCAAGATCCTCAAGTCGGCGGTGCCCGAGGGCCAGCGCTACGGCGGCACCATGCCCAACCCCGAGAACCGCGGCAACGAGGTGATCGGTGTGCAGCGCAACGGCCGCGGTGCCGTCACCCGCATCGAACTGGACGCGTTCATCAACAACGAGCGCATCGGCAAGATCGCCGTCAACGGCCTGAACATCTATGGCATGGACGTCAACCAGATCACCGCCTTCGACCACCGCTGGGGTCGCCTGTCGCGCCAGCGCGTTGCGTGCGGCACCAACCGCAGCCGCCGCGATGTCTGCTCGACCGACGTCGTCGAGGTGATCCTGACCAACAACAAGGTGACCTCGATCTCGCCGACCATCGGCGCCGGTCAGCTGGGTGAGAAGCAGTTGGCGATCGTGGGACGAGAGCAGGGCGCGGCGAAGCTGCGCCAGCTGCAGGTGGGTGACGAGGTGGCCTCGAACTTCCGCGGCGTCGCCGAGAACGGCAACAAGTTCGACTGGGCCGTCGCTGGCGGCATCTTCGTCAAGGACGGGGCCCTGACCGCCAACATCTCGAACCAGCCGGGCGAGCCCCGCACCTATGCGGGTGTCGATGCCGCCGGCGAGACGATGTACCTGCTCACCATCGATGGCCGCGACAACGTCTCGAAGGGCATCTCGACCCGCGACGGCGCCGACCTGGTGCGCCACCTGGGTGCCCACGACGGCGTGCTGCTTGATGGCGGCGGCTCGTCCACGATGATCGCCCGCGACGGGCTCGAGGGTGACTGGGAGCTGCTGAACCGCAGCCGCGTGAGTGGCATCGAGGTGCTGCGCTACATCCCGAACGGCATCGGCATCTTCCCGTACTGAGCCACGCCCTGACACCCCCTGTCGCCCCACCAGCCACGTGGGTCGCAGGGGGTGAGTGCGCCGGAATTTCGGGGGGCAGGTTGTATGTGATTGCGGGCGGGCGCGCAACTGGGCGGGCAGGCTGGTGTCATGAGCAGCTCACCGATGACCCTGCAATTTCTCGGCGCCTCGGGCACCGTGACCGGATCGAAGTACGTGCTGACGATCGGCGAACGCCATGTGGTGGTCGATGCCGGCCTGTTCCAGGGCGAGAAGCAGTGGCGCGAGAAGAACTGGGAGCCGTTCCCGATCGACCCGCGCACGATCACCGACGTGCTGCTGACCCACGCCCACGCCGACCATTCCACCTATCTGCCGCGGCTGGTCAAGCAGGGCTTCACGGGCCCCATCTGGATGACCCGCGGCACTGCGGCCCTCGCCGCGATCGTGTTGCGGGATTCGGGCAAGCTGCAAGAGATCGAGGCCGAAGAGGCGGCGGCCGGCGGCTGGTCGAAGCACCACCCGCCGCTGCCGCTGTACACCCGTGACGACGCCGAGGCGACGATCAAGCAGTTCCGCACGATTGAGTTCGACGAGGTCGTCGACCTGGGCGATGGGCTGGTGGGCACGTGGACGCGCGCGGGCCACATCCTGGGCTCGGCCAGTGTGCGCGTGAGCCACGGTGATTGTGAGGCACTGTTCTCGGGCGACCTCGGACGCCACGACCACCCGCTGCTGAAGCCGCGTGGGGTGCCGCAGGGTGCGCGGTTCGTGCTGTGCGAGTCGACCTATGGCGACCGGGAACACCCCGAACCCGAGCTCGAGCACGAGCCGTTCGCCGATGCTATCAGGCGCACTGTCGAGCGCGGTGGCCAGGTGGTGGTGCCGGCCTTTGCCATCGACCGCACCGAGACGGTGCTGCGGTCGCTGGTGCAGATGATGGGTGCCGGGCGCATCCCCGACGTGCCGGTGTTCGTCGACTCACCCATGGGGTTGGCGGCGCTCGAGGTCTATTCCGACACGAGCCTTGACGAGTTGCGCGACGACATCAGGGTTGAGGACTTTCGAGGGCTCCCGCGGCTGAAGGTGCTGAGGTCGTCCGGGGAATCGAAGCAGCTCAACGCCATGCGCCAGCCCTGCATCATCATCTCGTCATCCGGCATGGCCGAGGGTGGACGGGTGCTGCACCACTTGGCGCGGCTGTTGCCCCACCAGCGCAACACCGTGGTGCTGACCGGATACCAGGCCGAGGGCACCCGTGGCCGGGCGCTCGAGGATGGTGCCCCGCAGGTGAAGATCCATGGTCGCTACGTTCCGGTGCGGGCCGAAATCGTGCGTGACCACGAGTTTTCGGTGCATGGTGACGCCAGCGACCTGCTCGACTGGGTGGCGGCACTCGACCCGGCACCGGAACATGTCTTCGTCGTGCACGGTGAGCCGGGCGTCGCCAGCACCTTCGCCGGGCGCATCCGCGACGAACTCGGCATCGAGGCCGTGGTCGCGCGCCACGGTGAGGTGGTGGCGCTCGGGCCCGACGGCTCGCAAACGCTGACCGAGGGCGAAGAACTCGACTTCGACGCCGTCAACGAAGGCCCCGACGGCGAGTGACGCTGGTTTGTCGCGGTTGGGTGGGGCTGGGAGACTGTCCGGGTGGCTGGCCCTAACCCCCGCGCGGGAGCGCGCGACATGTTCCTGACCGTCGCGGTGCTGATGGTGCCCGTGCTGCTGATCACGTGGTTCTTCACCCGCGACCCCGAGCAGCCGCCCATCGTGGACGTGCCGTGGCAGTCGACGGTGCAGACGGCGAAGACCGAGGCGGGCTTCCCGGTGCAGACGCTGGTGGCGCTGCCTGCCGGGTGGCGCGCCACCAAGGCGACGTTCGTCAAGCAGGGCGAACAGCTGCCGTCGGGCAACCCTGCCGATGCGCCCACCCTTGAGCTCGGCTTCCTCAGCGATGACGAGATGTACTTCGCCGTGAACCAGACGTCGTCGACGAGCTCGTCCTATCGCCAGCAGGTCACCAGGGACGGCATCAAGCTCGACCCGGTGAAAGTCGGCGATGTTACGTGGGACCACTACCAATCGCCCAACGACCGGACGCATTCGCTGGTGCGCACCGAGGGTGGGGTGACCACGCTGCTGGTTTCCGACGCCGGCGTCGACCGGTTGGTGCAGCTCGCGGGAATGCTGACGCCGGCCTGACGGGGAGTCAGGCGTCAGGCCCACCCGCCGGTGCACGGCGTGGCGCCTCGGCAGCCTCGGCCTGGGCCCGGGCCGCAGCGACCTTTTCACGGGCGCCGTCGAGCCAGTCCTGGCAGATCTTCGCCAGTGCCTCACCGCGTTCCCACAGCACCATTGACTCGGCCAGCGGCACCCGGCCGGATTCGAGTTTCTGGACGACCTCGGCCAGCTCGGCGCGGGCCTGTTCATAGGGGATGGGCTGATCACTCATACGCGCTCCTGGGTGGTTCGGGTCTCGTGGGGGCGGGACGTGTCCTCGGGGTGGGGGATGGCCTGGCGCACCTCGAGGATGATCTGGCCGTCGTGCACCCAGGCCATCAGGTCGTCGGCCTCGTCAACCTGGTGCACCGACGTGATCGTGTCGGAACCGTCGCTGAGGATTGCGTAGCCGCGCTCGAGCGTGCGCTGCGGCGAGAGCGACCGTACGCGACCCAGCAGGTGTTCGACCTCTTGGTGCTCATGGGTGACCACCCGGGCGATGGAGGTGCGCAGGCTCTGCCGCAGCAACCGCAGCGCCTCGTCGTGCACCTCGAAGCTGGCGAGCGGGTTGACCAGCACCGGCCGGCTGCGCAGCTGGTCGAGGTGGCGCTGCTCGTTGTCGAGCCGTGAGCTGACGGCGTTGAGCAGCCGGGTGCGGTGCTGGGCCACCATGGCCAGTTCCTCGACGGCGTCGGGCACGATGCGCCGCGCGGCGTCGGTCGGTGTCGAGGCGCGCAGGTCGGCGACATTGTCGAGGATGGGGGAGTCCTTCTCGTGCCCGATCGCCGAGACGACGGGGGTGCGTGCAGCGGCCACGGCCCGCACCAGCCCCTCGTCCGAGAACGGCAGCAGGTCTTCGAGCGACCCGCCGCCGCGGGCGATGACGACCACCTCGACCGCGGGGTTTGCGTCCAGGTCGGCGAGGGCGGCCATGATGGCGTTGGCCGCGTCGGGACCCTGCACGGGGGTGTGGCGCACCTCGAAGCGTGCCGCGGGCCAGCGGCGCCGGGTGTTGGTGATGACATCGCGTTCGGCATCGGAGTTCGCCCCCGAGACCAGCCCGATCACGGCCGGGGCGAACGGCAACCGCTTCTTGCGCACGGGGTCGAACAGACCCTCGGCCTGCAGTGTGCGCTTGAGCTGTTCGAGCCGGGCCAGCAGCTGGCCCTCGCCGACCGGGCGGATCTCGCGGCACTCGAACGTCAACTGGGTGGTGCGCTCGAACATGCGCGCCTTCACCCAGGCGGCCACGGTCGCGCCCTCGGTCAGGGGGCCGGCGGCGTCGAGCACGAGCCGACTGCAGGTCAGGGTGGCCGACACGTCGGCGCGCAGGTCGCGCAGCTTGAGGTACTGCGTCGCGGTGTTGCGCCGGTTGATCTCGAGCACCTGGCCCTCGACCCAGATGTCACCGGTGCGCTCGATCCAGCCACGCAGGCCGGACACGACACGGGCCAGCGGCTGGGGCTTGTCAGGTGAGCTTTCGAGTGGCACGTGCTCAACCCTAGGGGGTGGGTCTGACAAAATGCTGGTCCATCATGGCGGTCACGTAGACTCGGGGCCATGAGTTCGGACGCAATGACTGAGAATGCCAGGAGTGTGGTTGTCGCCGCTCCCCGTGGTTACTGTGCCGGTGTTGACCGGGCCGTGATCACCGTCGAGAAGGCGCTCGACCTGTACGGCCCCCCGGTCTATGTGCGCAAGCAGATCGTGCACAACAAGCACGTCGTCGAGACCCTCGAACAGCGGGGCGCCATCTTCGTCGAAGAGCTCACCGAGGTGCCCGAGGGCGCCACGGTCGTGTTCTCGGCCCACGGTGTCTCGCCTGCCGTCCACGCCGAGGCCGCCGAACGCGAACTCAAGACGATCGACGCGACCTGCCCCCTGGTGACCAAGGTGCACCACGAGGCGAAGCGGTTCGCCAAAGAGGATGTCGAGATCCTGCTGATCGGCCACGCCAACCACGAAGAGGTTGAGGGCACGATGGGCGAGGCCCCCGAGCACATGACGCTGGTCGAGCACCCCGAGGACGTCGAGCGCCTCGAAGTGAAGGACCCCAGCAAGCTGGCCTGGCTGAGCCAGACCACCCTGAGCGTCGACGAGACCTATGAGACGGTGCGCCGGCTGCGCGAGAAGTTCCCGCTGCTGATGGACCCGCCCTCGGATGACATCTGCTACGCCACCTCGAACCGGCAGGCAGCCATCAAGCAGATCGCGGCGCATTCAGACCTGGTCATCGTCGTGGGCTCACGCAACTCGTCCAACTCGGTGCGGCTCGTCGAGGTGGCCCTGGATGCCGGCGCCAAGGCGGCCTACCGCGTCGACAACGCCGGCGAGATCGACCCGGCCTGGCTCGAGGGCGTCGACAGGGTCGGCGTCACCAGCGGTGCGTCTGTGCCCGACGAACTGGTGCAGGGTGTGCTGCAGTTGCTGGTCGAGAAGGGCTACCCGCAGGCCACCGAAGAGCGGTTGACTGAGGAGTCGCTGGTCTTCGCGCTGCCGCCTGAGCTGCGCAAGGACCTGAAGCGCGCCGCCCAGCACTGATCGGGTGAGACGAGTCGGGTCAGACGAGTCGGGTCAGACGAGCAGGCGCGTGAACGTGCTGTCGGTCGGCAGCACCTCTGCCTGCAGCGCGCTCTTCTTGAGGCGGTCGACCAGCTTGGGAAAGTCGAGCGGGTCGGCCAGTTCGATGCCCACGAGCGCCGGGCCGCTGTCCCGGTTCGACCGCTTGACGTATTCGAAGTGGACGATGTCATCGGTGGGGCCGAGCACCTCATCGAGGAACCGCCGCAAAGCCCCCGGCTCCTGGGGGAAGCTCACCAGCAGGTAGCGCTTGCGGCCCTCGTGCACCAGTGAACGCTCGACGATCTCGGCGTAGCGGGACACGTCGTTGTTGCCACCCGACAGGATAGTCACCACGGTCTGGCCCGGCTCGATGGTGACGGTCGTGTCGACCGACCCATGCCGCAGCGCAGCGGGTGCGAGCGCACCGGCGGGCTCGGCGATGATGCCGTCGACCTGGTAGAGCTCGAGCATCTCGGAACACACCTGCCCCTCGGGCACTGCCACCAGTTCGGGTGCGATCTGCTGCACGAGCGGCAGGGTGAGGTCACCGGCCCGGCTGACAGCGGCGCCGTCGACGAACGTGTCGATGCCGGTGAGGGTGATGGGCCTGCCCGCGGCCATGGCCTCGATCATGCACTGGGCGCCGGCGGGTTCGATGCCGACGATGCGGGTCTGTGGGTGGTGGGTGCGCATCCAGGCCCCCATGCCCGCCAGCAACCCGCCGCCACCCACGGGTACCAGCAGCACGTCGGGGGCCTTGCCCAGCTGCTGGACGATCTCGGGGGCGATGGTGCCCTGGCCGGCCATGGTGCGCAGGTCGTCGAAGGCGGCCACCATGGTGGCGCCCTGTTCCTTCGCCGTGAGCTTCGCTGCGGTCGAGGCGTCGTCGTAGGTGTCGCCGCCCACGATCAGTTCGATGTGGCCGGCGCCGAGTGCGAGCATGCGGTCACGCTTCTGGCGCGGGGTGGTGCTGGGGATGAACACCCGGGCATTGATGCCCAGCCGTGCGCACGACCACGCCACCCCCTGGCCGTGGTTGCCGGCGGATGCACAGATCACGCCGGCGGCGCGTTCCTCAGCGGTGAGCTGGCTCATCAGGGCATAGGCGCCCCGCAACTTGTAGGACCGCACCGGCTGCAGGTCTTCACGCTTGAGCCACACCTCGGCGCCGGTGGCGTCGGACAGCCGGTCGTTGCGCTGCAGGGGGGTCAGGGTGGCGACGCCTTCGAGCGACCGCGTCGCGGACTCGATGAGCGTGGACAGTTCAGCGGGTGTGGTCACAAGAGTCATTTCTACTCCGGTGGTCGCGATCGCGCACCTGCGCGCCGGACCTCAGCCCAGCGAGCGCAGCCGGTTGGTGGCCTGTGCGGTGGCGCGGGACTGCTCCTCGGCGACCAGGTCGTCGGCGGACGGCTCAGGCCGGGTGAGGGACAGGTCATCGAGCAGCGACGGCACCTCGTGGGCGCTCTCGATCAGCTCGGGCGAGGTGATGGAGCGCACCGCCTCGTCAACCACCTTGGGGGTGGCCAGCTGTGCGTCGGTCACGTTCAGCGAAGCGATCTTGCGGGCCTGCGCCAGTACCCGCGTCTCGAGGGAGCCGACGGTGCCGTTGTAGGCCACGACCGCGGTGTTGAGCGCCCGGCCGAGCTTGTCGACGTGCGTGCCCATCTTGCCGAGCCGCGAGTACAGCTCGCGGGCCAGTTCGAAGACCTCTTGCGCGTTCTCGGCCAGGTCGGCCTGGCGCCACGAATAGGCCACCGTCTTCAGCAGCCCGATCAGGGTGGTCGGGGTGGCGATGATGACATTGCGTTCGCTGGCGTACTGCAGCAGGTCGGGCATGCGGCTCAGCGCCTCGGACGCGAGCCCCTCGCTGGGGATGAACATCACGACGAACTCGGGTGTCGCCGTCTGGGTGCTCGTCCAGTAGCGCTTGCCGGACAGCTGGTCGACGTGTGAGCGGACGTTGCGGGTGAAGGCACCCATCAGGCGCTCCTGTTCAGCCGGCTCGGCCGCCTCTTGTGCGTCCAGGAACGCGTTCAGCGGCACCTTCGAGTCAACATGGACGAACCGGTCATCACCAAGCATCACCGTCATGTCGGGGCGGATGGTGGCGTCAGCGGCATTGGTGGTGGTGCCCTGCTGTTCGAAGTGGCAGTGCTCGACCATGCCCGAGAGTTCGACCGCCCGCTTGAGTTGCAGCTCGCCCCACTGCCCGCGCACCTGCGGCTTGCGCAGCGCCGTCACCAGCGCGGCCGTCTCGCGGCGCACCTCGGTGCCGGTCAGCGTCACCTGTCGCACCTGCTCGCGCAGCTCGGACGAGATCGAGACGCGTTCCTTCTCGATCTCGGCCAGCTTGGCCTGGAACTCGCCGAGCTGGCGGGTCAGCGGCACCAGCATCGCCTCGACCGCCTTGTTGCGCTCGACGGCCGAGGCGTCGACAGCCTTGCCCTGCTTGTCGAGCTGTTCACCCGAGAGCACCTTGAACTGGTCGACCATGCGCTGCTGGTCATCGGTCATCGCCTTCACCTGCGCGAGTGCGGCATCACGCTCGGCCGCAGCAGCCGCAAGTGCCGACCTGGCCTCGGCGACCTCGCTGCGGGCGTGGCTCACCATGGCCTGCTGCTCGGCCCGGTCGGCATCGGCATTGGCCGCCTCGGTGCGGTGCTGGGCGAGCAGCTCACGCTGGGTCGCCAGCTCGACCCGCACCTGGGCCGTCTCGCTGCGGGCATCCGATGTATCGGCCCGGGCGCGTTCGGCGGCCGCCCTGGCCTCAGCCAGGGCGGCCGCAGCGTCCGAGGAGTCAGCCTGCACCCGGGAACGCGACACCAGCCAGGCGCCAACGGCACCCACGACGATGCCCAGCAGCAGGCCGACGAGCGGCACGATGAGCGATGCGAAAGTCATGCCTTCACTGTGCCGTACCCCTCTGACAAAAACTTTTCCCCACCCCGCGCGGGCCCTGATTCCGCCACGTGCGCCCCGTCCTGTGGGCGCTGGGCGGCCACCAACCAGATGCCCGCACAGACTGCGAATGCGACGCCGTAGCCGACGCGGCCGACCGGTGGCACGAAGAACTGTGCCGGGAACAGTGCCATGGCAAGTCCCAGCGGCCAGGCTGCCCAGCGCATGACCGTCGCGCGCCGTGACCAGGCGAGTGCCACCAGCACACCGGCCACCGACAGCGCCACCAATCCCAGCCCGAACGTGGCCAGTGCTGCCGGGTGGTTGCGCACCTGGTCGACCACCGCCAGCATCCCCGCCGACGGATCGGCCACCTGGGCTGCCCCCAGGGCATGCAACCCGAAGGTTTCGGCCCCGTAATAGGGCAGGCACAGCACGGCCCCGACCAGTGCCAGGGTGCGTGCGGCCCGCGCGCTGGGGGAGCGGTGCCCGGCGACGGCGAGCGACTCGTCCAGTCGCAGGGCCAGGCGGGCGAACTGGGCGATGGCGAGCACGCCGAACAGGTGGGCGGTGACCCACAGGGGGCTGGCGAACGCCGCCGCGGCGGCGCCGGGGTCATCGCCGGCATCGCCATAGGGCCGCAGTACGAGATAGGTGGCCATCGCAAGACCCGTGCCGACCAGCGGGGCGGCGAGGGCGCGAAAGGTGGGGGACGGGTGCTTCATGGGTTCCTCCAGGGTGAGAGCGGTGCTCTTCACAGTATGAGAGCAGCGCTCTCGAAAAACAAGAGCTGTGCTCTCGCAATGTGCTGCGAACCCCGGCATGATGGGTGGCATGGCAGACAACAGCGAACCCGGTGCCCGGCAGCGGGGCAGGGCCGAGAACACCGCACGGATCCTGGCCAGTGCGCGCCGCCAGATCGCCGAGCATGGGGCCGTGGGGCTGTCCATGCGTGCCGTCGCCCGCGACGTCGGCATGGTCTCGTCGGCCGTCTTTCGCTATTTCGAGTCCCGCGAAGCGCTGCTGACCGAACTGATCATCGAGAGCTACCACCACCTGGCCGATGCCGTGCACGACGCGGTCGACCGGGTCGGTGGCGGGCGCTCGGCTGCCGACAGGTGGCGCGCCGCCACCCGCGCAGCACGGGCATGGGCGCTGCAGTTCCCGCACGAGTTCCAGCTGATCTACGGCACGCCCATCCCCGGCTACCAGGCCCCGCCGCAGACGATTCCCGCCGCAGCGAGGGTGGCCGGGCCGTTCCTCGAGATCGCCGCCACGGGCGCCGGCGCCGATGACCACCCCGGTGGCGGCTTCGTCCAGCCCGTCGACGTCTCGGCCGGGGCCACGGCAGGGGCCGTGGCCGAACTCACCCAGCTGATCGGCTTCATCACCATGCAGTTGGCGGGCCACTTCGTCGGGGTGGTGACGGCCCCTGACGACTATTTCGACGTCATCATCGAGCGGCAGGTGGCCACGCTGGGGCTTGACTGACCGGGAAATGTCGGACCCCTCTGGTTGGATGGTCGACATGTCCGCACGCGAACACATCGACGCCCTGGCCACGTTCATCAGCGCCTCGCCCAGCTCGTACCACGCCGCCGAGACCGTGGCCGCGCAGCTCGAGGCCGCCGGCTTCACCCGGCTCGATGAACGCCGGCCGTGGGACCGTGGCCACGGCGGGCAGTACATCGTGCGCGACGGTGCGGTCGTCGCGTGGCTGATCCCCGACACCGTGGACGACGCCACCGGGTTCCGGATCGTCGGCTCGCACACCGACTCACCCACCTTCACGCTGAAGCCGACGGCCTCGTCGACCGCGGTCGGCTGGCAGCAGGCGGGCATGGAGATCTACGGCGGTCCGCTGGTGAACTCCTGGCTCGACCGCGAACTCGGCCTCGCCGGGCGGCTGTCGACCGTCGACGGTGAGGTGCGCATGGTCCGCACCGGCCCCATCCTGCGCATCCCGCAGCTGGCCATCCACCTCGACCGCACCGCCAACGACAACCTGCACCTCGACCGCCAGCAGCACACCAAGCCGGTCTATGCGGTCAATGACACCGGCCTCGACATCGAGGACTACCTGTGCGAGCTCGCAGGCATCGACCGGGGCGACCTGGCCCACCACGACGTGGTCGCATTCACCACCGAGGCGCCGTCGCTGTTCGGGGTCACCGAACAGTTCCTGGCTGCCCCACGCATGGACAACCTCGTCAGCGTGCACGCCTCCCTGTCCGCGCTCACCCGCGTCGAACTCGGGTCGGACATCGCCGTGATGGTCGCCTTCGACCACGAAGAGATTGGCTCGACCACTGCCTCCGGTGCGGCCGGCCCGGTGCTTGAAGACGTGCTGCGCCGCGTCGCCGCCGGCCACGGCGTCACCGGCGACCGGTTCGCCGCGATGATCGCCCGGTCGAGTTGCATCTCGGCAGACTGTGGTCATTCGGTGCACCCCAACTACGTGGGCATGCACGACCCGCAGAACCTGCCCCTGGTCAACGGCGGGCCGCTGCTGAAGATCAACGCCAACCAGCGCTACGCCACTGATGCGGTCGGGGCCTCGTTGTGGGCGCGTGCCTGCGCGGCCGCCGAGGTGCCCACCCAGCCGTTCGTGTCGAACAATGCGGTGCCGTGCGGGTCGACCATCGGGCCCATCACCGCCACCCGGCTGGGCATCACCACGGTCGACGTCGGCGTGCCGCTGCTGTCGATGCATTCCGCCCGCGAGATGTGCGGCATCGACGACCCGTGGTACCTCGCCCGGGCTCTCGAGGCCTACTGGTCGGGCGTCTGAGCCTCGATGGCTGGGCCAACCCCGGACGCCGTGGGCGTCAGGACAGGCCGTGCCCCACGGCGACGACCTGCTCGGCCGCAGCCAGCCGCCGCGTCGGGGTGAGCGCAGAGGGCATGTAGTACTGGGCGATCGGGCAGCCCGAGGCCTTGTCGACCGCGCAGTTCACGCCGAACACATGGGCCAGCATGGCCGAGTCGACGACGTCCATGGGGGCACCCTGCAGCACCACCTTGCCGTCCTTCATGGCGACGATGTGGTCGCTCCAGGCCGAGGCGAAGTTGATGTCGTGCACCACCATCACCACGGTCTTGCCGAGGTCGTCGGCGGCGCGGCGCAGTCGCTGCAGCATCGCCAGGGCATGGGCCATGTCGAGGTTGTTGAGCGGCTCGTCCAACAGCAGGTATTCGGTGTCCTGGGCAAGCAGCATCGCCACGAACGCCCGCTGGCGCTGGCCGCCCGACATCTCGTCCAGGAACCGGTCGCGCAATGCGCCCAGGTCCATGTGCTCGATGGCTGCCTCGATGGCGTCGTGGTCGGCCTGCTTCAGTCGTCCCTTCGAATGGGGGTACCGGCCATAGCTGACCAGGTCGGCGACGGTGAGGCGCACCTGCAGCCCGTTGTCCTGCTTGAGGATGCCCAGCTTGCGCGCCAGTTCGAGCGAATCGGTCTGGGCCACGTCGAGCCCACCGACGCGGATCGTGCCCTCGTCCATGCTCAGCAGCCGCGCGATCATCGACAGCAGCGTCGACTTGCCCGCACCGTTCGCACCGACGATCGAGGTGATGCCACCGGTCGGCAACGCGATGCTGACGTCGTCGACGACCACACTGCGCCCGTAGGTCTTCGACACCCCACTGATCTCGATCATGCCCCGGCTCCCTTCTTGACAGCACTGCCCTTGATGACGAGCCAGATGAACACCAGCCCGCCGCCGAATTCGATGATGACGCTGAGCACGGTGGACAACCCGAACACCTGCTCGAGGATCGCCTGGCCGCCCACCAGCATGACGATCGCCAGCAGTCCCGCCACCGGCATGGTCCACGTGTGCCGACCCGAACCGGCGACCAGGTAGGCGACATTCGCCACGATCAGCCCCAGGAACGTGATGGGCCCGACCAGCGCGGTGCTGGCGCTGACCAGCAGCACCGAGACCAGCAGCACCTCGGTGATCATGCGGCGCGGGTTCACGCCCAGGCCCTGCGCGGCGTCCGGGCCCAGCATCATCACGTCGAGTTCATGGCGACGCCACCACAACCAGCCCGAACCGCCCGCGATCAACACCGCCGCCACCCACAACAACTCGGGGTGCACGGTGTTGAACGACGCGAACAAATAGGTCTGCAGCTGGGTGAACGACGTCGGGTCCATCATGCGGGTCAGCAGCGACTGCAGCGAGCGCAACAGCGTGCCCAGCACGATGCCGATCAGCACCAGTAGGTGCACATTGGTGCGCCGGTTGGCCAGCAGCAGCGACAGAAGCACGCCGAAGCCCATCATCACGCCCAGGTTGATGCCGAACATCGGCACCGGGCCCAGCGTCGCCGTGATCGTCGCCCCCAGCTGGAACAGCAGGAACGTCTGCACGAACGCGTACAGCGCATCGAGGCCCATCACCGACGGCGTCAGGATGCGGTTGCCCGTGACGGTCTGGAACGCCACTGTCGCCACGCCCGTGGCCCAGCCGACCAGCACCATGCCGGCCAGCTTGCGGCCGCGGAACTCGAGGGTGAACAACAGGTCGCCACCCGACCCGATCGCCAGGAACGCGAAGACGGCCAGCGCGGCCATCGACCCCAGCAGCGCGACTCGCATCGCGGGCGAGAGCCGCCGACGGGTGGGTGCGAGTGTCGTGCCCGGCACAGTCAGGTTGGCCGCGCTCATGCTCGTCCACCGGCCTTTCGGGACGAAGCCCTGTTGCGCGACGGCACCCGGCGCAACAGCAGGACGAGGAAGACCGCGGCGCCGATCACCCCCGCGATCGTGCCCACGGGCACCTCGTAGGGATAGTTGATGGTGCGGGCGATCAGGTCGCAGACGAGCACGAAGCCCGCTCCCGAGACGGCCACCCAGCCCAGGTTGCGGCGCAGGTTGTCGCCCAGCGCGGCGCTGACGAGGTTGGGGATGACCAGGCCCACGAACGCGATGTTGCCGACCACGACCAGGCACACGGCGCTCGCGATGGCGATCAGCGCCAGGCCCAGGTTCATGGCGGCGCGGTAGTTCAGCCCCAGCGAATGGGCGTGGGACTCGCCCAGCGACGCGATCGTGAACCGGTCGGCCGCGAACCAGACGGCGACGAAGACCAGCCCGATGACCCACAGCAGCTCGTAGCGTCCGCGCAGGATGCCCGAGAAGTCGCCGGCCAGCCAGACCCCCAGCGACTGCAGCAGGTCGGTCTGGTAGGCCACGAACGTGGTGGCGGCGGCGATCATGCCCGAGAGCATCATGCCGACCAGCGGCACCGCGATCACCGATTCGCCGCGGGGCAGCGCGTTGACCAGCCGCATGAACAGGGCGGTGCCGGCCAGCGCGGTGAGGATGGCGATCAGCATCTTGACCACCAGCGGTGCCCCCGGCCACAGCAGTGTGACGAGCAGAATCCCGGCACCTGCCGACTCGGCGGTGCCGACCGTGCCCGGTTCGACGAACCGGTTGCGGACGAGCAGCTGCATCAGCTGGCCCGACAGCGCCAGTGCCGACCCGGCCAGCAGTACCGCCACCGTGCGGGGGATGCGCGAGGCGAACAGGGTCTGCCACTGCTGTTCGGTGGCTCGCCCGGTGAGCACGTCGAGGGGCGAGAGGTCATTGACGCCGACGAACAGCGAGACCAGTGCGAGTACCAGCACGACGGCCACCGCCACGCCGAACACCCACCCCCGCGCAGGGCGGGGGTGGGTGGGGCGGGCGTCCGGGGTGACGGACGCAGGACCGGTGGTCGCGGTGTTGCTCACGGGTGCGCGGGTCACAGGCTGGCCGCGGCCTCCGCGACCATGGCCAGGGCGTTGTCGAGGCCGTGGATGGTGATGTACCAGCGCTGGCCGTCGAGGTAGGTCACCTTGTTGTTCTTCCATGCCTTGGTGGTGGCCACGAGCTCGTTGTCGAGCACCTCTTTCGCGGCCTTGCCCTCCTGTCCGACAGCGGCATCGCGGTCGATGACGAACAGCAGGTCGGGGTCGGCCTTCTGCACCGCCTCGAACGAGACGGCGTCGCCGTGGCTCGCCGCCTTGACATCGGTGATCGCCTGGGCGATGCCGAGGTCGCGGTGGATCATGCCGTAACGCGAGTCGGCGCCGTGCAGGGTGGCCTTGCCGGCGGTGGTCATCAGGATCATGCCCTTGGCGCCGGTGGGTGCCTTCGCCTTGGCGTCGGCCAGGGCCTTCTTGATCTCGGCCAGCTTGGTGGCGACCTCGGCGTCCTTGCCCACGGCCTTGCCGATGATGGTTGCGGCCCCGGACACGCCGTCGTAGAACGGCTTGTCGGTCGTGTAGGTGATGTCGATGGTGGTGAAGTGCTTTGCCAGCTCGGGGTACTTCGCCGCCGACCGGAACCCGGCGATGACCAGGTCAGGCTTCAGCTTGTTGATCGCCTCGATGTTGGGTTCCTGCAGCGTGCCGACGTCGGCGTACTTGTCGTCCTTGAACGCCGCGAGCGACTCGGGCACGACCCCACCCTTGGGGATGCCGACGACGCGATCGGCCAGCCCCAGCGAGTTCAGGGTGTCGAGCGCGCCGAAGTCGAGCACGACGATCTTCTGCGGGTTCTGTGCCACCTCGGTGGTGCCCTGGGCGTGGGTCACGCTCACTTTCGGGCCGTTGGACGAGCCGGCTTCGGCCGAGGCGCCACAGGCGGCGAGGGTGCCGACGGCAGCAATGCTGGCGGCAACGAGACCGAGGCGGCGCCGGGTGAGGGGGCGGTCGAACAGCGGCATCTGGTCGAACAAGGGCATCTGACTGCTTTCAGTCGTGGGCGCCGGGGGCGGCGCCAGGCTCATGGTTAGGTGATCCTTACCTAAACACGAAGGCTAGCGGGTGGGCAAAGTTTCCGAAAAGCGGGGGTTGCGTAATTCTCGCAGAGTGGGACGGGTCGCCCCGGTCGGGGTCGTGTGCGGCGGTCCTCGTCCATGACCGGTAGGCTTGCCGACCGTGGCACTCACCATTGGCATCGTCGGACTGCCCAACGCCGGCAAGTCGACCCTCTTCAACGCGCTCACCAAGAACGACGTGCTCGCGGCGAACTACCCGTTCGCGACGATCGAGCCCAACGTCGGTGTGGTGGGCGTGCCCGACGCGCGGCTGGGCAAGCTCGCCGAGATCTACGGCTCGGAGCGGATCGTGCCCGCGACCGTGTCGTTCGTCGACATCGCCGGCATCGTCAAGGGGGCCAGCCAGGGGGAGGGGATGGGCAACGCGTTCCTGGCCAACATCCGCGAGGCTGACGCCATCTGCCAGGTGACCCGCGTGTTCGAGGACGCCGACGTCACCCACGTCGACGGCACCGTCAACCCGGGCAACGACATCTCGACGATCACCACCGAGCTGATCCTCGCCGACCTGCAGACGCTCGAGAAGGCTCTGCCGCGCGTCGAGAAGGAAGCACGGATCAAGAAGGAGACCCAGCCGAAGCTCGAGGCGATGCAGAAGGCCATCGACGTGCTGAACACCGGCACCACGATCTTCGCCGCCGGGCTCGACATCGAACTGCTGCGCGAGTTCTTCCTGCTCACGGCCAAGCCGTTCATCTATGTTTTCAACTGCGACCAGGACGAGCTGGCCAACGCAGCGCTCAAGACGTCGATGCGCGAGATCGTCGCGCCGGCCGAGGCAATCTTTCTCGACGCCAAGTTCGAGAGTGAACTGGTCGAGATGGACGAGGCCGAGGCGCGGGAGTTCCTGGTTGACTCGGGTGTTGACGAGCCGGGCCTGGACGTGCTGGCTCGTGTCGGCTATGACACGCTGGGGCTGCAGAGCTACCTGACCGCCGGGCCGAAGGAGGCCCGCGGCTGGACGATCAAGAAGGGCTGGACCGCGCCGCAGGCGGCCGGGGTCATTCACACCGACTTCGAGAAGGGCTTCATCAAGGCCGAGGTGGTCGGTTTCGACGACCTGGTGGCGGCGGGTTCGGAGCAGGCGGCGAAGGCGGCGGGCAAGATGCGGCTCGAGGGCAAGGACTACGTCATGCAGGATGGGGACGTGGTCGAGTGGAGGTTCGCGCTCTAACGTCTGGTTGTGGCCTTGCGGGCCATTTGAGTACAAATCGTACAACTTGTACAAGTTGTACGATGGACTCATGACCTCCGTGACTCTGTCCCAGTTCCGTAGCCAGCAGAGCGACTACATCGCTGCAGCGCAGCGCGAACCCGTTGAGATCACTTCGCGTGGCGCGGGCCGCCGTGCGGTGGTCGTGTCGCCGGAGTTCTATGACCGTGCGGTGCGGGCCCTGGAGGACCAGACTGACATGCATGCTGCTGTTGAAGCGCGGAGCGAGGTAGGGCGCGTCTCCCACGAAGAACTCATGCACGAGCTCGGTCTCTAAACCTATTCGATGTCGTACGCGATCAGTTATGTCCCGTCAGCAGCGAAGGCGATCCGTAAGCTCGATAGGTCGACGGCACGCCGTCTGCTCGATGAGATCGAGTCGCTCGCAAGCGACCCACGCCCTTCCGGGTGCATCCAGCTCAAAGAAGGTGACGGTGAGTTCCGAATTTGCGTCGGTGACTACCGAATCGTTTATGACATTCAGGACAACGAACTGGCGGTCCTCGTGCTCAGGGTCGGACACGGTCGAGGGGCATACCGATGAAAGAGTTTCGAACCTATCGGTCAACAGAGAAGGTCGTCTAACGTGAGCTTTCCGAGAACTAACCAGCACGCGGGGCCGATGGCTGGCCATGTGAGGAAGGGGCGCGTCTTTAAGTCCCCGCTTGCTGCAACGGGAGTGCTGAGCCTCGAGAATTGGATCAAGGATGACCTTCCAGATCTTCTTTGGCCCGCACTCGTTCTGGCTGAGCGAGGCAACGACGCTGCCCGGATGTTTGTGAAGTGGCAAGAGGCTGTGCAGAAGGGGCTTTCGCACTATGGCGACACCGGATGGGTTTCGGAGGTACTCGATGGAAGGCTCACCAACCTGGCCGCGCTGGCTGAGAAGTTTTCGGATGCGCCGACGATCGTTGTTGGCGAAGCCGAGTCGTGGGGACTGCTCTCTGCGGAGGTAAAAGGTGCGCTGGCCTCCTACCCGTATCTACCAGCCCGATGGCTTGTGGGCGGTGTCGAGGCGTCGCCACCTCGAGAGCATGATCTCGAACTCATCAGAGATGCATTGCTTGGTGTGATCAAGGATGGCCACCGTGAGGCGCTCCTGAAGTGTTTGCGTACCTGGAGCACGGTTCAAGCCGGGACGTTCAGGTCGAGCGCCGACACGATTGACCTACTAAGGGACTACCCAGGCGAACCGACCAAGCGCGCAGCGGCTGACTCGGTGGTGCGGGCCATGTGGGGTGCGCACAAGGCGATGATTCAGGCCGACAATCCGGCTCATTTCGATGAATCAATCAAATGGGCGCGGGTGTTTTGGGGAGCGAACTCGATGACGTCCAGGTGCATCCGAAAGAGGGAGATCGAAGGTACTCCGGATCCAAGTGTCGAGGACCGGCAGGCTGCGCGCGGTGACTCCGGTTCAACTGAACCGACTCCGATACCCGAGGACGGCAGCAACCTGCGCCGGTTCACGATGGATGTGCTGAGTAGTTTCGTAGAGGCGTTGGAGACCGCCCCGGCCAATCTTTACTCGAATGAACGTCAGGAGGTCGTTTCTGGCCTTGTAGCACGCGCTGGGCGTGATCTCATCGCGGTGTTGGGAGCTCCTGACCTGTGGTGTTTGGAGCATGGAGCGCATATCGGACGCATGTTGGTGGAGACGAAGATCTATCTTCATTGGATGGCACGGCAGGACCCAATCATCTACCGACAGTTCCAGGAATATGGTGCCGGCAAAGCGAAACTTTACGCTCGAATCTCCGACGAGTTACCTGAGGAAGCGAGAACCGCGGGGTTTCGTGAGAGTATCGATGAGTTGCGGCGTCTCAGTCACAACCATGACGTACTCGATCACCGCGTCGTTGACACCCGTGACACCTTCGCCGAAGGCAAGTCGATTCGTGCGATGGCCGAAGAGGCCGATCTGTTGGACTTCTACCGACAGGCGTATTCGCTCGCCAGCGGAGTCTCCCACTCAGAGTGGTGGTCGGTCGAGACACATGCAATGGAACCGTGTCTGAACGTACTGCATGGGATGCACCAGATCCCGAGCCTTTCGTTGAGCTATGGCGGCAACGTCGAACTCGCAACGTCATGGGTAGACCAGTTCTACTCCCTTGTGCGTACGGGGCTACAGATTCTTGGGACCGATGGCGACGCGGTGGCTGAGGCATTCGCATGGCTAGAGAATGCAGACGACGCGGCTGAGGTACCCCACGAAGAGGGTGCAGCTTCTGCTGGTTCCTAGCCGTGGCGACGTGGTCGAGTTCCGCTTCAATGTGTGATGAAGGTCTGGCTCGACGGCTGGTCTGCAGGGCTGCGACGGGTTGTCGGCCGAGGCCGCGGGGCCACGAGGCGACTGATATCATGATATCATGATATCATGATATCTGTGAATGGAGGTGGTCTCGATGACGAACGTGCTGATCCGTGGATTGAGTGAGGCGGCCGTCGCACGCATCGACGCGGAGGCGGCTGCGCTGGGGCTCTCGCGCAATGAGTTCCTGCGTCGCCGTCTGGAGCAGGACGCCTCGGCTCCGGTAGCGACGACGGTCACAGCGGACGACTGGCGTCGGTCGGCGGAGGTGTTCGGCGACCTCGCTGACCCTGGTGTGATGGACGACGCGTGGCGGTGACGAGTTGGCTCGTCGACAAGTCGGCCTATGTGCGGATGCAGGCCGGACAGGCGCAGAACATGCCCGAGTGGAACGCGCGCATCGAGCGGGGGTTGTTGCACCTTTCGGCGGTGACGCGGCTCGAACTGGGTTTCTCCGTCCGCTCGGGTGCCGTCGGTCGCGAGGCGTTTGAGATGCCACCCTTGTCGCTCATGCCGATCGATCACCTCACGCCCGCCATGGAGGATCGCGCCTTCGAGGTGCAGATGCTGCTCGCGGATCGTGGCCAGCACCGCGCTCCGTCCATCCCGGATCTGCTCATTGCGGCGACCGCGGAGAAGGTCGGGCTGACGGTCCTGGCTGTTGACAAGGACTTCGACCTGATCGCCGAGATCACTGGCCAGGCTGTCGAGACGCTCGCACTCGGCTGACTCGCCGCGGCTGGCGCCGCGACGGCCAGAGATGAGGGCGACCTGCTCGAGCCGATCCACCAAGGGGAGAACCTCATGGAGGACTTCATCGAGGGCTTCGGGATCACGCAGAACAAGCTGGCGGTGTCGATCGGTGTGCCGCCGGGGCGGATCAACGACACGATTCGTTTCGATGTCGAGGCCTTGGTGACCTATGACGTTCGCCTCGCCGGTGCCGCGTGGGGAGATAGGGCCGCAAGTCCATGCCCCAGGGGCCCGAGCGCCGGTGGCGGTTCCCCGCGACGCAGGTATCCTCGCCGTGCAGACTGCCCGGCGTGTGTGGGACGTGGTCGAATGGGGTTCGCACTCCAACGTGAACGCCCGCTTCCCAGGGCTTGTCGGCCTGGTGCTCGACTGGCGTCACGTAGTTGGCTGAAGGGTATTTCGGTTGCTCAACAGGAGTTGGTATGTGTGGTGAACGGCGATAGACGGATGGTCTCCAAGCGGTTGAGGCAGATGCGGTCGCGTCTTGCGAGGAAACACTGGGCAGTCATCGCTGCCGCGGCCGGGCTGGTGGCCGGCGGATGCGCGATGTATCTGTCCTGGGGTGCGTGGGGCGTGTTCGTGGCCTGTAGCGCCCTGACGTTGGTGGGCTCGACAGCACCGGCGTTGATGCTCCTCCCGCGGTCTGCGGTGACGGGAACGCTGATCATGCAAGTGGCGTCGTGCGCCGTGTGGTTCATGCTCATCGGGTGGGGGTTGGTCCTACTGCTTTACCCCGAGTACACGATCGGTTGGAGATTTCCGGGCAGGGGCGGCAGGGGCATGCACGTGAAAGATGAGGCCGACGCTGTGTGGATTGGTTGGAGCGTGCTCGGCATGGGCATCATCTGCGCTGTGGTGATCATCGCCGTCGAGATACTCCCGCGCATCCGCGCACCACGAGTGGCGCTGGTGAATGGCTGATTGATGCAGATGCTTCTCTCACGTCCGAGGGGATTCAGACGTCTTCATCATGAACAGGAAGGTGCAGAACATGGCGAATCCGCGACATGCACGTGTGAAGACAGCGTTGGGCGAGGTGACCCTCGTCTCTGACGGCGACGCGTTGACTGGGTTGTACTTTCCAGGTCACTGGCACCTGCCAAACGAGTCTGGCTTCGGCATCCGTGTCGAGGCCGTGACTGACGAAGTGCTCGCCCGGACGAAGGACGAGCTGGACGCATTCCTCGACGGAGATCGACAGTCATTCGACGTGCCGGTGCGCGCGCGAGGTGATGCGTTCTCCGAGAAGGTGTGGGCGATGCTGCAGGAGATTCCCTACGGGCAGACCACGAGCTACGGCGCGTTGGCGGAACGCTTGGGGGATCGACGTCTCGCGCAGCGGGTTGGACAGGCCGTGGGTCGCAACCCGGTCTGCGTCATCATCCCCTGCCATCGCGTGGTGGGCGCGGATGGCTCCCTGACCGGATACGCGGGAGGGCTTGAGCGCAAGCGATTCCTGCTGGAGCTGGAGGAACCGGCCGAGAAGTCCAGGTCGCGATTGTTCTAGCAACTCGGATCTCACGTTTCGTCGGACTGGCGCGTCTACCTTGTGATGAAGGTGAAGCGCCCATATGAGCAGGTCGTCAAGCGGCACGGGGAGACCGTGCTGCGGGTCTGCCGTTCGTTCTGTGCCCGGACCCGGCGTGGACGCAGACGATGCCTGTTCCGAGACGTTCCTGGCCTCGCTCGCCGCAAGGCCATCTGCCACACATCGGTTACGGCCACACTCAGATGTACAAGGAGGAAGAACATGGCCTCAGCAAGCCGCGACGTGTACGCGCAGCGCGTGGATTCCGGCGACTGGGAATCCATCACCGAAGAGGTCAACGACTATGGCGGAGCGCTGCTGCCACAGCTGCTCACCCCCGAAGAGGCCGAGGAGATCCGAGGCCTCTACGACTCCGGCGAGATGTTCCGGCAGACGGTCAACATGGGTCGGGTGCGATTCGGGGAGGGGCAGTACAAGTACTTCCACGCCCCCTACCCGGAGCCGATCGAGCGACTGAAGCAGGCCCTCTACCCGCGTCTGCTGCCGATCGCCCGCGACTGGTGGGGCAAACTCGGCCGTGAGGCAATCTGGCCGGACACCCTGGACGAGTGGTTGGAGAAGTGCCATCGGGCCGGGCAGGACAAGTCGACCGCGATCCTGCTGAAGTACGGCGCAAAGGACTGGAACGCGCTGCACCGTGATCTCTACGGCGACCTGGTCTTCCCGTTGCAGGTGGTCATCAACCTCAACAACCCGGGCGTGGATCACACCGGCGGCGAGTTCCTGCTGCTGGAGCAGCGCCCCAGGGCGCAGTCCAGGGGTACCGCATTCCTGCTGCCACAGGGTCACGGTTACGTGTTCACCACGCGGGATCGACCGGTGGAGTCCAAGCGGGGCTGGTCGGCGGCCCCAGTAAGGCACGGCGTATCGGCGATCCGCTCGGGTGAGCGGTTCACGCTCGCGCTGGTTTTCCACGATGCCGCGTGAGGGTGCGATGGGCGACAAGACCTACACGCTCCTTGACGCGGACCGGAAGCCCTACCAGAGCTCGATTCCGGGAACCGTCGGCGGGCACCGTGGTGGACGCATCTATGGCTGCTTGGACTGCCCGGCGGCGCTGCGCGCCATCGCGAAGGGCGGCTACGTGAAGAACCGGGTGTTCTTCGCCGACGAGGCAACGGCCGTCGCCGCGGGGTTCCGGCCCTGCGGTGTCTGCCTGCCGGGGAAGTACGCCGCGTGGAAGCGGGCCCGAGAGGAGATCCGATGAGTCGTGGTCCGCGCCTGTCCATGCCCCCGACTGTGCGCAACACGGAAGTGCAGCCCGCGGCCGATGCTGAGGTCAACGCGCTGATAGAGCTGGGGATCCGACTAGGGGCGCAGAACATTGCGATCGGTCACGGACGCGACGACACCTCGCGTTCGATCCGGGATGGCGACATCGAGCCCCTGCATCCCGCCGAGATCGAGAGGATCATGCTGTGAGCACCCTGTTCGGAGACGACATGATCGACTGGCCCACCCCGGAGCTGCCCGAGGGGGCGTACTACGTGCCGGGCTGGCTCACGCTCGAGCAGCAGCGGTGGATCGTCGCCCGCTTCCACGAGTGGACTAACGGCCCGGTGCCCATCCGGGCGGCGAAGGTGCGTGGGCACGAGATGAGCGTGCGCACCGTATGCCTGGGCTGGCACTGGCACCCCTATGAGTACACCCGCGAGGCCGTCGACGTGAACGGCAATCGGGTGCTCGACTTCCCCGACTGGATGGTGCGTCTCGGCCGCAAGGCACTCGTCGCAGCGACCGGCAACCCGCACGCAGGCGATGGCTACACACCGGATACCGCACTGGTGAACTATTACGACGATGCGGCGCGGATGGGCATGCACCAGGACAAGGACGAACGATCCTTGGCCCCGGTGGTGTCGCTGTCGATCGGGGACACCTGCAGGTTCCGGTTCGGCAACACTGAGTCTCGCAACAAGCCCTACAAGGACATCGAGCTCGCCTCCGGCGATCTGTTCGTGTTCGGCGGCCCCTCCCGGCTCGCCTACCACGGCATCCCGAAGGTCTACCCGGGCACCGCACCGGACGGCTGCGGGCTGCAGACCGGGCGGATCAACATCACGGTGCGGGTTACCGGCCTCGACGGCTGAGCGGTCGTCTTCCCAGATCAGATCCGAACGAGCGAGAGAAACAGTGTGAGCACACCCGCCACCGCAGCGCCCGCCGGTACGCCCGGGGACCCTGGCGTCGTCGTCGGTGACGAGGGCCTGGCCCGCCCGGCATGGGCGAGCGTCGACCCGATGCTGCGCGACTACTACGACACCGAGTGGGGAATGCCCGTGACCGACGAGTCGGGAATGACGAGCGCATCAGCCTCGAAGCCTTCCAGGCCGGCCTGTCGTGGGCGACGATCCTGCGCAAGCGGCCCGCGTTCCGCGTCGCGTTCGACGGTTTCGATCCCGAACGCGTCGCCGCCTATGGAGAGGCCGATATCGCGCGGCTCATGACCGACACAGGGATCGTGCGGAACAAGGCGAAGATCCATGCCGCGATCACGAATGCGAAAGCTACCATTCGTCTGCGAGACAGAGGTGGAATAGTCGACTTCGTCTGGTCCTTCCAGCCTGCGAAGACACCGGCCCCGCGCACCTTCGCGGAGATCCCCACGACGTCGCCGGAATCGCTCGCCCTGTCCAAGGCGCTGCGCAAGGCAGGATTCGCGTTCGTCGGCCCCACGACGATGTACGCGCTGATGGAAGCGATCGGGATCATCGATACCCATCTGCTCGGGTCCCACCGCCGCGGCTCCTCCGGTGTCTGGATAGCATGAGGCCCATGTCCCGGCCAGAACAAGCTCGCGGTGGAGATCGGTGTGCCTCCGCGACGCATTGACGAGATCCTGGACGGGGCCGCGATCACGCCCCCGCAGATCGCATGACGGCCGGACCACGTGCCTTCGCCGACTATGCGCCGGCCGCCCGCTCATCGGGGCCCGATGCCTCCGTGGCGACGCGCAACGCCCTGCCCACGGACGCAGATGCTCTCGCGACCATCATGGCCGTACGAGGTGGAACCGCCCACGAGCATCTCGTCAGTGCCCGTCGTCTCATCGCTCGGCTGGAGGTGTTGTTGATCGCAGAGCAGGATGGGGCACCCGTCGGCTGGTGCGGCATCCAGAAGGTGCGGATTCGTCCGGGTGCGGAGCTGGAGTGGCTGGTTGCCGGGCTGACTGTCGTCCCAGCCGCGCGTCGGCGCGGTATCGGTGCGCGGCTGCTGGGTGAGCTGGTTCGCGACACCCCGAGGACGACGCAGGACGAACCGATCTTCAGCGTGATCAACGCCGGGAACCTTGCGTCGATTGACCTGCACCTGGAGCTGGGGTTCCTTGAGGTCGAGCGCGCGGCGACCTTCGCCGGCATCAAATTCAGCGGCGGTGTGGGCGTGCTGCTGAGCCATCCTTGAGCTCCGTGGCACAAGCGCCACCCGGTGATCGAGAGGCAACTTTCTGCAGAACCCGAGCCCCAGGTGGTACAGATGGTGACCTCTCGATGCCACCAGATCGGGCAGGGAGGCCCACAATTTCCCCATCGCGCCCCTCGGCGGTCAGCCGATAGCTCGTGGAACCGGTGCGCGCACCCTCGTCGGCCGCGAGTGGGTCGGCGTCACGCAGACGGTGAGGGTCCGCCTTCGACACCACGGACGAGGCAGATCGATCCCGGACGCGGGGATCGTCTGCACGTGATGCCCATCGATCGGCTCTGGACGCCCGTCTCAATCTGAGTGGCGAGTACATGGCCCTTCGGGTCGGAATGGCGAAGGCGGGGTCGGGCACTGACTTCAACGTCGAGTTGGGTCCCGCTGGCGGGAGCCCGCTCTTACGCTCCCCCCGGGGTGCATGCCGCTCCTTTTGAGGTGACGACGCTCCCTGTGAGGCCGGCCGCAAGGGGAGCGTGGTGCGTCCAAGGGGAGCGGCGTGCTCTCGAGGGGGAGCGTCGTGCCCACTGCGGGAGCGCCAACCCACCTGGAGGTGCACGTCGACACCCATCGGCGCACGTCGACACCCGTCCACGGGTGTCGTCATGCCTGCAAGGGTGTCAACGTGCGTCCATGGACGTCATTGATGACCACGTACATCCCCCACGCGACAAGCGGCAGGCCCACGAGCACGAGGAACAAGCTGTGCCGGACCCTCGGCCGGTGAAACTCGCTCCTGCTGGTGAAGCTTCGCGCCCGTGCCTCGCGCGAGCTGGAATCACTCATGTGGCAAGCCCTTCTGCCCGGTTCGATGCCGGAACAATTCCATGATGGCCGGGCCGATCATGGCGTGAACGCCGAGAAGGCGCTCAACCCAGCGTCGATTCGCCTGGGCGGGTCCCGACCAGGCGCCCGAGGCCGGGGACGAAGCGGCCGGTGCGGCGGGCGTAATACAGATAGGCGTCACCATGGGCGGTGATCAGGTGGGGCTCCTCGACCAACCGGACCTGGAGTTGGACGCCCACCACGAACAGCACCAGGGCGAGGAGGACGACCCAGTTGGGCACCATGAGTGCCAACCCGACCAGAGTGGCGCCAATGGCTGTGAAGATGGGGTTGCGCACCCAGGCGAAGGGGCCGTCCGTGACCAGCTCGGTACGCTCCTGCGGGTCGACCCCCACCCGCCACGAGGTGCCCATGGCGAGCTGTGAGGCGACGACTGCGAGCAGTCCGGCAACGCACGCGGCCAGTCCCACCCAGGCCCAGTAGTTGGGTATGGGGAGTCGCCATGCGGGGACGACTGCGCCGATGATGAGCCCGAGCGCACACATAGCCAACGAGGCACCGAACAACCCCGCGCCCAGCCTGCCGAGGAATGGTTCCGTGGAACTGACCCGACGGATGCCCCAGTCGCCGGTTCGCCTGAAGTGCCACCACGCACGCGCACCGAACGCGAGCAGCAGTCCCACGGCGTAGAGCGCGAGGCCAAGTACGGCGAACGTGCGCCATCCGACCAGATGTGATTCCATGCGTAAGAATATGAGGGATTACTCGCGTTTTGTACTCGCATTCGGGGAGGTGGCGATGCCGGGTTCCAAGACCTTCGGCCCGCGCAAGATGCCTCGTCAGCGGCGTTCACGAGAGACTGTGCAACGGATCCTGACAGCGGCTGCTCACGTTTTCGCCGACGAGGGGACTTCGGCGACCACCGACCGCTTCGCCGCCCGGGCCGGTGTCTCGATCGGCTCCCTGTACCAGTACTTCCCGAACAAGGACGCCTTGTTGCTCGAGTTGGCCCAGCGACACCTGCAAGAGAGCGCCGGGCCGCTCGCCGCGCACACCCGAACTGGAGGAGTGCTTCATCAACGCCCAGCAGTCTCTATGCAAGGCAGTGGCAGCCCTGCTCGAGGCCGAGCACGGGTGGCCCGACGCTTTGGGGACGGCTGTGACTCTGGTCGCCCTGGTCGAGTCCCTCACGCACCGTCTGCTGGGGCAGGTGCCGCACGAGGCGCTGGGGATCGAGGTCTTGAGGGCGGCGACGGCCTACCTCGATGCCGTCGTTGAGGACAGGTCGATCCAGCTGTGACCCGGTGTCGTCAGTTCGGGGCAACCTGCAGGCGTCAGAGGTAGAGGCAGACGTCCTCGGCCCCACAGCTGTTCGGGTCCACGTCGTCCGCCGCTGACCGCAGGTCGGCTATCGAGCGCCGGAGCGCGTGCAGGTCGGCGATCTGCCTGTCGATCTCGGTCAGACGCTGGTCGAGAAGCTGGATGACATGCTCGCACGGGGCCCGTCCGTCGTCCCGCATCGTGAGGATCTGGCGGATCTGGGCCAACGTGAGGCCCGCTGCCTGACCGCGACGGATGAAGTCGATCCTGTGCGTGGACTCATTGGTGTAGTCGCGGTACCCGGACACCGTGCGCTGGGTCGGGGGCAGGAGCCCCTCGGCCTCGTAGAACCGGAGGGTCTTCGAGGTGACCCCGGTGATGGCCGCGAGCTGACCGATTCTCATGATTCCCCTGATTCCCTGATCGCAGCGTTTCTGATCACAGCACTTGACCTTCCAGTGTACTGGAAGGTTCACACTGGTCGCATGACGACTACAGCGGATGAACGATTCACAGCTGGGCCGAGCCCCCAGCGCTACCAGCTCGCCGTGATCGGGTCCGGAGGTGCGGCCTTCGCGGCGGCGATCCACGCGACGACGCTGGGCAAATCTGTGGTGATGATCGAGCGTGGCACCCTCGGAGGCACCTGCGTGAACACGGGTTGTGTCCCGTCCAAGGCACTCATCGCGGCGGCTGAGGCACGCCACATTGCCGACGACGCGTCGCGCTTCCCGGGGATTGCCACCGCCGCGGGGCCCGTCGACATGGCCGCGCTGGTCGCCGGCAAGCAGGGGTTGGTCGAGTCGCTGCGCGGCGAGAAGTACATCGACGTGGCCAACTCCTACGGCTGGGCGGTGCGCCAAGGTGATGCTGCGTTCGTCGGCACGCCGGACGAGCCATTGCTCACGGTGACTGCAGCCGACGGCAGCGTCGAGGTCATCGAGGCCGATCACTACCTGGTTGCCACGGGTTCCCGGCCGTGGGCCCCACTGATTGAGGGCCTGGACGAGGCCGGGTACGTGACGTCGACGACGGCGATGGAACTCGACGAGGTGCCGACGTCATTGCTGGTGCTCGGTGGTGGCCCCGTGGCGCTCGAGCAAGCCCAGCTGTTCGCCCGGCTCGGATCGTCCGTCACGGTGCTGGCACGTTCGCGCCTGGCATCGAAGGAAGAGCCGGAGGTGTCGCAGGTGCTTGAGGGCGCTTTGGCCGACGAGGGCATCCGGGTGGTGCGACGCGCTGTGCCGGTCCGGATGGTGCGCGAAGGGTCCACCGGCCAGGTCGTCGTGACGGCCGATGTCGCGGGCAGCGAGCAGCAGTTCCGGGCTGACCACGTCCTGGTCGCACTCGGACGACGCGCCGTCACCGAGGGGCTCGGCCTCAACACCGTGGGGGTGGCGACCGGCGAACTCGGTGAGGTCGTCGTTTCCGACCGGATGCAGAGCTCCAACCCACGGATCTGGGCTGCCGGGGACGTGACCGGGCACCCGGAGTACGTCTACGTCGCCGCGAACCACGGCACCCTGGTCGCAGAGAACGCCTTCGCCGCGGCGGACCGATCGGTGGACTACACACGCCTGCCGAGGGTGACATTCACGAGTCCAGCGGTCGGCGCGGTCGGGATGACAGAGCAAGAGGTCGTCGCCGCGGGTATCCGCTGCGACTGCCGCGTGCTGGCGCTGCACCACCTGCCTCGGGCCGTGGTGAACCGCGACACCCGCGGCTTCATCAAGATGGTCGTGAATGCGGACACGAACGAGATCCTGGGGTTGAGCTCCGTCGCCAAGGACGCCGGCGAACTGGCTGCGACTGGCGTTCACCTCATCGGCAAGACCATCGCGGAGGTGGCGGACGCCTGGGCTCCGTACCTGACCATGGCCGAGGGCATCCGGATCGTCGCCAGGACGTTCACCACGAAGGCGGAGCTGCTGTCCTGCTGCGCCTGACACGAACTCGTGGTGGGTGGCGTGGCCTGCGGCTCGACAACTCGTCGCTGCCGAGGCATAGATTCGTCGCATGAACTTGAGCAAGAGTCACTGCCCTGCGCTCGGGTTTGGACCCGCGACTGGTGGAGCTGGTCAAGATCCTGGGCGTCATGCCGGGCTGAGCGGCGACCTGGGTGAGTGAGTCCCTGCCGTTCGCTACGCTCACACCATGAGCAGCGCTCGTCGTCGAAGCCTGGCCTCCTGGGTCCAGGCGCGCCTGGATCGGTGGTGGGACAGCAAGGAGGCGCCCCTGCCGGCCGTCGAGCTTCAGGATCCGACACTGTCGGTGTTCGATGATGGTGTCGCGGAATTGTTCAGGGACGGACAGTTGCACGGCCACTTGTTCACGCGTCGAGAGGCCTTCTGGTCTCCTGGCTTCGGCAAGTCCACCAGGTGGAGCGTGTATTTGCGCATTGTCTGGCTCGACGGGACCCGGTCATCGTTGGAGGAGGACTACGGCATGCGCTGGGCGCTTGTCCCAGAGATCGAGTGCGGTCGACTCGAGCATCAAGGCTTGGTCTATGGCGTTCGTTGGTTGCCCTGCTCTGCCGCACAAGCGCTGCGTGCGGAGGTTGGGGATGTGCTCCATCACCCCTGAGCGCCGCGATGGGGTGCCGGGCTGAGATGCCCAGTTGACGTGGATGCACGTTGGTGACCTCTCGATGCCATCAGTCACACTGGGTGCGTCCCAGCAGGGGGAAGGTGTTCAGTTGCGTCTTGGTGCCAAATCATGGGCGATCATGGCTGCCGTGGCGTTGTTGGCGCTCGGCGGGTGCGCCATGCACCTGTCCTGGGGCGTGTGGGGCGTGTTCGTGGCCTGCAGTGCCGTGACGCTGGTGGGCTCGAGTGCTGCGGCGTTGGTGTTCCTTCCGCGGTCTGCGGTGACGCTGACGCTGATCATCCGCGTGGCGTCGTGCGCCGTGTGGTTCATGCTCATCGGATGGGGGCTGGTCGCCCTGCTGCGCCCCGAGCACGCGATCGGCTGGAAGATCCCGGGCAAGGCGGGCGTCGCAATTCACGTGCAGGACGAGGGCGACGCATCCCTGGCGGGCTGGATCCTGCTGGGCAGCGGAGTCTTCAGCGCCGTGCTGGTCGTTGCGGCCGGAATCCTGCCGCTGCTCCGCGAAGTGCGACCAAAGCGTTGACGTCGAGAACGCGCCTGGTGAACTTCGGTGCACGCGGGTTCGGCTGCGTTGTTGGACGAGCCGCGTTGGACGAGCGCGTTGTTGGACGAGCGGTGGCGCGGCAGGTGTTGTCCCGCGGCCGTCCGCATGCACCGCGCTCCCCCTGGGGTGCATGCCGCTCCCTTTGCGGTGGCGACGCTCCCCGTCGGACCGGGCGCAAGGGGAGCGTGGTGCGTCCATGGGGAGCGGCGTGCTCTCGAGGGGGAGCGTCGTGCCCATTGGGGGAGGCCCATCACCCCGCCAGCACCTGAGTCCTGGTGAAGAATGAACTCAACCAGCGACAACACAGGAGCAACGACATGGCCACCATCACCACCTACAGCCACGGCGTCCCGCAGGAGGAAGCCGCCGGTCTGAGCGCCGGCTACTGCGTCAACGGCACCATCTACATCTCGGGGCAGATGTCGCACGACATGCAGGGAGCCTTCGTCGGTGCCGGCGACATCGAGGCACAGACCAGGCAGACGCTCGAGAACCTCGACCGCGTGCTGACGGGATTCGGCGTGACCAGGACGAACATCGCCGAGCTGCAGATCTACATGGTCGACCCCCAGGCGCACCACGCCCAGTACAACCCGCTGGTCAAGCAATACCTGGGCGATCATCGTCCGGCTGCAACCCTGATCGGTGTGGCGAGCCTGCCGGGTGGGCCACAGCAACTGATCGAGATTCGTGCTGTGGCCTACCCGGGATCGCGCGAGGGCAGGACCTGGACGGCGTCGAGCACCGCGCGATGCAGCGCGGAGTTCCCGTAGGAATCCACCGCCTGCAGGTCGGCGCCCAGGTCGACCATCCGCACGAGCACGCCGAACGAGGCATCGCTCGCGTCCGTGGTCCGCTTCGGTACCGGTCGTGCGCGCAGCACGGCGGCTTTGATGACGTCATGAACCACAGGGCGTCCCGCCAATGCTCGTCCGGGCAGCGTAGCCTCTCGGAGTGGCACGACACAGTAGTGTGCTGCCCCATGGGGTGGAAGACCGATCACGATCGCGAGGAGGTCCCTTCACACGAGGCACAGCTCGCATGGCTGCAGTCGTTGCGTCCCCGGACGGCGCACATCGAGTTCGTCTTCAACGACGGGGATGAGGGGCACCCGCTGCTCGACCACCTCGGAACCGACTCGAGCAGGACGGTAGGCGTCGGGGCAGGGAACGGCTATGCCCGGCCACGGCCGAATGCCGTGAAGCGTCGATTCGCCTATGACCGCGCCATCACCCGCGCCATCGAAGACCTCGGCGGGTTCTTTCCCGAAGACCCGAACCCTGATCCGTTGCATCGATGGACCGGACTGGGTGATGTGGACGTCATTTTCCGCGACGAGCATGACCACGTGCTCGGGGCCACCGTGACCCACGAAGGCCTGATCATCACACCATCCGACCCTGAGGGGTGAGCGTTGTCATGACCCGTTACGCCGCCCTGCTGCGCGGCATCGCCCCGTCGCTGCCCAACAACTCCAATGCCCGCCTGCGCAGCGTCTTCGAGCGGCTGGGTTACGCGCGGGTCGCCTCGGTGCTGGCCAGCGGCAACATCACCTTCGAGTCGGACGAGGCAGATGTGCCGGCCCTCGAACGCACCATCCAGGCCGCGCTCGTCGAAGACCTGGGCATTGGTGGTGGCACGATCGTCCGTTCGCTGGGGGAGTTGCGGTCGCTGCTCGACAGCGACCCGTTCCCCGGGCTGACCCACGGTCGCGGCAGCTACCTCGTCGTGACGTTCCTCAAGGACGGCGCCGCGCCGCCGACCGAACTGCCCGACGACCCTGATCCGCTGGTGCGCGTGGTCGGCTTCGACAAGGCGGCGCGGGCGTTCCTTGCCGTCATCGACAACAGCGAGCCGGGCCAGACCCCTGATTTCATGCGCTGGCTCGACCAGACCTATGGCAAGGACATCACCACCCGCACGTGGCTGACGGTGCAGCGGATTGTGAAGAAGCTCGAGGCCGAGCGTCCATCGTCGTCCGCGGGCTCGATGAGTCCGTGAAGGCCAAGCTCGCCGCACAGGCGAAGCTGCATGGCCGTTCCATGGAGGCCGAGGTCCGGGAGATCCTGACCAGGGCCGCGACGCGTCCGAACATCGGGCTGGCCCTGTTGCAGGCCGCGCAGTCGGTGGGTGGGGTCGACGAGTTGCCGGTCCCTGAGCGTGCCGACTCCGCTCGGTACGAGAAACTGCTGCCCGTGGAATAATTGACCCAGGCGTGCCCGTGTCGCCCCTTCCCCGCAACGCAGCGGGTTGAACTGCCGCCGGGCCCCGGGACAGCGTCCGCCGACCGTCCTCGGTGGGGAGCGCCATGACTTCCGCGGGAATGCAGCACCGTCGCTACCTCATGTGCCGGCCTGACCATTTCGCGGTCACGTACGAGATCAACCCCTGGATGAGCAGGGCGCACCCGCCTGACACGGCCAGGGCGCTGCGGCAGTGGCAGAGGCTGCACGACACCTATGTCGCACTGGGCCACGAGGTCGAGCTGATCGACCCCATCCCGGGGCTGGTCGACATGGTCTACACCGCCAATGGTGGGCTGGTCATCGACGGCGTGGCCCTCGGCCCGAGGTTCAGGGTCACCCAGCGCCGCGCCGAACAACGGCCCTTCATGAACTGGTTCGCCGCCCACGGGTTAGACGTCGTCGAGCCGATGGCGATCCAGGAGGGTGAGGGTGACCTCATGCTGGTCGGCGACGTGATCCTCGCTGGGCACGGCTTCCGTTCCGAGCCTGCCAGCCACCCCGAAGTCGCCCGGGTGTTCGGCCGCGAGGTCGTCCCGTTGCGGCTGGTGAACCCGGCGTACTACCACCTCGACACCGCACTGTGCGTGCTCGACCGGACGACGATCGCCTATCTGCCCGAGGCCTTCGACGCCGCCAGCAGGGCGGTGCTCACCGAACGCTTCCCTGACGCGATCCGCGTGGCTGCCTCGGCGCCGCCGACGCTCGAGGTGAACGCCATCAGCGACGGCCACAACGTGGTCATCGCACCCCACACCGCCACCTTCGAAGCCCAGCTGCGTGAGCGCGGCTACCACCCCGTCACCGTCGACGTCTCCGAACTGCACCTGGGCGGCGGCGGCATCAAATGTTGCACCCTGGAACTGCGAGGAGCCTGACCATGAGCACCACGACCAACCACGAGACGATGACTGCCGGCTTCATCCACGACGAGGACGAGCATGTCGCGCGCAACTACAACCCGCTGCCGGTGGTGGTGGCCACCGCAGAAGACGTCTGGGTGACAGACGTCGAGGGCAGGCGCTACCTCGACCTGCTCTCGGCGTACTCAGCCCTGAACTTCGGGCACCGACACCCCGACCTGGTCAGCGCGGCGATCGACCAGCTCGGACGACTGACGCTCACGAGCCGGGCCTTTCACAACGACCAGCTCGGTGCGTTCTGCGCCGCCCTGGCCGAGTTGTGCGGCAAGGAGCTCGTGCTGCCCATGAACACCGGCGCCGAGGCCGTCGAGACCGGCATCAAGGCCGCCCGTGCCTGGGCCTACCGGGTCAAGGGGGTGCCCGCCGACAAGGCCGGCATCATCGTGGCCGCCGGCAACTTCCACGGTCGCACCACCACGATTGTCGGGTTCAGTGACGACCCGCTCGCCCGCGAAGGGTTCGGCCCGTTCACCCCGGGCTTCACCGTCGTGCCCTACCAGGACGCCGCCGCGATCGAGGCCGCCATCGACGTGCACACCGCAGCCGTGCTGATCGAGCCGATCCAGGGCGAGGCAGGCGTGATCATCCCGCCGCCGGGCTACCTGCGGGCCGTCCGTGAGCTGTGCACCCGCCACCAGGTGCTGTTCATCGCCGACGAGATCCAGTCGGGGCTGGGACGCGCGGGCACGACCTTCGCCTGTGACCGCGAGGGCGTCGTCCCCGACCTGTACCTGCTGGGCAAGGCGCGGGCGGCGGCATCCTGCCGGTCTCAGCGGTGGTCGGTGACCGCGACGTGCTCGGGGTGTTCCAGCCGGGCGAGCACGGGTCGACCTTCGGTGGCAACCCGGTCGCGGCGGCGGTCGGGCTGCGGGTGGTCGAGCTGCTGCGCACCGGTGAGTTCCAGCAGCGGGCGGTGACGCTGGGGCACCACCTCAAGGCCCGGCTCGAGGCGTTGCTGGGGCATGGGGTGACCGAAGTGCGCGTCGCCGGGCTGTGGGCAGGCGTCGACATCGCGGCGTCCAAGGGCACCGGACGCGAGGTCGCCGAACGGGTGCTGGCCCGCGGCGTGCTCGTCAAGGACACGCATGGGCAGACCATCCGCATCGCGCCGCCGCTGACCATCACGCAGGACGACCTGGACTGGGCGATCGACCAGCTCGAGGCGGTGCTGCAGCAGGGGTGAGGACGAGGCCGGCCGGCCGCTATGCAGTCCGCGCGGCCCGCGTCTCGGTCACGATCAGCAGCACCAGCGCCACCGCCTGGCCCACCGCCACCACGACGATCAGCCAGGGTCGCGACACGTCGTACAGCGCGCCCACCACGATGCCGCCGACCAGCGCCGCCACCCCCTGGATGGCCGCGAACACCCCATACGCCCCGGCGAGCCGGGCCTGTGGCACCAGCTTCGCCACGACGGCCTTGATGGTCGAGTCCTGGATACCGGTAGCCATGCCCCAGACGGCCATGCCAAGCAGCGCCAATCCCAGCGAGTCGCCCAGTGCCAGCGCGGGCACGAGTGCGGTCAACAGCGGGACGATGAGCAGCACCTTCGTGCCGATGCGGTCATAGGCCCAGCCATTGCCGAGCGCGGCCATGGCACCCACGCCCATGGCACCGGCGAAGACCACGGGAATGAGGGCCAGCGGCACCATGCCGGCGCGCTGCAGGTGGAACGAGACGATGCCCCACGAGACCAGCCCGCCAGAGATCAGGCCGGCGGCCACGGCATAGACGAAGAAGCTCCTGGGCAGGTCTCGTCCGACGGCCAGGTCGAGGAAGCCGCTCTTGGTCGTGGCCTTCGGCGCCTCATGACCCGACTCGGACGCCGCCGGGTCGAACACCGACGGGTTGGGCACCGTGCGTCGCAGCCAGAACAGGATCGCCATCGTGATGGCGCCGGGAATCACGAGCACGGCGAACGCGAGCCACAATTGCCCCCGCCACGCGAGCACCGCCGCCACGATCAACGGCCCGGACACGGCCCCGATCATGTCGAGTGCCTTGTGCACCCCGAACCCACGCCCGGCACCGATCGCCCGCGACGCCTGCGCGAGCAGCGCTGACTTCGACGGGCTGCGGAACGCCTTGCCCACCCGTTCGAGGATGATCAGCGTCGAGGCAACGATGACCCCTGCCGCGCCAATGGACGGCGTCACTGCCAGCAACGGGATGCACACCGCCGTCAAGGCGTAACCACCGATGGTCCAGCTCCAGTGGTTGCCCTTCGCGTCCGCCAGCGGGCCGGCGACCAGCCGCAGCAGCAGGGACGTCGCCTCTGCCGCACCGGTGACCAGGCCGACGATCAGTGCCGAGGCGCCGAGCGAACCGAGCAGCGGCCCGTACAACGCCTTGCCGCCGTCTGCGACCATGTCGGCGAACAGGCTGACCAGCCCGAGCCCGGTCAACCATCTGCCAGGGACTGATGCGAGGGGCGGGCGCAGTCTTCGTGGTCGACACGTCGCCAGACTAGTCCCCGGGTCAGGGCAGTCGGCCCAGGGCGTCCTCGACCGCGCGGTGGAACGTCGGGTAGGCGTAGACCATGTCGCGCAGCCGTGCGATCGGGGTGCGCTCGTGCACCGCGAGGGTGAGCATCGACAGCACCTCACCGCCGGTGGGGCCTGCCGAGGTGGCACCGACCAGGATGCCGCGATCGGTGTCGGCGACGAGCTTGATGAAGCCATCGTTACCGGCCTTGTGGATCCAACCGCGCGCCGAACTCGGGACCTGCGCGGTCGCGGTCGCGACGGGCACGCCCTGTTCCCTGGCCTGGTGTTCGGTAAGGCCCACCCCGCCGATCTCGGGATCGGTGAAGGTCACATGTGGCACGGCGTGGTAGCTGGCCGCGTCCGGATTCTGGTCGAGAATGTGGGCGGCCGCGATCCTCGCCTGGTACATCGACATGTGCGTGAAGGCACCGTGGCCCGTGATGTCGCCGATGGCATAGACGCCCTCAGCCACCCGCAGGTACCCATCGGTGGGGACGACCTTCGCACTGGTGTCCAGACCGAGTGAGGCGAGGCCAAGGGCCTCGAAATGCGTCTGCCGACCGGTGGCCACCAACAGCCGCTCCGCACTGAACTCCCGGTCCCCGGCGGTGACGGTGAAGGCCTTGCCGTCATGGCGCACGCCCTCGGCGCGGGTGGCCGTGTGGATGCCGAGCCCTTCAGCCGCCAGGACGTCCTCGATCAGCGTGCTGGCCTCGGGTTCTTCGAGGGGCAGCAGCCGGTCGAGGCCCTCGAGCACATCGACGTGGGTGCCGAAGCGGGCAAAGGCCTGGGCGAGTTCGAGCCCGATGGGGCCACCACCGAGCACGATCAGCGATGCCGGTGCGCTGGTGGCGGCGATGGCTTCACGGTTGGTCCAGAACGGGGTGCCCGCCAGCCCGGGGATCGGCGGCACGGCCGGATCAGTGCCGGTGTTGAGAACGATGGCCCGGGCAGCCTCGAACTCGAGGTCGCCGTCGGGGCCGGTGACCTGGACGGTTGTCGGGCTGGTGACCGTGGCGGTGCCGCGCACGAAATGGCCACCGGCCTTCTCGAAGCGCTCGACGGCGACGGTGTCGTCCCAGTCGTCGGTGGCCTCGTCGCGCACGCGCTGGGCGACCGGCGAGAAGTCGCGCACCACCTCGGCCGTACCGGCCAGCTCGGCGACCCTGCGTGCCTCGGCGAGGGCGTTGGCGGCGCGGATGATCATCTTGGACGGGATGCAGCCGTAATAGGGGCATTCGCCGCCGACGAGGTTCTTCTCGATGCCGACGACGCGCAAGCCGGCCTTGGCCAATGTCGCGGCAGCCGACTCACCCCCGGGGCCCATGCCGATGACGATGACATCTGTCTTCTCTGCCATGACGACTCCTTCGGTCGAGGGCTCTGGGCGAGACGTCCCGCTTGACTCTGGATCAAGTCTGGACCGGTGTGCCGTCGCGGCGCCACAGGAAGCAGTGCTCGACCCCGCTCGGTGCCGTGATCTTCTCGAGGTGGAATCGGTCCTCAAGGTCCTCGGGGCGATCCCAGAGCTTCAAACCGTCGCCGAACTCAACCGGGGCGATCGCCACATGCAGCTCGTCGATCAGGTCGGCGTCCAGGAACTCAAGCACGGTGGTGACGCCGCCACCGATGCGGACGTCCAAGCCATTGGCCAGGTCGAACGCGCGGGCCAGTGCTTCGGCCGGTGTGGCGTTGACGAAGTGGAAGGTGGTGTCACCGACGGGCAGGGGCGGGCGCTCGTGGTGGGTCAGGACGATGACCGGGGTGTGGAACGGCGGGTCCTCACCCCACCAGCCGTGCCACCCATCGTCGGGCCAGGGGCCGCGCTGGTGGCCGAACTTGTTCCGGCCCATGATCTCGGCGCCGATGCCGTGGGTGAAATCGCGGATCACGTGGTCTTCGAAGCCGCGGCTGCCGCCGGGTTCGGTGCGGTTGGGCCAACTCGCGGTGGCGACGGCCCACGAGAACAGGCGCATCGGGTCGACGGCACTGCCAAAGGGCTGGTCGAGGGTCTGGTCAGCGCCGGCGGCGATGCCGTCGCGGCTGACGCCGAAATTCTGGACTCGCACACGCTGGGTCATGGGATGTCCTCGGTGTGAGGGGGGTGGGGAATCCACGGTAGTCGCGCCACTCAGCCGGGCCCGGGTTCGCTCAACAACGGCGCGCGGGTCACCCGGCGACCGAGCCGCGCGGGGGCCAGCTGGCCCGCGAGCATCGCCGCCAGCGCGAGCGCGAAGCCTGCCCCTTGCGCGATGGTGAACGACTCGCCCGAGACCACGACCCCCAGACCGCTGCCACCAGTGGGGACAGCAGGGCGAGCAGTGCCGTGGCCGTCACCGGCAGCCGGGCGATGCCGGTGAACCAGAGGGTGTAGGTCAGCAGGCCACCCACCAGCCCGAGCCACACGTAACCCGCGATCGCCGGGCCGTCGATGCCCGGCGGCACGCCGTCGATGAGCAGCGTCGGCACCAGCAGCACCAGCCCGCCACCCGTCAGCTGCCAGCCTGCGCGGGCGATGGGGGTGACACCCGCTGGCGTGCCCCACTTCTTCGTCAGCACCACGCCTGCCCCCATCGACACCGCGCCGGCCACGCCTGCGGCGATGCCCACGGGGTCGAGGTGGGTGTCCGGGCCGAGCACCACCAGCGCCACGCCGAACACACCCACCACCGCGCAGCCGAGCCGCCACAGCGAGAGCCGCTCGTGCAGCAGCGCCACTGTGAGCGCCACGACCACCAGCGGCTGGGCCGCGCCAAGGGTCGCGGCGACCCCACCGGGCAGGCGTTGCGCCGCGATGAACAACAGCGGAAAGAACGCGCCCATGTTGAGCGTGCCCAGCACCAGGCTCTTCCACCACCATGACCCGCGCGGCAGTTGGCGCGAGATGAGCAGCGCGAGCAGCCCCGCAGGCAGCGTACGCATCAGCGCCGCGAACATCGGGTGCCCCTCGGGCAGCAGGTGCGTCGTCACGACATAGGTCGTGCCCCACACCATCGGTGCCATGGCGGTGAGCGCGGTGCGCCGGACACGACCGGACGAGGCATGCGTGGCTCTCGGGGTGACGCTCTTCGCACGCACCAGTCGTCGTGTCGAGGTGACCGCGTCGGGGCAGGCTTTCCTGGTCGGTGCCAGGGCATGCCTCGACGCCGCCGACCGGGCGGCGACGGACGCCGCGGCAGCTGCCGGGCTGGTCCGCGGCACCCTGACCGTGGGTCTCATCCCCACCGTGACCGCACTGGACCTGCCCGCGCTGCTCGGGTCGTTCCACCAGGCACACCCGGACGTCCGCATCGCCGTGCGCGGGGGAGTCAGCACCGGGTTCGTCACGCGGATCATCGACGGCACCATGGACGTGGCCGTGCTGGGGCTCAGCGAGGCCACGCCACCGCTCGGGGTGCAGTCGCGGGTGCTCGCCCGAGAGAAGCACGTGCTGCTGGTTGCTGAGCGCCACCGACTGGCTGGGCGTCACGACGTCCGTCTGGTTGACCTCGCTGCTGAGACGTTCGCCGACTTCGCTGCTGGTTCTTCGGGGCGCGCGCAGACCGACGCCGCATTCGCTGCCCAGGGGGTGGCGCGCGATGTGGCGTTCGAGGTGGCCGGCGTCGACCTGATGCTCGGTCTGGTGCGCCGCGGCCTGGCGGTGGCCCTGCTGACGCCCGGGGCGATCGGCGACGTTCCCGGGGTCAGTGCGGTCCCCATGATTGACGGCCCGGGACGGGTCGAATACCTCGCCTGGAGCGATTTCAACCCGTCTCCGGCCGCCATGGCGTTCGTTCGCAGCGTGCTGGACGACGTGGCCTGGCGAGGCTCAGTCGATCGCACCGGGACGAGAGGCGTGCTGCATGCCGGGGCCGTCCGTGAAGTGCTCGCTCATGGCAGCGATGCCAAAGTCTCACGTTGACGTCAAGGTCCAGCAGCTCACCCGCACCCAGGAGCAGGTGGAGTGCTACCTCGACCGGGTCTGGCACGCCCAGGCGTAGTGCAGCGTCACGACGCGATCTCGTCGGCAACCGGCTGCGTGACGGCCCGCGGTTGTTCGCCCACCGCGGCTGTGTAGAAACCCAGCAGTGTGGGCCCGTCCCGCAACTCGGTTTGGGCGGTGCGCAGCCAACGCTGTGCCATGGTGGTGGGCAGCTGGTGCATCGCCGAGATGGCGACAACGACACCACCCACCGGCACGTCCTTGAGCCATGAGAACCCCTTGCGACGCTCGCGCGCGCTGCAGTTCCAGTCGACCTCGCCGATCACGATGGGCTGCAGGGGCACGAAGTCGTCGTCGCACAACAGCACGAGCAAACTGCATGCGGCGCGGTCGCGGTCGCTGAGCACGAGGTCGACGGCATCGGCGGTCATTGTGGGGTCGGTGAGGGGGAGTTCGTTCCAGTGGTCCGGCAGGTCTTCAAAGGTCATGGCAGTGAGTCTCATCGATGACCGGGGCTCTTCGGGGGCCGATTCCCGCGTCTGTGGACAACTCTCGAGTTGTCCACAGGTGGGCCGCCGTCATGGCGCTCGGGTTCGACGCTCAGCGGTCGCCGAGCCCGAGGATTCCTTCTGCGGCCGCGACACAGGTCTCGTCCAGCCAATGCGGCACCTCGCCGCCCACGAACGGGCGCACCATGCCGAAAGGACACATTCGTGTGGCGAGCATGACCAGCCGGAACCCGTCGTCGGAGTCCTCGCCGTAGCGGGCCACCACCAGGTCGCGCATCGCGGCGTCCACCTCGTCGTTGATCATGCGCGCCTCGTCGCGCAGCGACACCGGTCCGGACGACGCGAGGACTGGCTGACGATGCAGTGTCATCGCCATTGCGTCCGCCGGGTGCTCGCGGCAGTGCATCGGGATGTGCCTGGTGGCTGCCAGCAATGCCTCCTGAGGGTCGGGCAGCGTGTACGCCGCCATCAGGCCCACGTGGAATCGCCGGATGGAGCGCAACCAGAGCGCGGCCATCAACTCGTCGCGTGAGGCGAACCGGTGGTAGATCGAGCCCGTCGGGCCGCCCAGGGCTTGCGCCACCTGGGCCAGCGTTGCGCCGCGTCCGTGCTCCAGGACGGCTGCGGAGGCGGCGTCCATGATGTCGTCGGGAGAAAAGCGCGCGGGTCTTGCCATGGTCCCCACCCTAGACGTAGTTTTTGAATATGTATTTTAGAACTGTAATGCTAAAACCTCCGCAGCGCTGGGCGGTGATCGCCGCGTGGGTGGCCGTCGCGGCCGGGCTGTTGCCGGTCATCTGGCGGTTGCACATGCTGGTCTGGGGTGCCGGCTGGTCGCCGGCGCCCGAATTCCAACACGGCGGCCGCCTCTTCTACGTGCTCGGGCTCATCGCCGTCGAGACCATCGCCTCGCTGCTCGTCCTGGGGCTGGTGCAGCCGTGGGGCGAGCGGATTGCTGGGCATCGCATCCCGCCCGGCCTGGTGGTCGCGATCGCTGCGACAGGGGCGACACTCGTCAGCCTGATCATCGCCGTCACCGGCTGGCAGCTGGTGACCCTCACGATGCGGGGCATCTCGAACCCCGTCACCCAGGTCGAGGCCGGCTGGAAGCGGGCCCTCATGCTGGCCCACTACGCGCCGTGGGTGCTGTGGCCCGTCGGGCTGTGGGTCGCCATCGTCGCGTTCGCCCGGCGGCACTGGGCGTGACGCACGGGGAAGGCTGGCGCTAGTTGATGATCTCGGCGTTGCTGTCGCGCAGTCGGCGCAGGTTGTCCCGCCATTGCTGCAACGCTTCGGGGCTCAGGCGCGTCCAGTCGTCGACCTCGGCCACGACCCGCAACGGTTCGCTCGTGCGGTACGACCGGGTCGGGTTGCCCGGGAACTTCTTGTCGGTGACGTTCGGGTCGTTCTCGAACGCCCCCGTGGGCTCGACCCGATAGACCCGCGGTTCAGCCTTGCCACCCGCCAGCTCGCGGGCGAGCTCGGCGGCCAGCCCTGCGCCGTCCGCCGTCGCGGTGAAATAGATGTGGTTCATCACGATCTCGGGCCGGTAGTTCGACGGAAAACCGGCGCTCAGCAGCCCACCCACCGGCACCTCGGCGATCGTGCCGTGGAAGAACGGACCCTCATCAAGCAGTTCAGTCACCATTGCAGGCTAACCCGGGGGCATAGGGTCGGGCCATGACCTGGCCAGTTCGCCACCTCTCCGTGAGCATCGACCGTCCCCCCGCTGCCGTCGCAGCCTTCGTCGGTGACCCCGCCAACCTGCCGCTGTGGGCGGCGGGGTTGAGTGCGGGCATCCGGCACGAGGACGAGCGCTGGCTCACGTCCTCGCCCATGGGGGACGTCGAGGTGAGGTTCACCGGCCCGGTGGACCTCGGCATCCTCGACCACGACGTGGTGCTGCCCGACGGGGTCGTGGTGCACAACCCGCTGCGGGTGCTCGCCAACGATGCCGGCAGTGAGGTTGTCTTCACGCTGTACCGCCTCGAGGGCGTCAGCGACGACGACTATGACCGGGACTCCGCGATGGTCGCCGATGACCTGGCCCGACTGCGCGACGTGCTGCAGGGCTGACCTTTCGGCGCCGCCCTTCCATCCTCCCGGTGGGCGAGAGAGAATGGATCATGGTCACGCGGGACTCCCGCGAGGCTCTCGAAGCGCTCGCCGATCCAGAACTCGCCGCCGCATTCACCGCCGCCGCGGCGCAGCATCGTCGCGAGCTCGTGACCGCGTGGCTGGTGCAACTGCAGCGCGTGCAGACCCGGCTGACGCCGCTGCGCAGCATCACGAAGTTCAGCGACGGCGTGGCGCGGTTGCAGTTCGCCGACCATTCCGCCCTGCTGGTCAATGCCGACCACCCCTCGCGCCGTCTGCGCGAGCTGGCGTTGGCCCTGGCCAGGGACAAGGCGGTCACTGTCGCCGACGCCCATGATGACGGCCAGCACGTGCTCGTCCGGTTGCACTGGGCCGACCACCACCTCGACGTCGAGGTGGTGGGCGCCGACCAGATCAGCTGAACGGCGCGTGAACCAACCCCGTCGAACCTGCGACCATGGTGCCCATGACCACACCCGCGAACACCAAGGCCCTGCAGACCGGCAGCGGCATCGCCTGGGACGACTGGGCGACCTGGCTCGATGCCCAGCAGGCCCACACGCTCGACCATGCCGGTATCGCCAGGCTGGCGCTCGGGCGCATCATCAAGCAGGGCTCGTCCTCGTCGCCGGAATGGTGGGCGCAAGGTGTCGCCGTCGCCTACGAGCAGCACATCGGCCGCCGACTGCCGGGGCAGCGGTGCGAGGGCGACTTCTCGGTGACGGTCAGCAAGACCCTGCCCGGTGACATGGACGACGTGCTCGCCCGCTGGTCGGCGCACCTCGACGGCGCCGGCGAGCTCAACGGCGAACCGATTGTTGATGGTCCCCGCACCAGCAGCACCGAGAAGTGGCGCTACTGGCGGGTCACGATGGCCGACGGCGCGACCGTCTCGGTGAACATCACCAACAAGCCCGGGGGGCAGAAGTCGGCGCTGGCCGTCAACCACGACAAGCTGCCCACGGCCGACGGGCTCGAGCAGTGGCGCACCTTTTGGCGGGGGATGCTGGCCGAGGTTGCCGCGGCGGGCTGAGCCAACCTCGCCCGCGGCCTGACAAGGCAGAGTAGCCTCGTGACATGGCACACCACAACGATCGTGAGGGCGGGGTCAACGACTTCGCTGCGGCCTTTTCCACGTTGCCAGCAGAACTGCAAAGCGCAGCCATCAATGTCGTCCACGCCGCCCAGGAACTCGATGACGAGGTCGTCCAGGCGATGATCCGACGACTGCGGGCCGGCATCCAACCGGGCGGTCCCTTCGAGGGCAAACTGGCCAACTTCGTCGCCATGTGCGCGCAATTGCTCGAGGCCCACTACGACACGCGCCGGGCTGTCGGGCCCTGAGCCCGGGCAGGATCGACCACACTGGCGTCATGGACGTGCTCAGGTCGATCCCGCTGTTCGTGCTGGCCGCGCTGCTCGAAATCGGGGGTGCGTGGCTGGTGTGGCAGGGCGTGCGCGAACACCGGGGCTGGGCCTGGCTGGGCGCGGGTGTGATTGCGCTCGGCCTGTACGGCTTCGTGGCGACGCTGCAGCCAGACCCCAACTTCGGACGAATCCTCGCCGCCTACGGCGGGGTGTTCGTGGCTGGTTCCCTGGTCTGGGGCATGGTCATGGACGGCTTCAGGCCGGACCGCTGGGACACCATCGGGGCCGTGCTGTGCCTGGTCGGGGTGGCGGTGATCATGTACGGGCCGCGCGCCGAGGCCTGACCTGCTATTCGGGTTCGTTGCCCGAGTTCTTGCCGAGCAGGAACGGCGTCTGGACCCCCTCGTACATCAGGTGGGTCATCAACCCGTCGCGGGCATGGGGCAGGTTGTGGCAGTGGTCCATCCACACCCCGGGGTTGTCGGCGCGGAAGGCCACCTCGTACCGCTCGCCGTTCTCGACGTGCAGCGAGTCGACCCACCACGGCGAGCCCGTCGCGGTGACGCCATTGCGCGAGAGCACCAGCAGGTGGTGGCCATGCAGGTGCATGGGGTGGGCCTGCCCGGAACTGTTCGAGATCGTCATCACGACCAGGTCGCCCTTGCGCACCATGAACATGGGCACGTCGTCACCCATGCGCCCGTTGATCGTCCACCAATAGCCCGGACGACCCCGCAGGAAACCCGGGAGCCGACCAATGGCGTACCGGAAATGCCGATCAGCCTCCGTCGCGTCGATGCCGGTGGCGGCCGGGGTGCCGTAACCGAGCAGGTCGAGTGTCGGCCCGGGCGAGGCACCGGCAGGCGGCGCAGTCGCACCCTTGGGCCCAACCACCATGGACGCGCCCGGCATCGCGACGCGCACCGCACCTGAGGGGGGCACGCGCACCTCGAGGTCGGCGCGCGCGCCAGCGGTGAGCAGCAGCTTGGTGCCGGTCAACGGTGTCGGCCCGACCAGGTCGGTGCCGTCGATGGCCAGCACCCTGAAGGGCGCGCCGACGACCCACACGCCGAGCGGGGAATTGTCGGTGTTGACCACGCGCACCCGCACGACCTGGCCCGGGCTGGCCGTGTGGCTCACATCGCCGACCACGCCGTTGATGCTGCGCGAGCCACCGGCGTAGTTGTGGGTCACCGCGATTGCGTCGGGCGCGGGTGTCGTGGTGCCGACCGGGTCGATGACGAGTGCCCCGAACAGCCCCCCGACGACCTGGCGGTGCGACACCTGGTGCGAGTGGTACCAGAACGTGCCCGACTGTGTGACGGTGAACCGGTAGGTGAAGCTGCCGCCGGGCATGACGGCATCCTGGGTGACGCCGGCGACACCGTCCATGGCGGCGGGAACATCGAGTCCGTGCCAGTGCAGGGTCGTGCCGCCCGCCACGTTCTCGTTGCGCAGCACCACCTCGACGTACTGGCCCTGGGTGAACCGCAGTGTCGGCCCCGGGGTGGTGCCGTTGAGCGTGTAGCCGTCGAACGTCTGGCCGGACGGCAACGTCACCTGCTGGGCGCGGGCCACGAGTTCGACGCGTGCATCAGGGCGGCGGTGCGGGTCGACCAGGTCGACCACGCTCGTGCCCCCCGTGTGACCGCCCTGGTGGTCACCGAACCTCGTGCCGCCCCCGAAGTCCGGTCGGCCCATCGCCGCCGCTGAGTAGGTGCCGGGCATCTGGCTGCGCCACCACGCCACACCGACGGCGACAAGTGCCACCACCAGCACCAGGGCGGCCGCGCGACGCACCCAGGTGGTCGACCGTGCGCTCACCCGACCGGGACGCCGGCTGCGGCGTGGGTGGGGGCGGCGACGGTCTCACGTGACGCCTTGCCCATGAATCGAGCGGCGACGAACGCCGCCCCGAACACCAACAGGGCGTTGATGCCGTGCAGCAGGGCCAGGACGGTGATCGAGTGGCCGCCCAGGCCCAGGGTGACCTGCACGACGACCAGGACGAACACCACAGCCGCCCGGACCACCGCCCCGCGGGTCCTGGTGAGGAACGAGACGACCAGAAGCACGAGCGCGACAAGCGGAATGACCATCATGCCGTTGATGCCGTGGATCATCAGGCCGACTGCTTCGGGAAAGTCGGGCAGTTCGGTGCTGTTGACGTCGATGGTGCCGCCGTTCTCGAGGAACTTGGCGATGCCTGCCGAGGCGAACGCGTGGGATGAGGCCTGCACCATGACGAGCACGCAGACGAGGTAGGCGAGGTACTTGTAGGCACTGCGCATCGCGGCGCCTCCTTTCGGGTGATGTTCTCCCGGACATGCTGCCGGGCGGCCGCGCACAGGTGCCCAGCCATCAGTGAAGAGCGGGTTGCCCCGGTAGAAATACGTCCGATGGAAAGTTCAGGTTACGAACCAGTTCGAAGAATCTTCGACGACCCCTTGACCCCGGGCTGACGGCGGCATAATATACAACCAAATGGTTGTATATCAGCTGGAGCCCCCACCCGAGCGACATGAACCGCTCAGCGACGACGAGATCGACCGGATCTTCCGGGCACTCGCCGACGCGACCCGGCGCGACATCGTGCGCCGCACGCTCAAGGCCCCGGTGTCGGTATCAGCCCTGGCGGCCGAGTACGACATGTCGTTCGCAGCCGTGCAGAAACATGTCGCCGTCCTCGAATCCGCAGGACTGGTGTCGAAGAGCCCGCAGGGCCGCGAGCGACTCGTGAGTGGCAACCCGGGGCGCATCCAGCAGGCGCAACTGCTGCTGGACGAGTTCGAACAACTCTGGCGAGGACGGGTCAATCGGCTGGACGCCCTGCTCGCCGAGGACGACTGACCCATGCCCACACCCACACCACCAACCACCTTCGGAGAGGACACTCCAATGCCCATCACCAGCATCAACAAGGATGCCGAAGCGCTCACACTGACCGTGACCGCCGACTTTGCCGCACCCGTCGCACGGCTGTGGAACGCGTACACCGACCCGCGCCAGCTCGAGCGCTTCTGGGGCCCCGAGAGCTGGCCCGCCACGTTCACCCGCCATGACGTCACCCCGGGTGGCCGGTCGCGCTATGTCATGACCGGCCCCGACGGCGACCAGTCGGCCGGCTACTGGGAATGGCTGCAGGTCGACCCCGGCAGGTCGTTCGAGGTGCGCGACGGCTTCGCCGGTCCTGACGGCGACGCCAACCCCGAGATGCCCAACATGCGCATGGTGTTCGCCTTCGAACCCACCGACCAGGGCTCTCGGCTGACCACCACCACCTGGTTCAACAGCGCCGACGAACTTCAGCAATTGCTCGACATGGGCATGGAGGAGGGCATGAAATCGGCGATGGGCCAGATCGATGATGTGCTGGCCGACCTGCAGGCATTCGCCGCCGAGGCGCCCACGCAACTGCAACGCCTCGGTGACCACCAGGCCCGCACATCGCGCGTCGTCCGCGGCACCCTCGACCAGGTCTGGGCCGCCCACCACGACCCCGCACTGCTCAAGAAGTGGATGCTCGGCCCCGACGGCTGGTCACTGCCGGTTGCCGAGGTCGCCACCGAGGTCGGCCAGACCTACCGCTACGAATGGAAGAACGACGCGTCGGGCGAGCAGTTCGGGTTCACGGGTGAGGCGCTCGAGATCGAGAAGCCCTACCGCAGCGTCACCACCGAGCGGATGATCGGCACCGACGGTCCGAGCACCACCAACGAACTCTCGCTCGTCGCGGTCGACGGCGGCACGCTCGTGACCATCGTCATCACCTACCCCGACACCGAGACCCGCGAGATGATCCTGGGCACCGGCATGGTCGACGGGATGGAGACGGGCTACGCCCGACTCGACCAGGTGCTGGCAGCCTGACCGGCACGACCCTCAGGCATCGCCGTTGACCACCGCGGTGAAGCCGTCGGCCACCGACTGGCACGTGGGCGCCACCTTGGCATCGACCGCACGCATGCGGTCGAGCATGGTGGTGCCCTTGTGGCCCTTGAGGCGCCACCAGTGCTGCATCAGCTCGGGCGAGGCCTCGGGGTGGAACTGCACGCCCCAGGCGCTGCCCACCCGGAACGCCGCATTCGCATACACCTCGGTGCGGGCCAGCTCGACGGCACCGTCCGGCAGCCGCGAGACCGCGTCGTTGTGCGACATTGGCACCGGGCCACCCAGCAGCGCCGCCTGGCCGAGCACCGGGTCGTCCACGGCACCCGGCAGCCATTCGAGGTTGACGGCCCCCTCTTCGGGGCCACGGGGGTCGGCGACCCGCACCTTGCCACCGAGCGCCTCGGCGAGCACCTGGTGGCCCAGACAGATGCCGAGCACCGGCACATCGATGTCGACGAGGTCGGCCATCAGGTCCTTGACCTTGTCGATCCACGGCAGGTCGGCATGGGCGCTCATGCGCCCACCCAGCATGATCAGCCCGTCGCCGACCGCTTCGAGGCCCGGCACATCCTGGCGGTCGAGCGCAATCAGCGAGGTGCGCACACCGCGGGCCAGCCACTGCTCGAAACGGTCGAGCGGCACGTCGGACTCGGGTTGCAGCACCGTGATGCGGGGTTTCTTCGCCATGCGTCGAGCCTAGTGGCAGCGTGGGGGCGCGCGGCGACCGTGACAGGATGGCGACGTGCTCGCCATGATTCGCTGGGCGACCTCGGCACTCGTCGTCTTTCTGACCTTCTTCGCCGTGGTCACGACCCCACACGCCCCCGGCAGCGGGTGGCATGCGTCGGCCTTCGTCAGCGCCGCCGCGCTACTGGCCAGTTTCGCGGCGGGCCTGGCCCGCAAGGTGCCGAGCGGGGTGTGGCTCACCGCCATGCTCGCGAGTTGGTGCTGGTTGACCCTCGTCTCGCCCAACGCGGCATTCATCGCGTTTCCGCTGTATTTCATCGAGTTGTACCTGCTGCGCTCACGCGTGGGCATCGTGGTCGTGGGGCTGACGTTCGCCGCGACCGTGGCGCTGCTCGCGTGGCGCAACGGCGCCTTCAGCGTGGGCATCGTGCTGGGGCCCCTGCTCGGGGCCGGGTTTGCCGTCGTGGCCATGCGCAGCTTCCAGGCGCTGGGGGACGAGGCAGAGCGTCGGCAGGCGCTGCTCGACGAGCTCGAGGGCACTCGGGCCGAACTGCTCGAGGCCGAGCGTCGGGCCGGCCGGCTCGAGGAACGAGAACGCCTCGCCGCCGAGATCCACGACACCCTGGCGCAGGGGTTCACCAGCATCCAGCTGCTGCTCAGCACCGCCCAAAGGGTGTTGCCCACCGATCTGACGGCGGCGGCGGGGCTGGTCGACCAGGCCCGCAGCACGGCGGCCGAAAACCTGACTGAGGCGCGCCAATTGGTGGCCGGCATGGCCCCCACCGACCTGGCCCCCACAGCCCCCGCCCACAGCACCCTGGCCGACGCCCTGCGCCGGTTGGCCGGGAACACCACGGCACGCGGGGGACCGGCCACGACCGTCGACGTCGCTGACGGGATGCCTGCGCTTGATGTGGCCACCCAGGCGGTGCTGGTGCGGGTGGCCCAGTCCGCGGTCGCGAACGTCGTGCAGCATGCGGACGCCGACCAGTTGGTGCTGGCGCTCAGCACGGACGACGACCGCAGCCAGGTCAGCCTGGCGGTCACCGACGACGGGCGCGGCTTCGACGTGGACGCGCCCAGCCCCGGGCAGGGCCGCGGCTTCGGCCTGGGCCTGATGCGCCGACGCGTCGAGCAGGCCGGGGGATCGCTCACGGTCTCGTCCACCCCCGGCGGGGGCACCGCAGTGACGGCCACGCTGCCGGTGTCATCCGCTTGATGGACACCGGCGGCAGGCGTCGCACCACCCCCGAAACCTAGCCTCGATTGAGGTGGGCCGACCGACGGCCCGAAGGAGTGGTGATGGACGTCAAGGCAGGGTCCGGGTTGGCCAGGGTGCTGACCGGCAGAAGGTCGGCATGGGTGGTGCTTGCGCTGTTCCTGGTCGTGGTGGCCGGGCTCAGCATCGGCCTGGGGCGGCTCGACACCGCCCCTCGTGGGGCCAACCTGCCCGCCACGGCCGAATCGAAACTCGCCGCGGACGCACTCAAGCAGTTCCCCGGCAGCGACAGGTCCGCGGTGCTGGTCGTCGCCCACCGCGCCGATGGGGCGCAGCTCAGCCCACAGCAGGTCGGTGAGTTCGCCCGTCTTGCAGCGCAGCTGTCCGGCACCACCAAGCCCGCCGTCATCCCGAGTGAGGACGGCGCGGCCGTCATTGCGCTGGTGCCGGTGCCGGCCAGTGATTCGGCCTCTGACAACCTCGACGAGGTCACCACGCTGCGTGCGGCGATTGCTGCGCAGGCACCGGCCGACCTCACGGTGCTGGTCTCTGGTGGCCCGGCGTTCGGCGCAGACATCGCCGACAGCTTCTCGGGTGCCGACGTGACCCTGCTGCTGGTGACGGTCGGCATTGTCGCGGTGCTGCTGCTGGCCACCTATCGCTCGCCCGTGCTCTGGCTGGTGCCGCTGACTGTGGTCGGGCTCGCCGACCAGGCCGCGACCCAGCTGACCAACGCCCTGTCATTGGCGAGTGGGTGGCATGCCGAGGGCGGCGTCGTCAGCGTGCTCGTGTTCGGTGCGGGCACCAACTATGCGTTGCTGCTGATCAGCCGCTACCGCGAAGAACTTGTCCGCCATGCCGACCACCGCGACGCGCTGCGAGTCGCGTGGCGCGGCAGCCTGGGTGCGATCCTGGCGAGCAACCTGACCGTGGTCATCGGCCTGCTCACCCTGCTGTTCGCCGTGCTGCCCGACACCCGTGGGCTGGGCCTGGCCTCGGCGGCCGGCCTGCTGCTGGCGATGCTGAGCGTCGTGGTCGTGCTGCCCGCAGCGCTGGCCGTCGTCGGACGAGGCGCGTTCTGGCCGTTCATCCCGCGCGCGCTTCAGGGCGCAGGCACCGCAGACGCCGAGGACCGTCCCGGGGTCTGGGGGCGCATCGCCTCGGCCGTCGTCAGCCACCCCGTCCGCTCACTGCTGGGCGGACTGGCGCTGCTGGCGGTGCTGGCATCCGGGCTGTTCGGTGTACGGGTCGGGCTCGACCAGGCCGACCAGTTTCGCCTCAAGGCCGAATCGGTCGACGGGCTGGGCGTGATCGCCCAGCACTACCCGGCGGGTTCGGCCGCACCCATCCAGGTCATCGTGCCGACGGCCGAGCTCGACGCGGTCACCGCCAGCCTGCGTGGCGTGCCCGGGGTGACCAGCGTGACACCCACCCTCACCGACGCCGCCCGCGGCAGGTCGGCACTGCAGGTGGTCGGCCAACCGGCGCCCGGCACCCAGCAGGCGCTCGACCTCGTGCAATCACTGCGCGACGTGCTCGGCGAGGGTGGCCACCCCGATGCCCTCGTGGGCGGGGCCATCGCGCAGGACCTCGACCAGCGTGCCGCCCAGCAACGCGACTTCCTGGTCATCGCACCGCTGGTGCTGCTGGTGAGCCTGGTGGTGCTGTTCGTGCTCACCCGGGCCGTGGTCACACCGGTGCTGCTGCTGGTCGTCAATGTGGTCAGCGCCGCCGCCGCTGTGGGCGCCGGCTGGATGTTGAGCCAGTGGATCATGGGCAGCCCCGCGCTCGCCATCGAGGTGCCCCTGTACGCGTTCATCTTCCTGGTTGCCCTGGGCATCGACTACTCGATCTTCCTCATCGAGCGCATCCGTCACGAGAGCAGCACCCACGGCACCCGTCGTGGCACCATCGAGGCCGTGCGCCACACCGGTGCCGTCATCACGTCGGCGGGCATCGTGCTCGCGGCGGTGTTCGCGGCGCTGGGCGTGCTGCCGCTGGTGGTCATGGGGCAGTTGGGCATCATCGTCTGCGTCGGTGTGCTCGTCGACACGCTGGTCGTGCGCACGGTCATCGTCCCGGCATTGTTCGGGCTGCTCGGCGACCGGATGTGGTGGCCCCGGCGCGCGGCGTGAGGCGTGGGAATACGCTGGCAGCCATGACCCGGGTGCTGATCGTCGACGACCATCCCGTGGTGCGCCAGGGCATGGCCGCGCTGCTGGCCACCGCCCCCGGCGTTGTCGTCGTCGGCGCGGCCGCGACCGTGGACGAGGCATTGCAAGCGGCCCACGACCTGACACCCGATGTGGTGCTCACCGACCTGCGGCTCGGGGTGGGGGAGCAGGACACCGTGGCCCGCGACGGGGTGTGGCTGTGTGAACAGCTGCGCCCGGGCGGTGCCGACGGCGACGGCCCGGCCGTTGTCATCCTCACCACCTATGACCATGACCGCGACATCGTCCGGGCCGTCGAGGCCGGGGCGGCGGGCTACCTGCTCAAGGACGCCGACCCCGAGACCATCATCCGGGCCGTCACCGATGCCGCGGCAGGTCTCGACGTGCTGCCCGACGACCTGGCCCAACGGGTGGTCGACACGATGCGGGCCCCGCGGGTCGAGTTGAGCAGCCGCGAACGGCAGGTGCTGGCCCAGGTCGCGGTCGGGGCTTCGAACCGCGACATTGCCCGCACGCTGTTCATCACCGAGGCGACCGTGAAAACCCACCTCGTCCGGGCGTTCGCCAAGCTCGGTGTCGACTCTCGCACCGCTGCCGCCAACCGGGCACGAGAACTGGGACTCTTGGACTGACCGGTACAGGGGGAGCCATGACAGAGCCGTTCGACCGTTGGCAGCACGAGCTGGTCGAAAGATTGCACCGCGAGCGGCAGCCGTCGCTGTCGGTGGCCGCAGCCCGCGCCGGCGACGTGGTCTGGGCCGCAGCCGTCGGCGATGCCAACCCCCTGGGTGGGCAGCCACTGGTGCCGACGGCGACGACGCGGTACCGGGTCGCCTCGATCACCAAGCCCCAGGTGGCCGTCGCGGTGCTGGCGCTGGTCGAGGCCGGCGAGGTCGACCTGGCCGCCCCCATGCGCACCTGGCTGCCCGATGCCCCCGCCGCCGACGCCAGTGTCGCGCAGTTCCTGTCCCACACGTCGGGTCTGGTCGCCGAACCGGACGGTCCCTGGTGGGAACGTGCCGGCGGCGCCACCTGGGACGACCTCGTCGCAATGCCGCTCGGCCGGCACGAGGGGCGCATCGCCCGCCCCGGGCTCGGGTTCCACTATTCCAACCTGGGCTACGCGGTGCTTGGCCGGCTGCTCGAGGTGGTGCACGAGCGCACCTGGCACGAGGTGTTGCGCGAGGTGGTCTGGACCCCGCTGGGCATGGCGCAGACAGACATCACCGGTGGGGACGACCATGCCGTGGGGGTGGGTGTGCACCCGCTGCGGCAGCTCGTCCACCCCGAACCGGTGCCCCCGTACCTGGCGATGGGGCCGGCGGGTGAGGTGTGGTCGACGCCCAGCGATCTGGCGGTGTTCGGCGCGTTCCTGGCGGGTGCGGGTGACGGTCGCGGCGTGCTGCGCCCCGACACCCTGGCGCTGATGCGCCACCCCGCCGCGCTGGCGCTGGCCGAGGGCTACCCGTGGGACGAGGCCTATGGGCTGGGCCTGCGACTGCAGAACCCTGACGGCCGGGTGCGCGTGCTGCACACCGGGTCGGTGCCGGGGTTCACGGCCCAGCTGGCGCTCGACCCGCGCACCGGTGCAGCGCTGGCCATCTGTGGCAACGCCACCCATCGGCAGACGGGGGTGCAGCAGTGGCTGGATGAGTGGGCGGCCGGGCTGCCGTCGCTCGTCGACGATGCCGCGGCCGGTGACGGCGCACGGCGTCCACTGCCCGAACACCTCGTGGCCATCGGGGGACTCTGGTACCGCGGCACCCAGCCCGTGCACGTCGTCGTGCGCGACGACGAGGTGGTGCTGACCGAGGTTGACGACCCCGACTGGCGCACCATCGTGCGGACCGATGCCCGGGGCAACCTGCTGGGCACGAGCGAGGACTTCGCCTTCGGTGAGCAGTTGCTGGTTGACCCCGACCACCCGGACGATCCGCGCTGGTTCACGCTGGCCCGGTTGCACCATGCACGCCAGCCCTATGACCCCGCCAGTGACGTGCCCGGTGGACTGGGGGATGGTGGTTGGCGGCCCTGGCATTGAGCCGCACCACCAGCAGAAAGTACGACATGGCCCGCCGAGCCGGAGCTCGACGGGCCATGCGCGTCAGGAGTGGTGAACCCGAGCGGGTTCACGCGGGGTGGATCAGAAACCACCGCCGAAGCCGGCGATGCTGGCCACGATCCAGATGATGGTGGTGTTCAGCCAGATCGACGAGGCCGGGGGGTCGACGTGGGTCGTGCCACGTGCGTACCACAGGCGCTGGAAGACTTCACCGAGCAGTGCGCCGACCCAACCGAAGAGCGCACCGATCAGGACGGCGCCGATGGCGGTCAGCCACAGGCCACTGTCCATGGTCTCGAGGCCGGTGTAGAAGGCGTAGCCCTTGCCGGCCTCACCGGCGAGGATCGGGAAGAACAGCACAGCCGCGAGACCGGCGGTGATGGTCACGTGGTGCTGAACCGGCATGTCCCAGCCGAGGATCAGGAACAGGACGATGATGGCTGAGATGCCGAAGACGAAGGTCTGCGCGCTGCCGGCCATGGTCGGGAAGTTGATGGCGAGCATCAGCGAGACACCAGCGGCGAACAGACCGAAGAAGATGCCGATGGCGCTGAACTGGGCCGGGGTCTCCTGGTAGGGCAGCCACTTGTTGTTCTCGTCGGTGTCCCACTTGCCCATGAAGCCACCCTTGGCCTTGGGGGCGGTACGCAGCTTCTCGGTGTTGAAGATCGAGGCCTTGCCCGCAGCCGAGGTGCCGAACAGCAGGCGGTGGGTGAGGGCCGACAGCAGCACGGTCAGGGCGACCGAGTCGGTGTGGCTGCCGAACCACGGGATCTTCGAGAGGCCGATCTGCACGAGGTAGCCCAGGATACCGAAGGCCGAGCCGACGAGAAGCACGTCGACCTTGCCCAGGCCGGCCAGCGGGCTGGTGGCGTCCTTGCCGGTGGGGATGTACCGCTTGTGTGCCGCATAGGCGGCAGCGGCCGCACCGGCAGCGAACGTGATGTGGGGGCCCATGAACGGGCCGAAGGCAACGTAGTTGAAGGCAATGGCAGGGTCGATGCCAAGGGCGTCACCCACGGGGGTGACCGAGATGCCCCAGGCAAAGAGCACGCAGAAGCCGGTGAGCGCGAAGGCGAAGTTACCGCCGATGGCTGCACCGACGAATCCTCCTGCGGCCGCAAGCAGCAGGCCCAACAGGAAGATGCCAAGTGAAGCAGTGAACATCCTTGTTCCCATTCAAGACGGGCGCACGCGGCGCCGCTGTGGAAATCAGGCCCACAGCACAGTGGACCTGACCGAGGGGACGGGGGCCCCTTCGCTCCGAAAACTAACATGCCCGTCGATCAAATCACCAGAGGGGTGGGTTAATGAACATCCGTGTCTTGCCTTGTCGCGGGCCATTTGCACAGATGTCAGCCAGACCGCGGTAGCGCACGCACATGCGTGCGCCACGTGGACGAATGCGGCCATGTGGTGCTGGGCATGCTCATTCATCACCCCCGGTGTGACGTTGGTCATAGGCTGGTGACATGGCGACAGCGACAGTCAAGGACGAGGGGCACAACCGCGGCGGGGTCTACTCCCAGAAGGGCAAGGAGTTCAACCGCGACACGAACTACATCACCACCCGGATCGTGGCCGACCCGCGCCCCGGCGAGGACGAGTACCCGGTCGAGCCCGGCCGCTACCGCCTCGTCGCGGCACGCGCGTGCCCGTGGGCGAACCGGACGATCATCTCGCGTCGACTGCTCGGCCTCGAGGATGTGATCTCGCTCGGGCTGCCCGGGCCGACCCATGACGCCGACTCCTGGACATTCGACCTGGACGAGGGTGGTCTCGACCCGGTGCTGGGTATCCACCAGCTCAAGCAGGCCTACGAGCAACGCTTCCCCGGCTACCCACGCGGCATCACGGTGCCGGCCATCGTCGAGGAGTCCACGGGTGAGGTGGTCACCAACGACTTCGCCCAGATCACGCTGGACTTCGCCACGCAGTGGCACGAGCACCACCGCGAGGGTGCGCCCGACCTGTGGCCCGAACACCTGCGTGACGAGATGGCCCCGGTGATGAAGCGGATCTACACCGAGGTCAACAACGGGGTCTACCGGTGCGGGTTCGCCGGCAGCCAGGAGGCCTACAACGCCGCCTACGACCGGCTCTGGACCGCGCTGGACTGGCTCGAGGAACTGCTCGCGGACCGTCGCTACCTGATGGGTGAGCACATCACCGAGGCCGACATTCGGCTGTTCACCACACTGGCGCGCTTCGACCCGGTCTACCACGGCCACTTCAAATGCAATCGCACCAAGCTCAGCGAGATGCCGGTGCTGTGGGCCTATGCCCGTGACCTGTTCCAGACCCCCGGGTTCGGCGACACCATCGACTTCGAGCAGATCAAGCAGCACTACTACGTGGTTCACGCCGACATCAACCCGAGCCAGATCGTGCCCCTGGGCCCCGACCTGGCCAACTGGCTGACCCCGCATGGCCGTGAGGCGCTCGGCGATGACCCGTGGAACCGGGCTGCCGGCGGCACGGCCCCCGGGCCGGTGCGACCCGACGAGGTGCCGCCACACACGATCCTGCCGCTGCGCCAGTAGTTCCGGGGTGGAGCAGCCCGGGTCAGGCGCGCACGCCCGGCAGGGGCCCGAACAGCACCCCGGGCTCGTCGAGCAGCACCTGCTCGATCCGTTCGGTGAACTCCACCCGCATGGGCGGCAGGGCGTCGACATCGAACCAGGCCGCGGCGACGGACTCGTCATCGGCCGCGGTCGGCTCGCCGCCCGTCCAGTGCATGCGGAACGTGTGGTTGACGTATTCGCTCTGGTCACCGTTCGGGTAGGTGATCATCGGGTAGGTCTTCACCCAGACCAGCCGCTCGATGCGGGCGTCCACGGCAGCCTCTTCGAGAACCTCGCGCACTGCCACCTCGTGCACCTGTTCGCCGGGTTCGACGATGCCGCACACAGGCGTCCATTCACCGGTGTCGGACCGTTGCACCAGCAGCACCCGTGTGCGGCCATCGTTCTCACGCAGCACGACTGCGGTGATGCCCATCAGGAACAACGGCGCGTGACCGATCGAGGCACGCAGGTCGAGGATGAATTGCGGTGTCGGCATGAGGACTGTCTAGCATGCCGCTCACCGGTGCAGCGCCGCGCCGTCCCAGGCGTACATCGTGCGCACCACCAGCGGCGAGGTGTTCTGCTGGGCGAAGGCCACGCGGTACGTGCGCACGGCACCGGGCGCCAGCAGGTCGCGCTCGGTGGCGGGTGCCGGGATCCCTGCACCCGGGTCGAAGAACCGCACGGCGTCGACCCCGCCGCTGGTGGCGTCGTGGCCCACGGTGCCCAGGTCGATGGGCGCGGACGACGAGTTCTGCAGCGTCACCGTCACCTGGACGTGGCGCACGCCGGGGGGTGCGTCAGCCGAGGACGACGGGGTGAATCGGACGGGTGCGGTGACGTTGACCTTCAACCCGCTCGGGAACTGGAACGGCTGGCCGAACCGGGCACCGCCGATCGGCACGCCATCGCCCGTGGTGCCGGTTGCCGAGGCCGTCACCACGGCCGACTTGTTGGTGGCGGGGCGGGTGGCGCCCACCGTGGGGCGGGTGGTTGCCGGCGGGTTCGCCGCCGAGGTCTGGGGCGACGAGGTCTCGGGCTCGGCCGATGCGGGTGCCGAGGGCGCCGCGCCCGTCGTGGCGACCGCGCCGCTACCGGTGCCGACTGGCTGCCCGGTGAGGGCGTCGTCCCTGGTGCAGGCAGCAAGTGGCACGAGCAGCACCGTGGCGACGCCCACCGCGGTCGCGTGCCGCCACGACCACGGCCAGCCGGCCGGTCGCTGCACTGGTGCCATCTCGCCTCCCGGGACGTCTCGTGGCTTCCAGTGTGGCACGGGCACTTGGGCGACCCGGCAAGAATGGGGCCATGGTTACGATCACGCATGCAGCCGAACCGATCCAGATTGCCGATGGACTGCCGAAGGTGGGTGAGCAGGCCCCGGCCTTTGACCTTGCCACGACCGGCGGGCGCCTGACCCCTGCCAACTTCGCCGGCAGGCGCCAGATCCTGAACATCTTCCCCAACATCGAGACGTCGATCTGCCAGATGAGCGTGCGTCACTTCAACGAGGTCGCGAACTCGCTCGACAACGCGGTGGTGCTGTGCGTGAGCAATGACGAACTGGCCACCATGCAGGGGTTCTGCGGCGCTGAAGGCCTCGACAATGTCGTGGTCGGCTCGGCACTGGGCACGAGCTTCGGCGACGACTACGGTGTCACGGTGCTCACCGGCAAGCTCGTGGGTCGGCTGGCCCGCGCGGTGGTCGTGCTCGATGTCGACGGCACGGTGCTGCACAGCGAACTGCTGCCCGAGATCAAGCAGGAACCCGACTACGACGCCGCCCTCGCGGTGCTCTGACCCGATTTCCGGGCGGGGGGCTCGGCCAGATCTAGGATTGGCCCCATGCTGAGCAGCGTCTTCGACCTCCAGGCCAACGGCATCGTGATCGGCGTCCATGAGTGGATGCCTGATACCGGCGCACCCGTCGGGGTCGTGCAGGTGGTGCATGGCATGGCCGAACACGGCGGGCGCTACGCAGCACTGGCCGAGACCCTCACCGCCGCCGGCTGGGTCGTCGTGGCTGCCGACCTGCGTGGCCACGGTCGCACAGCCCAGGTGCCGGCCGCCGCCGGAAGCGCGGTAGGCGCTGACCCCCTGGGCAACCTTGGCCACTTCGCTGACAAGCTCGGCTGGCGCAGCGTCGTCGACGACCTGCGGGCCGTCAACCTGCACATCGCCTCACGCCACCCCGACGTGCCCGTCGTCATGCTGGGCCACAGCATGGGCAGCCTGCTCGCCCGCGACTTCGCCGCCTCGTACCCGCAGGCACTGGATGGGCTCGTGCTGACCGGCACCCGAAGGCCGGCCGGACTGATCGGGACTGCCGGCAAGGCGCTGGCCACGGCAATCGTGCGCTCCCGGGGGCCCCGGCACCGCAGCCAGCTGCTTCACCAGTTGAACTTCGGTACCGCCAACGCAGCCTTCAAGCCCACCCGCACCGAGTACGACTGGCTGAGCCGCGACGCCGCCGAGGTCGACGCCTACATCGCCGACCCGCTGTGCGGCTTCACCTGCACGGCCCAGTTCTATGTCGACATCATCGGTGGGCTGGCGCGGGTGAACTCGCGCAAGCAGATGAAGAAGACCCCGAAATCGCTGCCGGTGCTGGTGCTCTCGGGCAGTGCCGACCCCATTGGTGGCGATCGGGCCGCCACAGCTGTCAAGGCGCTGCTGCGCTCGCTGGGCAACAAGCGCGTGCAGGTGGTCAACTACCGCGGTGCCCGCCATGAACTGTTCCACGAGACCAACCGGGTCGAGGTCGTCGGCGACCTCGTGCGGTGGCTGGACGACCTGGGCGCGCCGGACCGTGACAAGGGCAGGGGCCGCGGCAAGTGACCTCGGCCGCGCCAACCCGTGCCGCGGGTGTGCCCCGCCCACTCGACCGGGCCCTGCAGTCGTGGGAGCCGACCCGTGTGCTGCGTGGCACCCCCGATGATGCCTGGACCGTGTTGAGCGAGGCCTCGTCCTGCGTCGCGTTGACCGGGGCGGGCCTTTCGACCGATTCGGGGGTGCCGGACTACCGCGGGCGCGATGCCCAGCGCGGCACCCCGATGCAGTTCGCTGACTTCGTGGGCGATGCGGCGAACCGGCGCCGGTACTGGGCCCGGGCCTACCAGGGCTGGGCGGCGATGGGGCAGGCCACGCCCAACCGCGGACATGTGGCGCTGGCCAACTGGGAACATGGCGGCTGGCCCACCCACCTGGCGGGGTTGATCACCCAGAACGTCGACGGGTTGCACCCGGCGGCAGGCAGTCGGCGGGTGGTGCAGTTGCACGGCAGCATCCACCAGGTCAGCTGCCTGGACTGTGGTGGGTTGACCACCCGCGATGACATGCAGCGCCGGCTGGCCGAGGCGAACCCCGGCGTGGTGGTGCAGGACTGGCGGGGCCATCCCGAGCTTCGTCCCGACGGCGACGCGGTGGTCGAGGACTGGCACGACTTCGTGGTGCCTGACTGCCTCGCCTGCGGCGGGTCGCTCAAGCCCGACGTGGTCTTCTTCGGCGAGACCGTGCCTCGTCCACGGGTCGACCAGGCACGCGCCTGGGTCGACCACTGCGATGCGCTGTTGGTGGCCGGGTCATCGCTGTCGGTGATGTCGGGGTTGCGGTTCGTGCGCCAGGCAGCCGGCAGGGGAGTGCCGGTGGTGATCATCAACCACGGCGCCACCAGGGGCGACGACCTGGCAACCGTACGGCTCGACGGGTCGGTCTCAGACCTTCTCGAGGCGCTGGTGCGCCACTGAGGGCGGCGCACATCGCAAGGGCTGACTACAGCCGCACGACCCTGCCGCTGCGCAGGCGTCCGATGACCAGGCAGACCAGGAAGATCAGGAACGACACTGTGGTGACATAGGGGCTGATCGGCAGGCCTGGGCCGAGCGAGAGCAGGATGCCGCCGACGGCTGCCGTGACCGCGAACAGCACCGACAGCACCGACAGCCACCCCGGGTGACTGGTCAGCCGCGCCGCCGCGGCGGTGGGGGTGATCAGCAGCGACAGCACGAGCAGCGCTCCGACCAGTTGCACAGCCATCGCCGTCGTGAGGCCCAGCACGACCATGAAGACGATCGAGAGCAGGCGCAGGGGCACACCCCTGGCCACGGCGACCTCGGGGTCGACGGACACGAAGTACAGCGGGCGCCAGATGATGGCCAGGGCGATGGCCACCACGACGGCGACCACGGCGAGCACGGTGAGCTGGGTGCTCTCGACGGCCACGATCTGTCCGGTCAGCAGACCGAACTTGTTGGACGAGCGGCCCTTGTACAGCGACAGGAACAACACACCCAGGCCCAACCCGAAGGGCAGGAAGATGCCGATGACGGCATTGCGTTCACGCGAACGTGCGCCGAGCAGGCCGAGCACGACGGCCGCGAGCACCGAGCCGACGATGGCACCGCCCGAGACGCTGAAGCCCAGGTAGAGCGCCGCGGCGGCACCGGCGAACGAGAGTTCGCTGGTGCCGTGCACGGCGAACGACAGGTCGCGGGCGTGGATCATGGGGCCGATGAGCCCGGCGATCACGCCCAGGATGAGCCCGGCGAGCAGCGATCCCTGCACCAGGGGCACCAACTGGGCGAAGTTGTCGAAGTTGATGATCTGGTTCACGAGAGCGGCACCTCGTCGGAGTGGTCATGGTGGTCATCGTGGGCGTGCTCGTGTTCGTGGTGCGGCTCTTCTTCGGCACCGAACACGAGGATGCGGTCGTGGTGGCGCAACACCTCGATGGGTGAACCGAACAGGTCGGACAGTGACTCGCTGGTGATGACCTCGTCGGGTGTGCCCACCCGCGCATTGCCCTCGGCGAAGTACACGACCCTGTCGACGATCGGCAGGATCGGGTTGATTTCGTGGGTCACGAAGAGCACGGCGATCTGGTGTTCGCGGCGCATCGTGTCGATCAGATCGACCACCTGCTGCTGGTGGGCCAGGTCGAGGCTCAGCAGCGGCTCGTCACACAACAGCACTGCGGGCTCGGTCACCAATGCCTGGGCAATGCGCAACCGCTGGGTCTCCCCGCCCGAGAGCAGGCCGATGGGCTTGTCGGCATAGGATGAGGCCCCCACCATCTCGATGGCGGCGTCGACCTTGCGCCGACGCTCGCGGGAATGCAGGGGCAGCCCCCAGCGGTCGCCGTCCAGCCCGAAACGCACGAGGTCGCGGCCCCGGATGGCGGCGCGCCCGTCGAGCGTCTTCTGCTGCGGCACGTAGCCGATGCGACGTGACCCCAGCCGGATGGGCTCGCCGGCGACGCGGGCCTGCCCATGGGCGAGGGGTACCTGGCCCAGCAGCACCCGCAGCAGCGTGGTCTTGCCCACGCCGTTGGGGCCCAGCACGGCGATGAATTCGCCGGGCGCCACATCGATGTCAAGGTGGTCCCACAGCGGTCGTCCATTGAATGACACACAGGCATTCTCAAGATGGACAGCGGGGGCAGCGCCGGCAGGGCTCACGGGTGTGGTGCTCACTTCTCGGCCGTCAGCGCGTTGATGGCGTCGCCCACGAACGTGACGTAGTCGCTGACACCTTCGGGGAACGTTTCGTAGACCTTCACCACGCGCGATCCGGTGGCAGTGGCCCTGTCGACCAGGGACTTCGAGATGGCGTCCTCGGTCTGGCCGTTGACGACGAGCACCTTGGCCTCGGTGCCGATGAGCTGACGGGTCTTCTCGACGACGGCGACAGAGGGCCCGGCCTCGGACTCGGATTGGCGGATGTAGTCGGCCGGGGTGACATCGTCGAGGCTCAGGTCTTTGAGCAGGTATTCGGCGACCGATTCGGTGCTGACCACCTTGGTGCCGGGGTGGGTGGCCGACCAGTCCTTGGCGCGCTTGGTGATCGCGGCGATCTGGTCGGCGAAGACCTTGGCGTTCTCGGTGTAGGTCGTGGCATTGGCGGTGTCGGCCTGCCCGAACGTCTCGGCGAGCTTGTTGGCCACGGTCACGGCGAGCGCCAGGTCATAGAAGACGTGTTCGTTGGCGCCTTCCGCGAGCCCGGACAGGGCGAAGGCGTCGACCAGGGTCGGCTTCTTCTCGGCCGACCCGGCCAGCTGGGTGGCCCAGGCGTCGTAGCCACCACCGTTGACGACGGCCACCTTGGCGGTTGACATCGTCAGCTTGTCCTGCGCCGTGGCCTCGTAGTCGTGGGGGTCCTGGTCGGGGCTCTTGACCACACTGGTCACCTTCACCAGGTCACCGCCGACGGCCTCGGCGATCGAGCCCCAGACGATGGTCGAGGCGACCACCGACAGCTTGTCACCGGACGAGCTGGTGGTGGTGGTGCCGCAGGCCGACAGCACGGTGGCCGAGGCCGTGAGGGTGGCAGCGAGGCCGAGCAGACCGCGGCGGGTGAGGGTGACAGACATGAGGCTCCAGAACGACGAGGTAACTGATAACGATTATCATATAGCCTTGCCGGGACGGTGCAAATCGAGCAGCACCTGCACTTGCGGCGCATACAACCCCATGATGTCCAGGGCCTTCTGGTGGTTCTCGTCGGACGAGCCTGCGCACCCGTCTGCCACCACGGTGACATGGGCCCCGGCATCGGCAGCGGCGAGCACCGTCGAGATCACGCAACAATCGGTCGACACGCCCACCACGACCAGGTGGGGATTCGGCCCGGTGATGGCGAGCAGGTCAGCCCCGAACTTGCCGAACGTGCGCTGGTCGAGGGTGGCACCCGTGCCAGTCGCGGCGCTGAGGCCCTCGGCCCAGATGTCGGCGGCGCTCTCGACCAGGTCGAACAGCGGGTTGTCGTCGGGCAGATCGGCGAACGGCCAGGCCTCGAAGTATTCCTTCCACGACCCGGACCGGTCACGGGCCGGCAGCCAACGGGTCAGCACGACGCGGCCCGCATAGTGTTCCGCGAGTGCGCGCACGGGTTCGATGGTGGCCGCGAACCGCGGTGCGGCCCAGTCGCTGCCCGGGTCGGCGAAGATGCGCTGGTGGTCGACGACCACCAACCAGGCCTGGTCGGGCGGGGGCAACCCGGGTGCAGGCGGCGCGGTCATGCCTCGTCCTGCTGGCCGGCTGTGACCTGGTCAGCCTCCTGGCGGCGCACGACCGGGCGACGGGCGAACCACGTCACCACGAAGCCGAGCGCCAACGCCACCAGTACGCCCAGGTTCGCATATGGCCAGTTGCCGCCCCAGGCGGTCACGCCGTCGACGACCTCTTTGGTGCCGAGCCCGAGCGGTTCGAGCAGGTAGCCCTGCCAGTTGTTCCAGGGGGCGTCGGCGGCGAAGGAGTTGACGACAAGGCCCCAACCGATCGCGGCGCAGGCGGCCATCGTGGCAATCGAGATCCAGCCCCACGAGCCGTAGCGGCCGGAGGCGTCGAACAGCGCCTTCTCGTCATAGGGCTTGCGGCGCAGGGCGATGTCTGCGCACATGATGCCCGCCCAGGCCGCCAACGGCACACCCAGGGTGATCAGGAAGCTCTGGAACGGCCCGATGAAGTCGGTCGCGAAGAACACGACCCAGATGGTGCCCAGTGTCAGGATGAGGCCGTCCACCGCCGCAGCGGCCGGGCGCGGCACCTTGATGCCAAGACTCAGCAGCGTCAGCCCCGATGAATAGATGCCCAGCACGGCGCCACTGATCAGGGTGAGGATCGCCACCACCAGGAATGGCAGCAGCGCCCAGCGCGGCAGCAGTGTGGCCAGCGCGCCGATGGGGTCGGCGCCGACCGCACCCGCGTAGTCTGGCGACGAGCCGACCAACAGCAGGCCGAAGACCACCAGCAGCACCGGGGCGACGGACCCGCCGAAGGTGTTCCAGAAGACGATGGACCCCGCGCTGGCGGTGCGCTTCTGGTAGCGGGACCAGTCGGCGGCGATGTTGACCCAGCCGAGCCCGAAGCCGGTCATCACCATCACCAGGGCCCCGATCGCGTTCTGCCAGGGGCCGTGCGGATAGTTGGCGACGACGGCAGCCCAGTCGATCTTCGGGATGGTCAGGATCATGAACAGCACGGTGAAGGCGCCGGTCACCCAGGTGAGCACCGACTGCAACTTCATGATCGTGTGATAGCCCAGCACCGAGGCCACCACGACGATGGCGGCGATGGTCAGGCAGGCGACGATCTTCGTGGTGGTGCCGTGGCTCCAGCCCAACTGGTCGAAGATCGTGGCCGTGGCGAGAGTGGCCACGATGGTCAGGCTGGTCTCCCAGCCGATGGAGGTGATCCATGAGACCAGGCCCGGCACCTTCTGCCCGTGGACGCCGAAAGCAGCCCTGCTCAGCACCATCGTCGGCACCGAACCGCGCTTGCCGGCGATGGCGATGATGCCGCAGATCAGAAAGCTGAAGATGATGCCGATGACGGCCACCAGGGTCGCCTGCCAGAACGAGATGCCGAAGCCGAGCAGGAACCCGCCGTAGCTCATGCCGAAGACGCTCACATTGGCGGCGAACCAGGGCATGAACAGGTCCCGCGGCTTCGCCGTCCGGTCGGCCTCGGCGATGACATCAATGCCCTGGTGTTCGACCAGGCCGGGCGTGGTGGTGGCGGTCGTCGCCGCCGTCGTGTCCGCACTCATGGCTTGCACAGTAGACCCACCAGCGGCACTAGTCGATGCGCGAGTCCTCGAACGTGAGGGTCATGAAGACCACGTCGAGCCAGTGGCCGAACTTGCGGCCCACCTCGTCGAGTCGTCCGGCGACCGTGAAGCCCAGCTGCTCGTGAAACTTGATGCTGGCCTCGTTGTTCGCGTCGATCGCGCCCACCATGACGTGCACGCCGCGCCCCCGGGCTGCGTCGATGAGGGCCGACATCAGCATCCGTCCCACACCACCGGCGCGTCGGTCGGCCGTCACGTACACCGAATGCTCGACGGTGAAGGCATAGCCGGCCTTGTCGCGGAAGGCGCCGTAGCTGGCGAACCCCACCACCTGCGGTGCGGTGCCATGTGGGTCCGCGTCGCCCGCGACGTATTCCGCCACGAAAACGGGGAACTGGTGGCGTTGCTTGGCCTCGAACCACTCGAGCCGCTCGGCAACACTGACGGGGGCAAGGTCATAACTGGCCGTCGTGCCGACCCCGCTCTCGTTGTAGATGGCAGTGATGGCCGGCATGTCTGCGGTGGTGGCAGAGCGGATGGTCAGCGGCATGGCGGTGACAGTAACACGACGGCTGCAGGGCGCCGTCTCGTGGCAGACTTCACGGATGTGACCACTGAGCAGAGCACCACCCAGCCCGCCGTGACCAGGGCCGAGCGCCTGGACCGGCTGGCGTTCAACCGCCGGCACGGGCGCCTGCTCGTGGGCTCCGGGCTTGGCTGGGCGCTCGACGCGATGGACGTCGGGCTGATCAGTTTCGTGATGACCGCGCTGGCAGTCGAATGGCAGCTGGGGCAGGGGCAGCTCAGCCTGATCGGTTCGATCGGCTTCGTCGGCATGGCCGTGGGTGCCGCGCTGGGCGGGCTGCTCGCCGACAAGCTCGGCCGCCGTCAGGTCTTCGCCATCACGCTGCTGGTCTATGGCGTGGCGACCGGGGCTTCGGCGCTGGTGGGTTCGGTCGCGGCCCTGATCATCCTGCGGTTCATCGTGGGGCTGGGGCTGGGGGCCGAGCTGCCGGTGGCCTCGACCCTGGTCAGCGAGTTCGCGCCGCGGCGCATCCGCGGACGCATGGTGGTGGCGCTCGAGGCGTTCTGGGCGCTGGGATGGATCCTCGCGGCCCTGCTCGGCTACCTGTTGATCCCGACCGTCGACAACGGCTGGCGCTGGGCGCTCGCCGTCGGGCTCGTGCCCACGCTGTACGCCGCCGTCGTCCGGTTCGGGCTGCCCGAATCGGTGCGTTTCCTCGAGTCGAAGGGCCGCGATGCCGAGGCCGAGGCCGCCGTGCGCCAGTTCGAGCAGGCCGGCCCCGTCGTCCACACCCCGGACGCGCCGGCGCCTGTCGACGTCGAGGCGACCGAGGCCGATGCCGCCGACGCGTCGCCGTCGCTCTGGTCGCGCCCACTGCGCCGACGGACTGCCGCCCTGTGGATCGTCTGGTTCATGATCAATCTGTCGTACTACGGCGCGTTCATCTGGATGCCCACGCTGCTCTTCCAGGACGGTCACACCCTGGTCAAGTCGTTCCAGTACACGCTGATCATCACGCTGGCCCAGATCCCCGGGTATGCGGCGGCTGCCTGGCTGATCGAGACCTGGGGTCGGCGCCCCACGCTGGCGACGTTCCTGGTCGGTTCGGCCGTCAGTGCAGCGCTGTTCGGGCTGGCCGACGCGCCGTGGCAGATCCTGGCGACCGGCTGCGCCCTGTCGTTCTTCAACCTCGGTGCCTGGGGCGCCCTGTATGCCATCGGGCCCGAGTTGTACCCGACCTCGGTGCGTGGACGAGGCACTGGCGCGGCAGCCGCATTCGGGCGCATCGCCTCGATCATCGCCCCGCTCAGCGTGCCGGTGCTGCTCAAGGCCGGCGGGCACCCGCTGACGTTCGGGGTGTTCGCCGCAGCGTTCGTCGTGGCTGCACTGGCGACCCTCGCGCTGCCCGAGCAGAAGAACCGGTCACTGGTCGACTAGCGCTGGCCGACCCCATTCACGGGGCTGCCCTGCGCCTGTCACAGCCCTGTCCTAGTATCACTTCATGGCAGACAAGTCGCCCACGGACGCCGAACCGATCGAGACGGACGGCGCTGCCCTGCGCGGCCAGTCCGCTCAGCTGGCGCGGCGCCACGCCATCGCCGAACTCGTGTTCCGGCGCGGGTCGGCGTCCATGGACGAACTGGTCACCGCTGTCGGCGTCTCGCTGATGACGCTGTACCGCGACATCGCTGCGTTGGAAGAAGCGGGCATCCTCACCCGGCACCGGGGCAAGGTGAGCGCCCTGGCGTCCGGTTTGCACGAGGCGGGGGCGGGGTTCAGGCTCGAGACCAATGTCGAGGCCAAGGCCGAGATGGCGGCCCATGTGGCGCGCATGATCGCACCGGGATCCTCGATCCTGCTCGACGATTCCACGTCGGGGGCGTGGGTGTTGCGCGCACTGCACGACCTGACCCCGCTGACCGTCATCACCAACTCGCTGCTGGTCGCGCGTGAGGTCTCGACGCGCTCGGACGTGAAGTTGCTGCTCACCGGCGGGGAATACCAGGCATGGGCCGATGCCATGCTCGGGCCCACGGCGCTGGCGATGCTCACGACGGTGCGGGCCGACTATTGCCTGCTCTCGGCGAGCGGGCTCGAGGACGGGGTGGCGTACCACCCCTACCAGGACGTGGCCGAGGTCAAACGTGCCATGTTGCGGGCCGGACGACGCAAGGTGCTCATGCTCGACCACACCAAGTTCGCCCGCCGGGCCCTGCATGCCTTCGCCGACCTGGGTGAATTCGACACCGTTCTCGTTGACCACCGCACGTCTGCGGAAGACTTGCAGATGCTGGCCCGCCACCACGCCCGGGTGATGGTGAGCGCACCGCTGGGGGGTGGTGCAACTTCGTGAAATTCACACGTAGCCGTGTTCAAACTATAGTCGTTCGTGTTATTTTGGATCTGATCACAAGGGAGTGAGGCAGCGACCTGCCGCCCCACGCACCGTGCCACACAAGGAGACAATGATGGGATTCCGTGTCGTTCTGGCCTGCGACAGCGCAGGTGTTGAGTACCGTGATGCGATCAAGGCCGACCTGGCCAAGGATCCGCGGGTTGACGAGGTCATCGACGTGGGTGTCGAGGCCGGCGACAACACTGCCTATGCCCACCCCGCCGTCGCAGGTGCCCGCAAGATCGCGGCCGGCGAGGCTGACCGGGGCATCTTCGTCTGCGGCACTGGCATGGGTGTGGCCATCTCGGCCAACAAGGTGCCCGGCATCCGTGCATCGGTCGCGCACGACTCGTTCTCGGTCGAGCGTCTGGTGAAGTCGAACAACGGCCAGGTGCTGACCCTCGGCCAGCGGGTCATCGGCGTCGAACTTGCCCGCCGCCTGGCCAGCGAGTTCCTCGACTACACCTTCGATGAGAGCTCGCCCTCGGCCCCCAAGGTCGAGGCCATCTCGTCGTATGAGAAGCCCGAGCAGGCCTGACGCCCCACAACTGAAGGACGAGTTGCTATGAGCCAGACCCCGGCGACCGCTGTTTCGGAGCCCACCGAACTGTACGACGCCTATGTCTTCGACATGGACGGCACCATCTACCTGGGTGACCACCTGTTGCCCGGGGCAGCCCGGATGATCAACGAACTGCGGCGCCGGGGGATTGGCGTCCGCTTCCTGTCCAACAACCCGACCAAGGACCCGGAGCAGTACGCGACGAAGCTCGCGAAGCTGGGCCTGCCGACCGACATCAAGGACATCGCCAACACGATCGTCACCACGGCCGGTTGGCTCAAGCAGAACCACCCGAATGCGGTGCTGTTCCCGATCGCCGAAGAGCCGCTGTGCAACTACCTGCGCAACGAGGGCTTCGAACTGAGCGATGACCCCGAGAAGATCGACATCGTCATCGCTTCGTACGACCGCACCTTCGATTACCGCAAGTTGCAGATCGCCTTCGATGCCCTGTGGTTCCACAAGCGTGCCTTCCTGGTGCAGACCAACCCCGACAAGTACTGCCCGTTCCCGGGTGGCCGCGGTGAGCCGGACTGTGCGTCCATCGTTGCCGCCATCGAGGCATCGACGGGTGTGAAGTGCCAGGCCAACTTCGGCAAGCCCGACCCGATCATGCTGACCGAGGCCCTGCGCGGCTTCGGGGTCACCCCGGACCGTGCCGTGATGGTCGGCGACCGTCTGGGCACCGACATCAAGATGGCCGTGGACGGCGGCATGACCTCGGCGCTGGTGCTGACCGGCGACTCGACCCTTGAAGAGGCCCAGGCCCTTCCCGGGGCCGAGCAGCCGACCTACATCCTCGACCGCATCGACAAGCTCATCCCCGCCCACATCTGGGACGAACTGGGCTGGACCGTCGACAACGACGAGTGAGCGTCGACGCGACACCTCGCGAGCTGAACAACTGAATACCCGGCCGGCGGGTGGCGTCCCAGCCACCCGCGTGGCCGATGCGCCACGTGGGCGCCACCACCAGTAGAGCCCGGTGCCCGGGCAGTCAGAAAGGCATTGTTCAATGACGAACCCCGTTGATTCCAGCGACGGCTTCTTGATGGGTATCGACTTCGGCACCGAGAGTGTCCGGGTCGCCATCTTTGACACGAAGGGCACCCCGGTGACCTTCGCGGCGACGGCCTACAAGACCACGCATCCGCGCGGCGGTTGGGCCGAGCAGGATCCCGACGAGTGGCTGCGCTGCCTCGAGGCATCCAGCCACAAGGCCCTCAGCAATGCCGGCATCCCTGCGGCGTCAATCGTGGGCATCTCGTTCGATGCCACCACGATGACCGTGTGCGCGCTGGATGAAAACGGTGGCTCGCTGCGCCCGGCCATCATGTGGATGGACGTGCGCGCGACCCAGCAGGCCGCGCGTGCCGAGGGTGCCGGCAAGTTCGCGCGCCTCTACAACGGCAATGGCACCGCGCCGTCGTCGGCGGAGTGGTACCCGTTCAAGGCCGCCTGGCTGCGCGAGAACGAGCGCGAGACCTATGACAAGGCCTTCCGCCTGATCGATGCCCCTGACTGGATCACCTACCAGCTCACCGGCGAGTGGACCATCAATATCAACTCGGCGGCGCACCGCATGTACTACAACGGTGACCAGGGCGGCTGGGACCACGACTTCTACGAGGCCATCGGCTGTGGTGACGTCTTCGACAAGCTGCCCGAGCGCGTGCTGCACCTGGGTGAGGTCATCGGCCCGCTGACCCCCCGGGCAGCCACCCTGCTCGGCCTGCGCCCCGGCATCCCCGTCGCCCAGGGCCCGGCCGACGCGTGGGCTGGCCAGATCGGCCTCGGCGTGGTCACCCCCGGCAAGATGGCCCTGATCACGGGCTCGTCCCACGTGCTGACCGGCCAGTCGGCCGACCCGATCCATGGTGCCGGTTTCTTCGGCTCGTACACCGATGGCGTGGTCAAGGGCCAGTACACCGTCGAGGGCGGCCAGGTCTCGACCGGTTCGGTGCTCAAGTGGTTCAAGGACAACTTCGCCCGCGACATCGTCCATGCGGCCGACCGCACCGGGCTGAACGTCTATGACCTGCTGAACCAGAAGTCGAAGGACATCCCGCCGGGCTCCGACGGCCTCATCGTCAACGAGTACTTCCAGGGCAACCGCACCCCGTACACCGACGGCAAGGCCCGTGGCATCTTCTGGGGCCTGTCGCTCAACCACGGCCTGGAGCACATGTACCACGCCATCCAGGAGGGCGTCTGCTACGGCACCGCGCACAACCTGCGTGCCATGGAGGCCCAGGGCTTCAAGGCGACCGAGATGGTGGCCTGCGGCGGTGCCACCAACAGCCGCGGCTGGATGCAGATGCATGCCGACGTGACCGGTGTGCCGATCACGCTGACCGAGGTCGGCGACGCCGTCGTGCTCGGTTCGTGCATGCTCGCCGGTGTGGGTGCCGGGGTGTACTCGTCCATCCAGGAGGCCGCCGACAACATGGTCAAGGTCACCGAGACCATCGAGCCCCGCGCCGACGTGCACGAGGAGTACAAGTTCTACGTCGACCAGTACTGCGACGCCTACCCGGCGCTGCGCGACCTGGTCCACAAGGGCGTCGACCACGAAGCGGCGAAGTGACCCTGCTCTGACTGCGTGACTGCCCGGACGAGCGCCTGCTCGTCCGGGCAGTTGCGCGTCAACCCACGTGCGATGGGCTGGTCTGATCAGGTCTGTACATGTCTGGTCAAGTGTTCATCGGGAGGGGGGCGGTGCTGCACGTTCGCCTGAACCGGGTGTGAGCATCTTCACACCCGCGGGGCCCCGAACTAGCGTGTGGCGAATGCGCGCCATCGCGCTGTTCTCTTCCGAAAGGGCCCAGTTCAATGTCGAACACACCAGCATCTGCCGACGGCTACTTGATGGGTGTCGACTTCGGCACCGAGAGTGTGCGAGTCGCCATCTTTGACACCCGCGGCACCCCGATCACATTCGCCGCCACGCCGTACAGGACCACCCACCCGCGGGCCGGCTGGGCCGAGCAGGACCCGGCCGAGTGGATGAGCTGCCTCGAGGCCTCGAGCCACAAGGCCCTGGCCAACTCGGGCATCTCGCCCGCCTCGATCCTGGGCATCTCGTACGACGCCACCACGACGACCGTGCTGGCGCTCGACAGCGAGGGCCGCCACCTGCGCCCGGCCATCATGTGGATGGACGTGCGCGCCACCAAGGAGGCCGCCGAGGCCGACCACTCCAGCTCTGTCGCGCGCCTGTACAACGGCGACAGCACCGCACCCGCCTCGGCGGAGTGGTTCCCGTTCAAGGCCGCCTGGCTCAAGAACAACGAGCGTGAGACCTATGACAAGGCCTTCCGCATCGTCGACGCCACCGACTGGGTCACCCACATGCTCACCGGCGAGTGGACGCTCAGCATCAACACCGCCGCGCAGCGCATGTACTACAACCGCGACCAGGGCGGCTGGCCCACCGACTTCTACGAGCACCTCGGCATCGGCGACATCTTCGACAAGCTGCCCACCGAGGTGCTCGACCTCGGCACCCGCGTCGGCAGCCTGTCGCCTCGCGCTGCCACGCTCATGGGCCTGCTGCCCGGCATCCCGGTCTCGCAGGGCTCGGCCGACGCGTGGGCCGGCCAGATCGGCCTCGGCGTGGTCACCCCGGGCAAGATGGCGCTGATCACCGGCTCGTCGCACGTGATCACCGGCCAGTCGGCCACCCCGATCCACGGTGCCGGTTTCTTCGGCTCGTACACCGACGGTGTCGTCAAGGGCCAGTACACCGTCGAGGGTGGCCAGGTCTCGACCGGCTCGGTGATGAAGTGGTTCAAGGACAACTTTGCCCGCGACCTGGTGCAGGCCGCCGAGCGCACCGGCCAGAACGCCTATGACCTGATGAACGCCCAGTCGAAGCACCTCGCCCCCGGCGCCGATGGCCTGATCATCAACGAGTACTTCCAGGGCAACCGCACGCCCTATGTCGACGGCAAGGCACGCGGCAACATCTATGGCCTGTCGCTGCACCACGGCCCCGAGCACATGTACCGCGCGATCCAGGAGAGCATCTGCTACGGCACCGCCCACAACCTGCGGGTGATGCAGGCACAGGGCTTCCACGCGGACGAGATCGTCGCCTGTGGTGGCGCCACCCGGGGTCGCGACTTCATGCAGATGCATGCTGACGTCACGGGCGTCCCCATCACGCTCACCGAGGTGGGCGACGCGGTCGTGCTCGGCTCGTGCATGATGGCCTCGGTCGGGGCAGGGGTCTACTCGTCGCTGCAGCAGGCCGCCGAGAACATGGTGACCACCCGCGAGACCCTCGAGCCGCGCGCCGACGTGAACGACGCGTACCAGTTCTACCTGGACAAGTACACCGAACTGTTCCCCAAGGTGCAGGACACCGTGCACGAGATCGTCGACCACGTCGCATCGCGCTGAGGCGCAGCAAGTGACCCTTTGACCACACGCGCCCGGCGCCGCCAGACCATCTGTGCGGCGTCGGGCGTTTCCTTTACCAATCCGTGACCCGGCGACCCCATGACTGTGCCTGCACCATAGACTCTGCAGGACATCGGGCTGTCCCGCCGGACATGAGGGCCGTCATCGCCACAGGAAGGATCACATCCGTGACTGAGAATCCCACCAATGGAGTGAGCTGGAACGAGCAGGACCAGCGCGCCGTTGACACCGCGCGGATCCTCGCCGCAGACGCGGTCGAGAAGGTTGGCAACGGCCACCCCGGCACCGCCATCTCGCTGGCGCCGATCGCCTATGCGCTGTACCAGAAGATCATGAACTTCGACCCGGCCGACGACCTGTGGCTGGGCCGTGACCGCTTCGTGCTGTCGGCGGGCCACTCGTCGCTGACCCAGTACACCCAGCTCTACCTCGCCGGTGCCGGCCTCGAGCTGGACGACATCGCATCGCTGCGCACCTGGGGTTCGAAGACCCCCGGCCACCCGGAATACGGCCACACCCGGTTCGTCGAGACCACCACCGGCCCGCTGGGTTCCGGCATCTCGAACGCCGTGGGCATGGCCATGGCGGCACGCCGTGAGCGCGGCCTGTTCGACCCCGAGGCCCCCGCAGGCGAAAGCCCGTTCGACCGCTTCGTCTACTCGATCGCCGGCGACGGCTGCATGCAGGAGGGTGTCGCTTCCGAGGCCAGCTCGCTGGCGGCGACCCAGAACCTGGGCAACCTCATCCTGATCTACGACGACAACCACATCTCGATCGAGGGCGACACCAAGATCGCCTTCAGCGAAGACGTCCAGGCCCGTTACGACGCCTACGGCTGGCACACCCAGCACGTCGACTGGACGCACGGTGGCACCGAGTACCGCGAGGACATCGACGCCTTCTTCGCAGCCATCGAAGAGGCCAAGAAGGTCACGGACAAGCCGTCGTTCATTCGCGTGACCACCGTCATCGGCTGGCCGCTGCCCACCCTGGCGGGCAACCACTCGGTGCACGGTTCGAAGCTGGGCGCCGAAGAGGTCTCCGGGCTGAAGAAGGTGCTGAACTTCGAGGACACCCCGTTCGCCGTCGACCAGGCCGCCGTGGACTACTCGCGCAAGAGCGCTGCCGACCGCGGCAAGGCGCTGCATGATGCCTGGAACGAGAAGTTCGAGGCGTGGAAGACCGCCAACCCCGAGCGCGTCGCCCTGCTCGACCGCGTGTCGAAGCGCGAGCTGCCCGCGGACCTCGAGCTGCCGGTCTTCGACCAGCCCAAGATGTCGACCCGCAAGGCGTCTGGTGAGGTGCTGAGCAAGCTGGCCGGCCAGCTGCCCGAGCTGTGGGGCGGCTCGGCCGACCTCGCCGGTTCGAACAACACCACCATGAAGGGTGAGCCCTCGTTCCTGCCCGAGGAGCGCCAGAGCCACGAGTTCAGCGGCAACCCCTACGGCCGCACGCTGCACTTCGGCATCCGCGAGCACGCAATGGGCGGCATCGTCAACGGCATCACCCTGTCGGGCCTGACCCGTCCCTACGGTGGCACTTTCCTGGTGTTCAGCGACTACATGCGCCCGGCCGTCCGACTGGCCGCGCTCATGAAGGTGCCGAGCACCTTCGTCTGGACCCACGACTCGGTGGGTGTGGGCGAGGACGGCCCCACGCACCAGCCGATCGAGCACCTGGCCGCGCTGCGCGCCATCCCGGGCCTGGACATCGTGCGCCCGGCCGACGCGAACGAGACCGCTGCCGCATGGAAGGCGATCCTGGAGCACACCGACCGCCCGGCCGGCCTGATCCTGTCGCGCCAGGACCTGCCGATCGTCGACCGTGCGGCCGGCTTCGCCAGCACCGACGGTGTCGCCAAGGGTGCCTACGTGCTCAAGGAGGCCTCGGCCGAGCCGAAGCTGATCATCATCGGCACCGGCTCTGAGGTGCAGCTGGCCGTGGGCGCTGCCGAGAAGCTCGAGGCCGAGGGTGTGCCCACCCGCGTCGTCTCGATGCCCTCGCAGGAGTGGTTCGAGGAGCAGAGCGATGAGTACAAGGAGTCGGTGCTGCCGGCTGCGGTCACCGCGCGCGTCAGCGTCGAGGCCGGCATCGCCCTGGGCTGGAGCAAGTACGTCGGCCCCGCCGGCGCCAGCGTCTCGATCGAGCACTTCGGTGCTTCGGCTTCGGGCAACAAGTGCTTCGAAGAGTTCGGCTTCACCGTCGACAACGTCGTGGCCACTGCCAAGGGCGTGCTCTGAACCGCTGAGCTGACCTGAACTGACCTGCCGCAGGGCGTCCCCGGATGGGGGCGCCCTGCGCTGCGTCCGGGGTCTAGGCTGTGCCGGTGACCCAAGCTCGCGCCAACCCTGCTGAATCGACGACTGCTGAATCGGCCACAGGTGGCGGGTTGCCGCGGGGCACGAACCTGGCGCTGCTCACCGGGATCGCGTGCTATGTCATCTGGGGTGGCTTCCCTCTGTTCTGGCCCCTGCTGGATGCGGCCTCGCCGGTCGAGGTGCTGGCCCACCGCATGGTCTGGTCGTGTGCCTCGGCGCTGGTGGTCATGCTGGTGGTCCGCCACCCCTGGGGGTGGGTCAAGCAACTGAGCGGCCGCAGCTGGCTGCTGCTGGTCGCCGCCGCAGTGGTGATCTCGTTCAATTGGGGCGGGTTCATCTATGCGGTGAACTCGGGCCACGTGGTCGAGTCGTCGCTCGGCTATTTCATCAATCCGCTGGTCAGCCTGGTGCTTGGGCGGGTGGTGTTCGGCGAACGGCTCGATGCCCGCGGCAAGGTTGGCGCAGCGCTGGCCTTCGCAGGCGTGGTCATCATCGCGGCGGGCAGCTGGCGCACCCTGTGGATCTCGCTGCTGCTGGCGGGCACCTTCGGGGCCTATGGTGCGTTGAAGAAGTCGCTCACGATTCCGGCGCTGCCGGGCCTGCTGGTCGAGTCGGGCATCATGCTCGTGCCCAGCCTGATCTACCTGTTCGTGCTCGAGTCACGGGGCCAGGGCCACTGGACCGCGCCGAACATGTGGTGGCTGTTCATGCTGGGCGGGTTGCTCACCATGGTGCCGCTGTGGCTGTTCGCGATCGCTGCCAAGGGCCTGCCGCTCGGCACAGTGGGCGTGCTGCAGTACATCGCGCCGACGAGCCAGTTCTTGCTGGGGCTGTTCGTGTTCGGCCAGCATGTCAGCGCCGGCTACTGGGCCGGGCTGGTGGTGGTCTGGATCGGCTGCTTGGTCTACCTGTCGGGCATGCTGCGCCAGACCCGGCGACAGTGAGCCCAGCTGGCCCCCGGGCACTACAGACTGGCTGCATGTCTGCCCCTCGGCTTCCTGCTGAACTCGCTGAGCTCGTCCAGTCGCAGGACGGGGTGATGACGCGTACCCAGGCATTGGCGGGCGGGCTGAGCCGCACCCAGCTGCAGCGACTGCCGGACCGGGGGTGGCAACGGTTGCTGCGCGGGGTCTACTCCTGCGCCGGTGATGGCTGGCAGCAGCGGGCCTGGGCCGGGGTGCTGGCCGGTGGGCCACGCGCCACGCTGGGCGGACTGGCAGCGGCGAAGCTGCACGGTCTGCACCGGGGCCCCGTCGACCTCGTCGAGGTGCGGGTGCCGCCGTCGGCGAGTGCTGTGCGCAGTCAGCCCGGCTGGGTGTTCCGCCGCGGTGATCGTCTGGGCATCGGTGCACCGGCACGCCTGCCGGTGGAACAGACCGTGCTCGACCTGTGTGCTGGGGCGGGCATCGATGAGCAGGCCGGCTGGTTGACCGGTGCGCTCGTGAAGCGCCGGACGACCCCGGCCCGGCTGCGGGCGGCACTTGAGGGGTCGACACGCTTCAAGGGACGAGCCTCGGTCGTGCAGCTGGTCGAGTGGCTGGACGGCGGCATCGAGAGCCCGCTGGAGCTGCGGTATCGCCGCGATGTCGAGCAAGCGCACTCGCTGCCGGCGGGGGAACGGCAGCGCTCGATGAGCAAACGCAAGCGCACCGATGTCGTCTATGCCGAATGGAACACGCTCGTGGAGCTCGATGGCGAGCTGGGCCACCGGGGTGAGGGTGAGGTGCGTGACGCGTGGCGTGATGCCGAGCACCTGGCGATGGGGCTGGGCACGATGCGTTTCGGCTGGCTCGACATCCTGCACTGTCCGTGTGGCGTGGCGGCCTGGTGGCGCGGGTGTTGCGCCAGTGCGGGTGGCAGGGCTACCCGAAGGCATGTCCTGCCTGCGGAACCTGACCGACAGTGAGTGGTTGCGGCCCGAGCCGCGGGCGTAAACTGGGGCATGGCCGTGACGTGTCGTCCAGCACTGGCGCTGGCGCTCGCAGTGGTGCTCGCCGCGTGTTCCCGAGGGGGCGTTGTCAGCCCGCCCGCGTGGACGACGAGCGCGCCCGCCGCCGGGACCTCCACGACGTCCGCGGCCAGTTCGACCGCGACACCCGCCCCACCCAGCCCGCCCATGAGTACGCCCGCGGCGTCCACGCGCGCCACGTCGGCGGCCCCGACCACGACCCAGCCGACCACCACGCGTCCGCCCACCACCCCCGACTACTCCCGCTACTCGAACACCAACCTCAGCTGGTGGTACTTGCCCGGCAGCCCGACCAGCCAGGACAAGCCCGCCGCCATCGATGCCGACGTGGCCGACCTGATCAGTGACTACGACGTCATCTGGCGGCGCACCACCAGCCAGAAGGTCGTCTTCCTCACCATGGACGAGGGCTATGAGTTCGAGCAGAACTCCACGAGGATCCTGGACATCGCCGCAGCGAAGAACGTGACGATCACCTTCTTCATCACCGGTGGCTTCCTGAAGTCCCACCCCGACCTCGTGCGGCGCATGCTGCGTGAGGGCCACCAGGTCGCCAACCACAGCGAGCGGCACCTGCGCCCGCCGCTGGCGCTGGACTCGTCCACGGACACGTTCGTCAACGACGTCCGCAACCTCGAACGCGACTACCTCGCCATGATGGGACGACCGATCGCCAGGCTCTACCGACCACCCGAGGGCGGCTACAGCGAACGCAGCCTCAAGATCACCCAGGACCTCGGCTACACCACTGTCTTCTGGAGCTTCGCCTACGCGGACTGGGACACTGCGAACCAGCCCGACCCCGCCGCGGCCCGGCAGAAGATCCTGGGCCAACTGCACCCCGGCTCGTTGCTGCTGCTGCACACTGTCTCGAGCACCAACGTGGCGATCCTGGGCGAGGTCATTGACGGCATCCGGGCCAGGGGTTACGTGATCGGTCAGCTCTGAGCCGGCAGCGAAACCTGACCCCGGCCCAAAAAAGTTAGCTAGACTAACCATGTGCCGAAACCTGCGAACCCCACCGACCGTGTGTCGATGTTCGCCAGCTTCAGTGTGTTCAACTACCGCCTGTTCTGGATCGGCGCACTGGTCAGCAACGTCGGTGGCTGGATGTTCTCGGTTGCCAACCAGTGGATGGTGCTCACCGAGCTCACCGACCATTCCGCGACGGCGCTGGGCTATGTCACCGCGCTGAACTTCGCTCCCATGGCAGTGCTGGCGCCAGCCGCCGGGGCGCTCACCGACCGCCTCGACCGTCGCAAGATGCTGCTGGTCACCCAGACGCTCCTGGCGCTCACCACGTTCGCCGTCTGGGGCATCTACGAGACCGGGCAGATGAAGCTGTGGGTCTCGTTCCTGATGGCATTCATCACCGGCTGCATCAATGCGTTCGACATGCCGGCGCGCCAGAGCTTCGTCTCTGACATGGTGCCCGCCAGGCTCATCCCCAATGCCATCGGGCTCAACTCGGCCCAGTTCAATGCCGCCCGGCTGTTCGGCCCCGCAGTGGCCGGCCTCGTCATCGCCGCATTCGGCATCGGGCCGGCATTCCTGATCAACGGCATCTCGTTCGCCGCCGTGCTCGCGGGGCTCGCGTTCATGCGACCCCATGAACTGATCGAGTCGCCGAAGACCGCCGGGGGGCGGGGTGCGGTGCTCGACGGCATCAAGTACGTCGCCGGGCGCCCGGACATCCTGGTCGTGCTCGTGGTGGTCTCGGCACTGTCGATGTTCGGCATGCAGTTTCCGCTCACCAACGCGCTGATGGCCACCACCGTCTTCGGCAAGGGTGCCGAGGAGTTCGGCCTGCTCGGCTCGGCCATGGCCATCGGCACCCTCGGCGCTGCGCTGCTCGCCGCCCGTCGTGCGCGGCCGCGTTTCCAGGTGATGCTGGTGGCGCTGGCCGGGTTCGCGGTCTCGCTGGTGCTTGCTGCCATGGCACCCAGCTACACGTTCTACATGGTCATGCTCATCCCGCTCGGGTTGTGCGCCATCACCGTGCTGACCAACTGCAATGCCATGGTGCAGATGACCGCCGATCCGGCGTTTCGGGGCCGGGTGCTGTCGGTCTACCTGGCGGTCAACATGGGCAGCTCACCCATCGGTGCCACGCTGCTGGGCTGGGTCGCCGAGCAGTGGGGGGCGCGCAGCGCCCTGGGCCTCGGTGGCATCGTCACCGGTCTGACCGCCGTCGGGGTCGCACTGGTGCTGGTGCGCCGCGACAACCTCGAGGTGCGCCTGCGGCCCGTGTGGCCGCCGCACCTTGACGTGCGCGCCAGGGCAGCCGCGGTCGACCCCGTCGTCGCCGAGGGGCAGGCCCGCCAGTAGGGGGTGGGTCAGGGTTGCCCCTGACAATTAGGCTGATGCCATGATGCAGCGTCGCCATCGTCCGACCGTCCTCGAAATCGACCTCGGCAGGGGAGTGCTCACCGCCCCGCCGGACAACCCGCTCGCGGCACTCAGGATGCTCAATGCCGCCTCGATGCACGCCCTGCGTGATGGCCTGAGGGCCGCAGCCAAGGACGAACGCGTCGCCGGTCTGGTCGTCCGGGTCACCGATGGTGGGCTGGGACTGGCAGAACTGCAGGAACTCGGCCAGCTGGTCAGCGAGTTCGGCACCCACAAGCCCACCGTGGCGTGGGCCGAATCGTTCGGTGAACTCGGCAACGCGATGGGCTTGTACACCCTCGCCACCCACGCCAACAGCGTCTGGGTGCAGCCCTCGGGCGGAGTCGGGCTGGGAGGTGTGCACGTGGGCATCACACTGTTGCGCGGACTGCTCGACAAGGGCGGCGTCGAGCCGCAGTTCGCCCAGCGCCACGAGTACAAGTCAGCGGGCGAGCAGTTCTCGGCGCACGAAGTCAGCGACGCCAACCGTGAGATGACCCAGCGTCTTGCCGACTCGATCCTCGAGCAGTGCGTCGAGACGATCGCAGCCAACCGCCACCTCGGGGCCGACCGTGTGCGCGAACTCGTCGATGAAGCGATGTTCACCCCGGACGAGGCATTGGCGGCGGGTCTTGTCGACCACATCGGCTACCGCGACGAGGTCTACGCGCACTTCCTCGACCAGGTGAATGCCGCGCGCGACGACCTGCAGTTCGTGCACCGCTACGAGAACGCCACCGCACCCCGTCGCCAGGCCCAGAAGCTGCTGCACCGCGACGCACCGCTGGTCGGGGTGGTGACTCTGAGGGGCGGCATCGTCACCGGCCGCGGTCGTCCCGGCGGCCCGGGCGGGCAGGACGCCGGTGCCGACGTCGTCACCGAGCACCTGCGCGCCGCCTGCCGCGATGACCGCATCAAGGCGGTCGTGCTGCGCATCAACTCACCCGGCGGGTCGGCCGTGGCATCCGATTCGATCTGGCGTGCGGTCAAGCAGGTGCGGTCCAGCGGACGACCCGTGGTCGCCCAGATGGGGCCGGTGGCGGCCTCTGGTGGTTACTACGCCGCGATGGGGGCCGACCGCATCGTCGCCCAGCCTGCGACCCTGACGGGCTCGATCGGCGTGGTGGCCGGCAAGTTCGTGCTGTCGGGCACCTATGACCTGCTCGGCCTGGTGCACGAGGGCCTCGACGCGGGCAGGCATGCGGGCATGTTGGCCAGCGACCGTGGCCTCAGCGACGAGGAATGGGCACTGCTCAATGCCTGGCTTGACCAGGTCTATGCCGACTTCGTGGCCAAGGCCGCCGAGGGCCGTGGCATGGCCGTCGACGAGCTCGAGCCGCTGGCGCGCGGCCGTGTCTGGACCGGACGCGATGCCCATGAGCGTGGCCTCGTCGACGAACTGGGCGGCTTCGAGCAGGCGGTGCAGCAGGCGTGCGAGCTGGCCGGCCTGCGCCGCGAGGGCACCGAGACCAAGCAACTGCCGGCGCTGGGGATGCTGGCCCGGTTCCAGCCGGCCAACAGCTCGGAATCGCTGGGTGGGCAGGGGGTGGTGCTGCCCCAGGTCGGACCTGAGGCCATGCTCGCGCGTTGTCTCTCGGCTGCAGGGCTGTCGGCGCTGGGCCTGACGTCCGGCGGGTCGGGGCTGCAGGTGGGTGCGCTCGCGATGCCGTGGCAGTTCAGCGTGCGCTGAGGCTGTCGGTAGTGCACTAAAGTGCAGTTGCTGGCAAAGGGCTGCACCTGCGTGCGGGGCTGTCGTAGGCTGATCCCATCGAGTGAGAGCTCCGGGGATCAGGCCTCGAGGGTGCGCACAAGTGCAGGAGGGCAGCATGGCTCACGATGTCGACACTGAGATGTCGATGCTGCGCGCTGCTGAGCTCTACTACTACGAAGACCAGACCCACGCGCAGATCGCCGAACAGCTCGGCACCTCCCGCTGGACTGTCGGACGCCTGCTCGACCGTGCCCGCGAGGTCGGCATCGTGCGCATCAGCATCGAGCACCCGATGGCGCGCCACCACCACCTCGAGGTGGTGCTGCGTGAACGCTTCGGCATCCGTGACGCCATCGTGGTGCCGAGCCAGGCTGACGCCGAGGCCACTGCCGACGCCGTGGCCCATGCCGCCGCCGAGTACCTCGCCTCGCTGCGGCCTCGTCCGGCTGTCATCGGCGTGTCGTGGGGGCGGACGACCTCGCGGGTAGCCCGGCAGCTGCCGAAGGGGTGGAACCCCGGGGTGACCATTGCCCAGACCAACGGGGGGCTGGCGTCGGGCACCGATCTGGTCGGCCAGGCCCTGCGGACCATGGCCGAACGCGGACCGGGGCAGGTGCGGCTGATGCCTGCGCCCACCATCGTGCAGTCGGCCACGCTCGGGGCCGCGCTGATGGCCGAACCGGCGGTCGCCACCACCATCGCGGCGGCCTCCGCCGCCCGCGCGCTCGTCTTCTCGCCGGGGACTGCCACGTCCACGTCGGTGCTGGTCGACTCTGGTTACCTGACGGCGGACGAGGTGGCCGAACTGCACCGCCGCGGCGTCGTCGGCGACCTGCTGAGCCACTTCATCAATGCCGAGGGCCGCATCGTCGATGCCGACCTCGACGCACGCACCCTGTCGATGAAACTCGCCGACCTGCGGCGCTGCCCCAACAGCATCGCCGTGGTGACGGGCACCGAGAAGGTGCCGGTCACACTCGCGGCGCTGCGCACCGGCATGTGCACCACGCTCATCACCGACACTGACGTGGCCACCTCAGTCCTTGACCAGTCCAATCCAGACCAGTAACCCACGCACACACCCCACGAAAGGGAACACCATGGCAAAGATCGCAGTCCTCGGCGCAGGCATCATGGCGACCGCACTCACCTGGCCGCTCACCGACAACGGCCATGAGGTCGCGCTCGTCGGCACCCACCTGGACGAGGACATCATCACCTCGATCCAGACGACTGGGGTGCACCCGAACCTCGACCTCAAGGTCAATGAGGGCGTCACCGCCTACCAGCTGGCCGACGCCGCCAAGGCCTTCGAGGGCGCAGACCTGGTGATGAGCGGTGTCAACAGCTTCGGCGTTGACTGGGTCGCCGACCAGTTCGCCACGCTGCTGAAGCCCGGCACCAATGTCATCTCGATCACGAAGGGTATGCAGGCCGACGAGGACGGGACCCTGCACATCCTGCCCGAGGTCATCAAGAAGCGCGTCGGCGCCGAACTGGCCGACTCGTGCAAGTGGGCTGCCATCACCGGCCCCTCGATCGCCGGTGAGCTGGCCGTGCGCCACGACACCGCGGTCGTGTTCACCTCGGTCGACCAGGAGTACGTGACCTGGCTGGCCGACCTGTTCCGCACCGACTACTACCACGTGTGGACCTCGACCGACTGGGTCGGTTGTGAGGTGGCCGCCGCGGCCAAGAACATCTATGCGTTCGGTGCGGGCTTCGCCAAGGGCATCCTGCAGGCTGCGGGCAAGGAGAACGACCGCTACGGCATGTTCAACTACGGCGCGGCCCTGTTTGCGCAGGGTTCGGTTGAGCTGCGCCAGTTCATCGAGCTGCTGGGTGGCCGTGGCGAGACGGCAACCGGCCTGTGTGGTGTCGGCGACATGTTCGTCACCTCGATGGGCGGCCGCAACGTCAAGGCCGGCACCTTCGTCGGGTCGGGCGTGAAGTTCAGCGAGGTGCGCGACGTGCACATGTTGGGCGTGACGCTCGAGGGTGTCGCCGCGATCCGCGTGGTCGGTGCGGCGCTGGCGCCGCTGACCGAGCGCGGTGTGATCAAGCCCGAGGACTTCCCGTTCTGCCGCTACCTGTACGAGATCATCGAGCATGACGCCCCGCTCGACCTGCCCTGGAGCACGTTCTTCGGCGGCGAGAAGTGATGTCGGTCAGCGTCGGCTGACAGGGTTTTCCACAGCTGCCCCCGTCCTCGGCCAATCATGTCGGTGGGCGGGGGTAGCGTTGTGCCTGCTGCCCGGCCACAGCCCGGGCTCCGATCACACAGGAGTGGCCTGATGGACGACGTTGTCACCCCCGAGTTCGAGCTGCTCGCCGTCGGGTTGTTCTTCAACGACCTCGTCTTCGCCGGGCTGCCGCCGACCGGCCCTCAGCCCGGCGTCGAACTGCGCACCGCGCCCTACCTCGGTGTGCCCGGCGGCATTTCGAACTCCGCCATCGCCGCCGCCCGGATTGGGCTCAATGTGGGCATGGTCGCCGACGTCGGCGATGACACGTTGGGACGAGGCATGCTCGAGGCCCTCGAACGCGAGGGCGTCAACACCCGCAACTGCCTCATCCACCGCGACTGGCAGACCCCGCTCACCGTGATCCTGAACTACGCCGATGACCGCGCCATGGTCACGGCTGAGACGCCCCACCCCGGTGCCTGCGTGCTGCGGCAGCGGGCCCATCCGCGGGCGAGCGTCTCGATCGCCCACCTGCAGCCGTTCACGATGCCGTGGGTCAGTGAGGCCGCCGGCGCGGGCACGAAGGTGATCGGTGATTCGGGATGGGACGAGTCGGGCGTCTGGGACCTCGATGCCCTGGTCGACCTGCGCCACTGCTGGTCGTTCACCCCCAACCTCACCGAGGCCCTGCACTACACCCGCACCAGCACCCCCGAGGCGGCAGTCCTGGCGCTGGCGAACTACGTCAAGGAGCCCGCCGTCACCCTGGGCGCCGACGGCGCGATCGCGCTCGACCTGGTCAGCGGCGACCCGGTGCGGGTGCCCGGGCTGCCGGTCACCCTCATGGACGCCTCCGGCGCCGGTGACGTGTTCAACGCCGGGTGGGCCGCCGGCCTGCTCACCGATTGGCCGCTGGCCCAGCGGTTGAAGCTGGCCGTCGCCATGGCCTCGCTCACGGTCGCCAAGCCCGGTGGTGCCACCACCGCGCCGACGCTGGGCCAGTTGTGGCGCTGGTTGGCCAGCCTCTCGTCCGATGACCCGCTGGCCGACGAGTATGCCTTCATCGCCGACATCAACACCCACCACTACTGGGGAGCCCGATGAGCACCAGCCTGCGCCGCGACGAAGCCAACCACCGCGCGGGGGTCGTGCGTGACATCCGCGCCGAGGTCGACCTGGTGCTGTCGCTGGGGCAGGAGTTCTCGAGCCACACCGTGCTGCGCTTCGCGGCGACCCCGGGCGCGACGACCTTCGCCGACTGCGGTGGCGAGGACGTCACCGCGGTGCTCAACGGGGTCGCGCTGCCGCCCGAGGCCATCGTCGACGGCCGCATTGCGCTGGACGACCTGGCGGCCGACAATGTGCTCGAGGTGCATGCCACCATGCGCTATGCCAACGACGGCGAGGCGCTGCACAAGCATGTCGACGCCTCGGACGGGCGCACCTACCTGTATGCGATGAGCTTCCTGGACGCGGCCCCGCGCTGGTTCACCTGCTTCGACCAGCCCGATCTCAAGGCGACGTACCAGTTCAGCGTCGAGGTGCCCGAGGATGACTGGGTCGTCCGCGGCAACACCCCTGCCGAACGCCTGGGCGAGCGGCGTTGGCGCCTGATCCGCAGCCATCCGCTGTCGACCTATTTCGTCACCCTGGTCGCGGGGCCGTATGCCGCGCGCGAGCAGCACCACGACGACATCCGGCTCGAGTTGCTGGCCCGAGCCTCGCTGGCCGCGGAACTGGACCGTTCGGCCGACGACCTGTTCTCGGTCACCCGGGACTCGTTCGATGCCTACCACCGGCTGTTCGGGGTGCGCTACCCGTTCGGTGACTACGTGCAGGCGTTCGTGCCCGACTTCAACGCTGGTGCCATGGAGAACCCCGGCTGCATCGTGCTGCGTGACCAGGTGCTCTTCCGCGGCGCCGCGACCCGGGCCGAGGTCGCCAGCCGCGCCGGACTGGTCGCCCATGAAATGGCCCACCAATGGTTCGGCGACCTTGTCACCATGCGCTGGTGGGACGACCTGTGGCTGAACGAGTCGTTCGCCGAATACATGGCCCACCGCGTGATCACCGACAGCGGCCGGGCCGACCTGTGGACCGACTTCGGGATCACCCGCAAGAACTGGGGTGCCGAGGCCGACCAGGGGCCGGGTTCACACCCGGTGGCCGGCAATGGCGCTGACGATGCGCACTCCTCGCTCGAGAACTTCGACGGCATCTCGTACGCCAAAGGCGCGTCGGCGCTGCGCCAGCTGGTCGCGTTCATGGGCGACGACGTGTTCCTGGCGGGGCTGCGTGACTATTTCGCCCGCTACGAGTTCGGCAATGCCACCGCCGCCGAACTGCTCGACTGCTTCACCCGTGCCGGCGCCGACGGCCTGGACGCCTGGGCCGAGCAGTGGTTGCTCACCCAGGACATGGACGTGCTGCGGGCCGAGGCATCGGCCATCGTCCGTGAAGACCCCGAGGCGCACCCGGCGCAGCGCCCCCATGCCATTGAGGTGGCCGGGCTGGATGGCCGGGGGAGTGAGTTGTTCCGCGTGCCGGTGCTGGTCGATGCCGGGCGCATCGCCGTGCCCGATGCCCGACCTGCGGCGATGCTCGTCCCCGATGCGGGCGACCAGACGTGGGCGCGGGTGCGTCCGTCGCTGCCCTTCGCCGAGTGGCCGGTGATCTCGCAGGTCAGCGACGTCGCCACCCGCGTAGTGCTGTACAACGCGGTGCGGGACGGCGTGAGGCACGCCGAACTCGGCTCAGCAAGCGCCCTCGACATGGTGCTCGCCAGCCTGCCCGGCGAGACCGATCCCGGGGTGGCGGCCACGGTGCTGGGGGTGGCCATCGAGCTGTCAGGCGCCTGGCACGCTGCCGCCCGCCGCCGCGAGGCGCGCGGTCGCGTGGCCCTGGTGGCCGGCCAGTTGCTCGAGGCGGCGGGCCCGGGGTCGGATGAGCAGTTGTCGGCGCTGCGTGCGTGGTTGACCACCACCGACGACGCCGAGGCGCTGACCCGGCTGCTGGTCGGACAGGCATTGCCTGAAGGCCTCGAACTCGACCAGGACCTGCGCTGGCAGGTGGTGCGCCGGCTCGTGATGCTCGGCGAAGACCCGGTGCTGATCAACGACGAGTTCGCGCGCGACCATACCTCGACAGGTCTTGTCGCGAAGCGCGGGGCGTTGACTGCGGTGCCCGACGCCACCTCGAAGCGCGAGGCGTTGAACCTGCTGGTGGCGGGCCAGGACCTCGGCAATTACGAGCTGTATGCGATCGGTGAGAACCTGTTCCTGCCCGAGCAGGACGACCTGACCGCCGACATGGTCGACGACTGGTTGCGGGGCGTGCTGGCACTGGCTGAGACCCGCCACGGCTGGGTGCTGCCTCGGGTGGTCAAGGCGTCTGCGCCGTTGTCGCATGCCTCGTCCGAGCTGGGCCTGGCATTGCGCCAGCTCGCCGGGGCCGACGACCTCTCACCGGTGCTGGTGCGGCCCATCTCCGAGACCCTCGCCAAGGTCGACCGCATCGTGGCAGCCCAGCAGTCCTGAGGGGTCGCACTCTGAGGATCAGCCGAACATTTCCCGGTCTGACCAGCGCGAATGGGGCCGGGATGCATCGGTGACGTAGAATCGGGGCGCGTCGTGTGCCCACGTCCAGCCGTACCCGCCCCTCGGGCGCGGGATGAGGCACATCACCCTTTTCGCGCCAGGAAGAGAACCATCTTGACTGACAAGCCCAGCACGAACCAGCCCAGCACGTCGGCCGACGACCCGACCCGTGAGTTCCCGATCGTCGCTGATGGGGCGGCCGGCGACGGCGGCGAGCGGCCCGCCAGGAAGGGTCGCAAGGGCCTGGTCATCGGCAGCGTGGTGGGTGGCCTGATCGTGCTGACCGGTGCCGCTTATGTGGCGGGGTATGCGATGGCGGGGGACAAGACGCCCAAGAATGCCAGCGTGCAGGGGGTGGCCATCGGTGGCCTGACCCATGAGCAGGCCGTGACCAAGCTCAACACCGAGCTCGGTGCCTCGTTCAACACCCCGATCACGCTGAGCGCCGACGGCAAATCGGTCAAGATCACGCCGAGTGAGGCCGGTATGACGGTCGACTTCGATGCCACCGTTGACAAGGCCGGGGCCGGCAAGTCGTGGAACCCCGCCCACATCTGGAACGTGCTCTCCGGCGGCCAGGCGCTGGCGCCCGTCACCGAGGTGGACGAGACGAAGGTGGCCGCTGCGGTGGCCAAGGCGGCACCGACCTTCGCGGTCGCAGGCAAGGACGCGACCATCGCCATCGACGGCGTCAAGGTCGTCACCACCGAGTCGACCCAGAAGGTCGAGCTCGACCAGAAGGCCGCCACCACGGCCGTCGCCGACGCCTGGCGCACGCAGGACACCGTCGCCGCCCCGCTGGTCAAGACCGACCCGGCCGTCACCACCGACGAGGTCAACAAGGTCAAGGCCGACTACGCCGACAAGGCGCTGTCGGGGCCGGTCACCGTCAAGGTCGGTGACAAGTCGTTCCCGATCGACGTCAAGACCATCGCCGGTGCCACCAGCTTCAAGAGCGCCGACGGCAATGTCACGGCAGCCACCGACATGCAGAAGATCTGGGCCGCGGCGCAGAAGTCCATGGATGACCTCGGTCTTGACAAGGGCAAAGAGGCCAGCTTCCGCTTCGAGGGCGGCCGTCCGGTCGTGGTGCCCTCGGCCGACGGGGTGGGCGTCGACAAGGACGCCTTCCTCAAGCTCGTGCAGCCCGCACTGACCGCCACCGGAGCCCAGCGCACCGTGACCGTGCCGGTCACCAAGAAGACGCCTGAACTCAGCACCGATGCCGCGAACAAGCTGGGCGTCAAAGAGGTCATCGGTGAATTCACCACCGAGTTCCCCTATGCCGAATACCGCAACACCAACCTGTCGGTGGCCGCAGCCAGGCTGAACGGCCAGCTGGTCAAGCCCGGTGAGATCTTCAGCATGAACGACACGCTGGGCCAGCGCACCGCCGCCAACGGGTACGTCGACGGCTACGTCATCCAGGGCCCCCGGCTGGTCAAAGAGACGGGCGGCGGCGTCTCGCAGAGTGCCACCACCGTCTTCAATGCGATCTTCTTCGCCGGTCTCAAGGACGTCGAGCACCACCCGCACACGTTGTACTTCTCGCGGTACCCGGCCGGCCGTGAGGCCACCCTGTACTACGGCTCGCTCGACCTGAAGTTCCAGAACGACACCAGCTACGGCGTCGTCATCCAGGCCTATGTGAACAAGGCCGCCCCGGGCACCATGGGCTCGATCACCGTCAAGATCTGGTCGACCAAGACCTGGGACAAGGTCGAGTCGACCGCGCTGAACAAGACCGACCCCTACGACACTGCACCGATCACCAGCGACGCCGAGAACTGCGAACCGCAGGCGGCCTCACCGGGCTTCACGGTCAACTACGAACGCCTGTTCTATCGCGGCGGCCAGATCGTCAAGCGGGAGCCCTTCAGCTGGAAGTACTCGGCCACCCCGAAGGTGACCTGCTCCAAGGGCTAGTCGACAGCGCTAGCATGGTGGCGATCACCGCCCGCGACCAACAAACCATGGGCGATGCGATAAGTCGAGGAGCTGAAAGTGGCCTACATCATCGGTGAAGCGTGCGTGGACATCAAGGACCGCGCCTGCGTGGACGAGTGCCCCGTTGACTGCATCTACGAGGGCAACCGGATGTTGTACATCCAGACCGACGAGTGTGTCGACTGCGGCGCCTGCGAGCCCGTGTGCCCCGTCGAGGCGATCTACTACGAGGACGACATCCCCGAGGACCAGAAGAACTACTTCGACATCAATGTCGAGTTCTTCGACGGCATCGGCTCGCCCGGTGGCGCCGCCAAGCTCGGCGTCATCGACAAGGACCACCCGTACGTCGCCGCACTGCCCCCGCAGGGCGAGTGAGCCGGCTCGAGCGCCTGCCGGTCTTTCCGTGGGACACCCTCGCCACTGCGAAGGCGAGGGCGTCCCAGCACCCCGGAGGCATCGTCGACCTGTCGGTCGGCACCCCTGTTGACCCGACGCCGCAGGTCGCAGTGGACGCACTCATCAGCGCGGCCGATGCCCACGGCTACCCGCAGGTGTGGGGTTACCCGGCCGTGCGCCAGGCGATCGCCACCCATCTGACCACGCGCTGGAATGCCGTCGAGTTGCCCGAAACCGGCGTGCTGCCCGTCATTGGCACCAAGTGGCTGGTGGCGATGCTGCCCGACCTGATTGACCTGGTACCGGGCGACGTGGTGGTCATCCCGACCACGGCCTACCCGACCTACCTCGTGGGCGCCCGCTACGCCGGTGTCGAGGTCGTCGCCTGTGACGACCCGGCCGAGCTGCCGCCCGCCGGCGACCCGGGGGGCCCGAAGCTCATCTGGGTGAACACCCCGGCGAACCCGCACGGTGCCGTGATGCCACCCGAGCTGATGAAGGCCTGGATCGACTACGCCCGCAGCGTCGGTGCCCTGCTGGCCTCGGACGAGTGCTATGCCGAGTTCGTCTATGAGGGTGAACACCACTCGATGCTCGACCGCGACCTCAATGGCGGCACCGCCGAGAACATCCTCGTGGCCATGTCGACCTCGAAGGAGTCGAACATGGCGGGCTACCGCGTCGGCTACGTCGCCGGCGACCCGCGCGTGGTCACCGAACTTCTCGGCCTGGGCAAGCACCTCGGCATGATGGTCGCCACGCCGCTGCTGAAGGCCCTCGAAGCGGTGCTGGGCGACCGGGCGCACGTCGCCGAGCAACTGGAGCGCTATCGCGCCCGCCGGCAGGTGCTGGCTGCGGCGCTGGTTGACGCAGGGTTTCGCATCGACCATTCGCAGGGCTCGTTGTACCTGTGGGCGACCCGGGGCGAGAACTGCCGCGACACGGTCGACTGGCTGGCCGAGCGGGGCATCCTGGTCGCGCCCGGTGACTTCTACGGCCCCGCCGGTGAAGGGCATGTGCGCGTCGGGCTGACGGCCAGCGACGAACGCATCGCTGCGGCGGCTGAGCGGTTGAGGGGCTGAGGAGCGGACGTGCGCCCGACCTGACCGTGCAGTTTGTCAGACCCCCCGCCTAGATTAGTACATGTCATCGAATAGAGGCATGAAAGGGCTGATCAGAGTGGGTTTCGACAAGGACGCCGCGAGACAGCGACTCGTCTCGTTGCGCGAAGCGCGGCAAGCCAGGTTCATGGCGGAAGCCACTGAACTACGCTGTTACGCGGAGTTGGCGGAGCAGTACCAGTGGGTTCCCGAAGACGGGGACGGACCGGTGCTGCACGGGGAGCAGATGGTGCGGGCCGGCGGTGATGGGACACCGGAGATTGCCGAGTTCACTGCCATGGAGGTGGCTGGCGCTCTGGGGATGAGCGTGGACACCGCACATGTGGAACTGTTCCATGCGGTTGCCACGAAGTACCGGTTCCCCCGGTTGTGGCAGATGGTGATGCAGGGCAGGTTGCGGGCGTTCAAGGCGACCACCATCGCCGTCATTGGCAGCCCCCTCACCTTCGAGCAGGCCCTGCAGCTGGATGAGGAGTTGGCCCCGATGATCGCCACCGGGCATTTCTCCCGCCATGAGAAGTACGCCCGCGCACGGGTGATGCAGATGCAGACCGGGAAGGTGCAGGACGACCACGAGCAGGCACTGGCGAGCCGGAGGGTTGACATCGGGCAACCCCACCTCGGGGTCACTGACGTGCATGCGCGGTTGCTGGCTGCTGATGGGGTGCACCTGAACGCCGCGCTGAACAGGATCGCCACGATCCTCGGGCAGGGCGGCAACGAGGAATCCCACGACGTCCGCCGCGCCACCGCACTCGGGATCCTCGCGTCGCCCGCCTACGCCCTGTCCCTGTTGCAGGCCTCCCTGGTCGAAGAACTTCCTGAGGGGCTGGCGCAGGACTGCCCGGCTGCGGGCATGTCTGGCCACACCTGCGGCCAGATCACCGTCGACCCCGATCGCCTGCTGCCGCGCTCCGAGGTCATCGTGCACCTTTCGGAGGACACGGCAGGGACGGGCGAAGGCGTAGCGAGGGCCGAGAAGATCGGGCCCATCCTGGCCGGCTGGATCAAGGAGCTCGTGGGACACAGCCGCATCACGGTGCGCCCGGTTCTGGACTGCAATGGGGTCCAGCCCACCGATTCCTACGAAGTCCCTGCCGCTATGCGACGGGCGGTGACCCTGCGGAACCCCACTGAGGTATTCCCCTGGTCCGCGAAGAGCTCCACCGGTCGCGGGATCGATCTGGACCACACCATTCCGTGGGGTGCTGATCAGCCCCACGGCCAGAAACCGACTCGGGTTGAGAACCTCGGGCCCTTGTCACGGAAGGTCCATCGGGCCAAAACCCACGGCGGCTGGCAGCTTGCCCAACCCATCCCCGGGGTGTTCCTGTGGCGATCCCCGCTCGGGTTCACCTACTTGGTCACCCCATCCCAAACCTGGATGGTCGACGACCCCACTGGCCGCATCCTCGCCAACCAGAACGAGCTCGCCGCCGCCTGACCACCAGGCACCCACGCTGAGCACCCCGCCGCCATCAGGCGCCCGCGGGGCCGTCAGCATGCGCGGGGCAACCTGCGCGCGTCCCAGCGACTCAGAAGCTCAGCACCACAGCGGTAGCCCCCGCCGCCCCCGGCGTGGTCGTCGTCCATGCAGCCACCTTCTTCGGGTCATGTGCCCACGCGCTCGATCCCACCTGGACGCCCACGACCTTCGCATCGCGCAGGTTGGCCATCGACAGGCTCGCGGCGGCCCACGCGGTGGTGGCGTCCTTGGCGGTGATCGTCCACGACCCGGCGTTCTGGGCGACGGTGACCTTGCCCGCGAGTCCCTTGGTGAGCACCTGGGTGAGGGTCTCGCGCGACTCGGCGGTCTGCTCGCGCGAGACGCACGTCCAGCCCGTGGGGGAGTGACCGGTGAGGGCGGAGGCCCAAACCTTGGCGTTCTCGACATGCTTGCGGTAGCCGTCGGGAACCCCGGAACGCTGCACCTTCTGGGCGACGTCGTTGATGTCACCGGTCTGCCAGCCGTCCACCTTGACCAGGGCATCGTAGAACTTGCCGCTCGAATACCAGGGGTCCATGATCTGGTCGACGGTGCCCCAGTCCTGGCTGGGACGCTGCTGGAACAGCCCCACCGAATCCCGGTCTCCGTAGTCGATGTTGCGCAGGCTGGATTCCTGCATCGCCGTCGCGAGGGCGATCGTCGCCGCCCGGGCCGGCAGGTTGCGCCGGATGGACTCGGCCACGATGATCGAGGCCCACTTGCTCTGCTCGGGGGTGAGCGAGGCCGACTGCCCGTTCGACGTGGCGATGCAGCCCTGCGCGGCGGGCGGCGGCTCGATGACCGGCTCTTCAGTGCTCAGCAGGCGCCGCAGCACCCAACCGCCCGCGAACAGCGTGCCGACGAGCACGACGAGGCAGATGACCAGGATCGCCATTCGGCCGGGGAGGGAACGCACGCCCCCAGTGTAGGTGGGGCCTCGCGCCGTCCAGTCCGTGGCGCGTCGAGGGCCCGGGTGTGCGTCCCTACTAGATTTCTTCGCACCCCCGCCCGGTGAACCCGCCCGGGCACACCCGAAGAAGGGAAACTCCCATGCGCTTCAAGGCAGCCCTGGCGGCACTCGTCGCCAGCGCCCTGGTGCTGACCGGCTGCGGCAACGGTGCCGGGTCGGACGATGTCACCAAGATCGGTGGCGTCACCATCGTGTCGCACCCCTCGCTCGACGCCATCTGGGCCGGTTTCAAGGACGGTATGAAAGAGGCCGGCTACGAAGAGGGCAAGAACGTCTCGTACGACTTCCAGAACCCGCAGGGCGACCAGTCGACGCTGAACTCGATCGCCAGCACGTTCGCCAACTCTGACAACGACCTGTTCGTCGCGATCGCCACCCCGCCCGCCCAGGCACTGGCCAACGCCATCACAGACAAGCCGGTCATCTTCTCGGGCGTCACCGACCCGGTCGCCGCCGGCCTGGTGAAGTCGCTGGACGCCCCCGGCGCCAACGTCACGGGCGCCTCGGATGCCAACCCGCCCAAGGCGGTGCTCGAGCTGATCAAAGAGATCAAGCCCACCGCCAAGACCATCGGCATCGTCTACACCAGCTCCGAGGTGAACTCCGAGGTGCAGACCAAGCAGGCCCAGGAGGCCGCCAAGGAACTCGGCCTCGAGGTCAAGGTCGCGACCGTGACCAACTCGAACGAGGTGCAGCAGGCCGCTGCGTCGCTCGATGTTGACGCGTTCTATGTCGGCAACGACAACAACGTCGTCTCGGCGCTCGAAGCCCTGATCCAGGAGGCCGAGAAGAAGAAGGCCATCGTCGTCACCTCGGACGAGGACTCGGTCAGCCGCGGCGCCACCGCAGCCATCTCGATCGACTACTACCAGCAGGGCAAGGACACCGCGAAGCTCGCCGTCCAGATCCTCAAGGACGGCATGAAGCCGGCTGACCTGCCGGTCTCGTTCCAGCAGAAGCTGAAGCTGGTCGTCAACCCGGCCGCAGCCACCAAGCAGGGCACTGACATCCCCCAGGCCGTGCTTGACAAGGCCGACAAGAAGGTGGGCTGAGCTCGCATGATCACCGCCCTCGAGGTGGGTTTCCTCTACGCCGTCATGGCGTTGGGGGTCTACCTCACCTATCGCGTGCTGGATTTCCCCGACCTGACGGTCGACGGCTCGTTCACGACGGGCGCCGCCACCACGGCGGTGCTCATCGTGGGCGGGACGACCCCCGCGCTGGCACTGCTGGCCGGCACGGGGGCGGGGGTGGTGGCCGGGTTCGTCACCGGCGCCCTGCACGCGTGGGGCGGCATCAACCCGCTGCTGGCGGGCATCCTGACCCAGATCGGCCTGTGGTCGGTCAACCTGCGCATCATGGGCAAGGCCAACCTGCCCCTGCTGCGCCACGACACCCTGTTCACGCCGCTGCGCGAAGCGGGCATCCTCGGCACCTGGGCCTCGGTCGCGATCCTCGCGGCCGTGGCCCTGGTGGGTGCGGTGGTGCTGTTCTGGTTCCTGCGCACAGCGTTCGGCGTGGCCATCCGCGCCACGGGTGACAACCAGGCCATGGCGGCCAGCCAGGGCATCAACACCGCCTGGACGAAGATCACCGGCGTGGCGCTGTCGAACGCCATGGTCGCCTTCTGCGGCGGCATGGTGGCGCAGTACCAGGGCTATGCCGACATCTCGATGGGCATCGGCCTGGTGGTCGCCGGCCTGGCCTCGGTGATCGTCGGCCAGGCGATCTTTGGCATGAGCCGGCTGTGGCAGGCCATCCTGGCCGCGCTGCTCGGTTCGGTGTTGTACCGGCTCGCCATCCAGGTGGCCCTCGACAACGGGGTCAACCCCAACGACATGAAGCTCATCTCTGCGCTGATCGTGATCGCGGCGCTGCTGATTCCGCGGTGGGCGCCCGTGCGGCGCTGGCGCATGAAGCGGCGCGCGGCCGTCCCGCCCGAACCGAAGGTGGGCCAGCCCGCATGATCACCGTCGACCGCCTCACCAAGAGCTTCTTCCCCGGCACCGTCAATGAGCGCGTTGCGCTGCGCGACCTGTCGTTCACCCTCGCGGACGGCGACTTCGTCACCGTGATCGGGTCGAACGGCGCCGGCAAGTCCACACTGCTGAACATCATCTCGGGGCGCATGCGTCCAGATTCAGGCACGCTCACCATCGACGGGCGCAACGTCACCGGCATGGCCGAGCACCGCCGCGCGGGCATCGTCAGCCGGGTCTTCCAGGACCCGATGGCGGGCACGGCCCCGCACCTGACCATCGAAGAGAACCTGGCTGTCGCGCTCGACCGCGGCCGCACCCGCACCCTGCGCCAGGCTGTCAGCGGCAAGCGGCGGGCCCTGTTCCGCGAAGAGCTGGCCCGCCTCGAGCTCGGGCTCGAGAACCGGTTGACGCTCAAAGTCGGCCTGCTGTCCGGCGGCCAGCGCCAGGCGCTGAGCCTGCTGATGGCCACCTTCGTCGCGCCCAAGGTGCTGTTGTTGGACGAGCACACCGCCGCGCTCGACCCCGAACGGGCGGCACTGATCATGCGCCTGACCGACGAGGGCGTCGAGCGCCGTCACCTGACCACGCTGATGGTGACCCACAACATGTCGCAGGCGCTGGCCCACGGCAACCGGCTGATGATGATGCACGACGGCCGGGTGGTGCTCGACCTCGATGCAGACGAGAAGGCCAGGCGCACCCCAGAAGACCTGATGGCCGAGTTCGGTCGCCTGCGCGGCGCCGAACTGTCCGACCGCAGCCTGCTGGAGTGAGCCGGCTGCGGTCGGTGGTGCTCGGTCGGTGGTTGCTCAGTCGTTGGCGTGCAGCGCCTCGTTCAGTTCGACGGTGCGACCCGAGCGGCTCTTTGCCCGCACGGCACCCGAGACCGAGTCGCGCATGAACAGCAGGTCGGCGACACCCGACAGTTCGCGGGCCTTGACCACCCGGTCGTCGTCGAGGCTGACCTTGGTGCCGGCGGTCACATAGAGCCCGGATTCGACCACGCAGTTGTCGCCCAGCGAGATGCCCACGCCGGCGTTCGCGCCCAGCAGGCAGCCCTTGCCGATGCTGATGACCTCGTTGCCGCCGCCCGACAGGGTGCCCATGATCGAGGCGCCGCCACCGACATCGGAACCGTCGTCGACGACGACACCGGCCGAGATCCGTCCCTCAACCATCGAGGTGCCCAGGGTGCCCGCGTTGAAGTTCACGAAGCCCTCGTGCATCACGGTGGTGCCGGGGGCCAGGTGGGCGCCCAGCCGCACCCGGTCGGCGTCGGCGATGCGCACGCCCGAGGGCACGACGTAGTCGGTCATGCGGGGGAACTTGTCGACCGAATAGACCGTGACCTGGCCGCGCGAGCCGCGCAGGGCGATGCGGGTCGCCTCGAAGCCCTCGACGGCGCAGGGGCCGGCCGAAGTCCACACCACATTCGGCAGGGCGGCGAAGATGCCGTCAAGGTTGATGCTGCGGGGCGCGACGAGGCGATGGCTCAGCAGGTGCAGGCGCAGGTAGGCATCGGCAGTGGTGGCGGGAGCCGCATCCAGGTCGATGACCGTGCGCACCACCTGCATCTCGACCCTGCGCAGGCTGTCGTTGGTCTCGGCTGACTTCAGGCTGGCCGGTGCGTCCTGGTCTGGCCAGCCCAGCGCAGGGGAGGGGTACCAGGTGTCGAGCACCTGTCCGGAGTCGTGAACGGTGGCCAGGCCCCAACCCCAGGCGGGGCGGGCGAAGTCATGCGATTCGGTCATGTGTTCCATCCTAGGACAGCCTGCCCGGCAGATAGGCTCGCTCCCATGACCGTCATCGACCCCCATGCCGACCTCGTCACCCTGCTGCGCGCGGTCGTCGACATCGAATCCGTCAGCGGCAACGAGGCCGTGCTGGCCGACCAGGTCGAAGCACTGTTGCGTGCCTGCGACCACCTGACCGTCGACCGGCTGGGCAACACGGTGATCGCACGCACCAACCTGGGGCATTCCGAGCGGGTCGTCATCGCGGGGCACCTCGACACCGTGCCGGTCGCCGACAACCTGCCCAGCTGGGTCGAGGAATCCCCCGAGGGGTTGCGCATCTTCGGCCGCGGCACCGTCGACATGAAGGGCGGGGTGGCCGTCGCCCTGAAGTGCGCCGTCGAGATCGCCGCGCCGAACCGTGACCTCACCTGGATCTTCTATGACTGCGAAGAGGTTGACTCGGCACGCAACGGGCTGGTGCACGTCGCCCGTGACCGGCCCGACCTGCTCGCGGGTGACTTCGCGGTGCTGATGGAGCCCACGTCCGCCGGCATCGAGGGCGGCTGCCAGGGCTCGTGCCGGTTCTCGATCCGCACGATGGGCGTGGCGGCGCATTCTGCGCGGTCGTGGCGCGGTCACAATGCGATCCATGACCTTGCGCCGGTGCTGGCCCGCATCACCGAATTCGACGCCCGCGAGATCGAGGTCGACGGGCTGCTCTACCGTGAGGGCCTCAACGCCGTTGCCATCAGCGGTGGCATCGCGGGCAACGTCGTCCCCGATGTGGCCGAGGTGCAGGTGAACTACCGGTTCGCGCCCGAGAAGTCGGCCGAGGACGCCGAGCGCCTCATGCGCGAGCACTTCAGCGGCTGGGAGCTGGTGTTCGATGACATGGCCCCGGGGGCGCGCCCTGGCCTGGACCGCCCCGCCGCGGCGGCCTTCGTCGCGGCCGTCGGCGCCGAACCCCGCGCCAAGTACGGCTGGACGGACGTCGCCCGGTTCACCAGCCTCGGCATCCCCGCCGTCAACTACGGCCCCGGTGACCCCAACAAGGCCCACGCCGACGACGAGTCCTGCCCGGCATCCGACCTGACAGCGTGCCACACCGTGCTGACCCGCTGGCTCTGCGACTGATCCCCCCGAAAGGCATGCGATGAACGACCAGCCCGCCAGCCAGCCTGTCCCTGTCGACAACGCCCCCGTGCCCACCGGCCGCAGCTCCCGCCAGGGGCCGGTGCTGCGCCGGTCCGACCAGCTGCAGACGAGCACGACCGACCAGCGGCTGCTGCAGAGCCGCGGCGACGCGAGTTGGGTGCACAGCGACCAGTGGCGGGTGCTGCGCATCCAGTCGGAATTCGTCGAGGGCTTCGGCACATTGGCCGACCTCGGGCCCGCCATCTCGATCTTCGGGTCGGCGCGCACCAGACCCGACCACCCGATGTACCAGGCCGCGGGGCAGCTGGCCGCCGGGCTCGTTGACCTCGGCTATGCCGTCATCACCGGCGGCGGGCCGGGCATCATGGAGGCCGCCAACAAGGGCGCTGCCGAGGCAGGTGGCGTCTCGGTCGGCCTCGGCATTGAACTGCCCTACGAATCGTCCCTGAACGAACACGTCAACCTGGGCATCAACTTTCGCTACTTCTTCGCCCGCAAGGTGATGTTCCTGAAGTATGCCGAGGGGTTCATCGTGATGCCCGGCGGGCTCGGCACCTTCGATGAGCTGTTCGAGGCGATGACGCTGGCCCAGACGGGCAAGATCCGGCACTTTCCCGTGGTGCTGTTCGGCAGCGAGTACTGGTCGGGCATGGTCGACTGGCTGCGCGAGCGGGTGCTCAGCGAGGGCTACATCAATGAGGGCGACCTGGACGCGTTCATCGTCACCGACGACATGGACGAGGCGCTGGCCCATGTGACCGCAGGGCCTTCGCGCCACCGACCGATAGACTGACCCCATGATGTGGCTTCTCGGAGTGATCGCGGTGGCAATCATCGCGACCGGTGTGTTCCTGGCCTCGGACAAGTTCGGCTCGATGCCCGAACTGGTCGAGGACCAGCCGGTGCCACGCCTGCCCGAGGGCGACTTCACCGCGCAGGACGTGCACGAGCTCAGGTTCGCCCAGGTGCTGCGCGGCTATGCGCCGCACCAGGTCGATGAGGTGCTCGACCGGGTTGCCGCCCACCTGGACGGCACCAGCCTGGCTCGGCCCGTGACCGGGGCAGACCTGCAGCAGGCCAGCTTCTCGGTCGTCGGGCGCGGCTACCACATGGCCCAGGTCGACCTGGTGATCGACCGGCTGGCCTGGCAGCTCGACCGCCCGCCCGCCCTCACGGGCGCCGTTGAACCCGATGCGGAATAATGGAACCTGTCAGTCCCGCAGCTCAGAGAAGGAAGTAGCCACATGGCAGCAATGAAGCCACGCACTGGTGACGGACCCATGGAGGTCACGAAGGAGGGCCGCGGCATCATCATGCGCGTGCCCGTTGACGGCGGTGGACGACTGGTTGTTGAACTCAATGCAGAAGAGGCGACGGCGCTGCTCGCCTGTCTGAAGGACCCGGAGCTGAAGCTCCCCCAGTAATGCGCTGACACAGTAATGCGCTGAACACGACGCCGCGGGGGGGGGGGGACAGGGGGGGGGGGGGGGAGGGTGAGCGTGTCCCCCCCCCCCCCCCCCT
>NZ_JBNINW010000003.1:0-25341 GCF_050110855.1 Aestuariimicrobium sp. G57 | reverse complement strand
AACAAAGGAAGGAACAAAACACCCCCGCGTTACCCCCCCCCCAGGGGGGGTCCCCCCGCCGTGGCATTGGTGCCTCAGCCCATCCGCTGCCGGTGGCGCTCGATGGCAGCCTCGTAGACGCTGACCGTCTCGCGGGCGATCTTGTCCCAGCTGAACTCATCGATGCAGCGCTGGCGCCCGGCCCTGCCCATCTCGGCGGCGCGGGCGGGGTCGCGGGTCAGCTCGTTGACCTTGGCCGCGAACCTGGCCTCGAAGTCCTGCACATAGGCGGGGTCCTCAGCCTGCGCCGGGTCGTAGGCCACCAGATGGCCCGTCTGCCCGTCCACGACCACCTCGGGAATGCCACCGACCGCGCTCGCCACGACAGCGGTCTCGCACGCCATCGCCTCGAGGTTCACGATGCCCAGCGGCTCATAGATCGACGGGCAGGCGAACACCGTGGCGTGGCTGAGCACCTGGCGCACGCTGGTCCGCGGCAGCATCTTCTCGATCCAGACCACCGGGGCGGTGCGTTCCTTCTTGAGCTCGTCGAATGCGCCGTTGAACTCGGCGGCGATCTCGGGGGTGTCCGGGGCCCCGGCGAGCAGGATCAGCTGCACATCAGGGTCGAACTGCCGCGCCGCCCGCACCAGGTGGATCAGCCCCTTCTGACGGGTGATGCGACCGACGAAGACCACGCTCGGCCTGTCGAGGTTCATGCCGATCTCGGCGAGCACATCGGTGCCGGTGTCGGGCTTGAACTCCTCGGTGTCGATGCCATTGCGGACGACGTGCACCTTGCCCGGGTCGAGCTCGGGGTACGACTCGAGCACGGCCTTGCCCATGCCCGCGCTGACCGAGATCACGGCATCGGCGCCGTTGAACGCGGTGCGCTCGGCCCAGGAACTCAGGTGGTAGCCACCGCCCAGCTGCTCGACCTTCCACGGGCGGTGGGGCTCGAGCGAGTGCGAGGTCACGACATGGGGGACCGACAGGAACAGCCCACCGATGTGGCCGGCGAGGTTGGCGTACCAGGTGTGGGAATGCAGCAGGTCGACGTCCTGGGGCAGTGCATTGACCATGGACAGGTCGGCCCCGAACACACGCAGGGCAGCGTTGGCCCCTTCGGGAAAGTTCTCGGCGTGCGCGGTGGCGCCTTCGCGCGGTTCACCCATGCACTGCACATCCACGTCGATGAGCTTGCGCAACTGGGGAACGAGCTGGGCCACGTGCACGCCCGCGCCGCCGTAGATGGCCGGCGGGTACTCACGGGTAAGCAGGGATGCCTTCATGCCCCAGATCGTTCCACAAATTGGAGCGGGTGCCGGGACTTGAACCAAGTTCTCCCCACAGGAAGTGGGGCGCCTCACCCATAGGCCTCACCCGCGTGGTCGAAACGACGCTCGAACCACTTTAGCCCACTCCGGCCCCGGACGCGCAGCAGCCGCGCCGAGAGTGATCGGCGCGGCTGCTGGGGTGGGGGCCGGGGAGGACGACCCGCCCCCACCAGGTCGTCAGGCAGGCTCAGCCAAGCGTGCCGACGACCTCGTTCGGGGTGTGCGGCAGCGTGCCGGTGACCATCACCTTGCCGACACTCAGTTCGATGCCATGCACCTTCTTGGTGGCCGGGTCGGTGACATAGGCCCAGTGGCCCTGGGTGTACAGCGTGGGACGGGGCTGGCGCCAGTCCGTCGGCTCGGTGAACGGTGCCACCACCTTCACGGTCTGTTCGACCTCGGCATGCTCGGCGTGGATCACGCGCAGGTTGCCGTCATTGGTCAGCACGACCGGATCGCCGTCGGCAGTGATGCCGAGCCCGCGGAAGGTGTAGGCGGCCTTCAGGTCAACGGTCTTCATCGTGGCGGTCTCGGTGTCGATGACCACGACCTGGGTGGGCTTGGCATCGGCCGAGAGCTTGTAGTCGCCGAGCACCCAGCGCTGGTCAGGCGAGCCGAACAGGTTGCCGATCCGGGCGTAGGCCGGCCCAGCCTTGACCTTGGTGATCACAGTGCCCTTGACGATGAGCACGCCGTCCTCACAGCCGATCACGACCGCACCCTTGGCGACGGCCGAGCCATGCTGGCCGGGGCATTGCGTCGACTCGGCCAGGGTCTTGCCGGAAGCATCGATGATGCGGATGCCTTTCGCATCATCGCCGTCCGCGATGGAATGCAACAGGGCACCGTCAGCGAGCGGGATGGCATTGCCGTGGTGGGGCGGCAGGGTCAGGGTGCGCACGGGCTTGGCATCGGCCTTGCCCAGGTCGGCGGTGTTGTAGACCTCGACCGAGCCGTCGCCGTCGTCGAAGATCGCGGTCAGCTCACCATTGGGTGATACATGGCCAACCTTGGCAGCGCTCAACGGGGTACCCAGCGAGGGGGTGGTCGTCTTCGAGTCGCCATGGTCGCCGTGGGCCTGGGTCCAGGAGCCGAGGTCGAGCGGGATGAGCTCGGTGCCGGCGTCGAGCAGGGGGTGGCGGGCGTTGCCGCTGGCCCGCAGTCGCAGGTCGCCGTCGTGGTCGAGCGTCTTCACCGGCTTCAGCGTGGTCGCGTCCACCACCGTCACCCCGCCGGTGTGGGTGAAGGCCAGGCGGGGAACGCGGGCGTCCTCGTTCTTGGTGCCCCCTTCTTCGCCATGGTCGTCATGCTCGTGGTCGTGCTCGTCGTGCTCGTCCGCCGGGGTGCTGGCGGGGATGGAGGTCGATGGGGACGAACCGGTCGAGGACGACGAACCACAGCCGGTGAGAACCAGGCAGATGGCCAGGGCAGGCCCGACCATGACGGCCAGGGGAGAACTCTTCAATCTCATATTGAGAATCATTATCGACTCTGGGTGGCTTGTCAAACGAACTTTGGTGATGGAGTTTGGAAACACTTGGCGGACTCTTGCCACGACGGGCCCGAACCCGGATAAGTTCGTGGCATGCAGAGTCGCCCCAAGGTCTTGTCCATCGTCCTCGCCGGCGGTGAGGGCAAGCGCCTGATGCCGCTGACCGCGGATCGGGCCAAGCCCGCTGTGCCGTTCGGTGGCACCTATCGCCTGATTGACTTCGTGTTGTCGAACCTGGCCAACTCCGAGTTGCGCCAGATCGCCGTGCTCACCCAGTACAAGTCCCACTCGCTCGACAGGCACATTTCACTGACGTGGCGCATGTCGACGTTGCTGGGCAACTATGTGACCCCGGTGCCCGCCCAGCAGCGTCTGGGGCCGCAGTGGTACCAGGGCAGCGCTGATGCCATCCACCAGTCGATGAACCTCATCGTTGACGAGGACCCCGACTACGTCGTCGTGTTCGGGGCCGACAACATCTACCGCATGGATGTCATGGACATGTTGCGACGCCACATCGACTCGGGGCTCGACGCCACCATCGCCGGTATCCGGGTGCCCCGCAAGGATGCGTCGGCCTTCGGCATCATCGATGCGGACGAGTCCTCGAAGATCACCCAGTTCCTCGAGAAGCCGGCCGACCCGCCGGGCCTGCCCGGCTCGCCGGACGAGTCGTTCGCGTCGATGGGCAACTACGTGTTCACCCGTCGCGCCTTCGTCGAGGCGCTCGAGGCTGACGCGTCCGACCCGGATTCGAAGCGCGATATGGGCGGCAACATCGTGCCGTGGTTCGTGGGTCGTGGGCGGGCCCAGGTCTATGACTTCTCGTCGCAGTCCGTGCCCGGCTCGACCGAGAAGGACAAGAACTACTGGCGCGACGTGGGCACCATCGACGCCTATCACGAGGCGCACATGGACCTTGTCTCGGTCGACCCCGAGTTCAACCTGTACAACCCCGAATGGCCGATCTGGACGAACCAGGTGCAGGCCCCGGGCGCGAAGTTCACCCTGCGCGGCACGGCCGAGGATTCGATCGTGAGTGCCGGGTGCATCATCTCCGGCGCGGACGTCGACCACTCGGTGCTGAGCCCGAACGTGCGGGCGCACAAGTACTCGAAGATCAACAGTTCTGTGCTGATGAACGGTGTCACCGTCGGTCGTGGTGCACGGATCGAGAACGCCATCCTCGACAAGGGCGTGAACGTGGCCCAGGGTGCCGAGGTCGGCGTCGACAAGGAACGCGACCTTGCCCGCGGCTTCCACGTCTCGGCCGGGGGCATCACCGTTGTCTCGAAGGGCACCCAGGTCTCGGCCGACTGAGCGGGTTTCCTGCTGCATGATGAAGCCCCCGGGGACAGTTCCCCGGGGGCTTCGTCGTGATGGGTGCGCGGAGTGGGTCAGTTCTTGACGGCGACCAACAGGCCCGTGCCCACCGGCAGTAGCGTCGGGGTGACCTCGTCGGACTCGAGCACGGCACCCAGCGCCTCACGAATGATGACGACCTCGTCGTCCTCGTTGTAGGGGTCGGCGACCAGGTTGCGCCACAGCACGTCGTTGAGCACCAGCAGGCCGCCGGGGCGCAGCAGTCGCAGCGCCTGTGCCACGTATTCGACGTACTCGAGCTTGTCGCCGTTGATGAAGACGATGTCGTAGGCGGCGTCGCTCAGGCGTGGCAGCACGTCGAGCGGGATGCCGGCGATCAGCCGGAACCGCGACGTCGGGATGCCGGCGGTGGTGAAGGCGCGGCGGGCCTCGGCCTGGCGGTCGGCCTCGGGGTCGATGCTGGTCAGCACGCCACCGGGGCTCATGCCCTCGAACAGTGCCAGGCCGCTCGTGCCGCTGCCGGTGCCAACCTCGACCACCTGCTTCGCCCCCACGCTGGCGGCGAGCACACGCAGCAGGGCTGCGCTGCCGGTGGGCAGGGCCTCAATGCCCAGGGCTGCCGAGGCCTGCCTGCTGGCAGCCACGGCATCGCTGGGCAGCACGAAGTCTTCTGCGTAGGCCCAGGAGCGCTGGTCGAGTCCGTCGGAGTTCTGCGGTGAAGTCACAGGCACAGCCTAGCCACTAGCATGGCTCCCATGACTGATGGTGCTGACACTTCCACCCCGCAGTCCGGTCCCCGTCTCGGCCGGCTCGTCACTGCGATGGTGACGGCATTCGCCGACGACGGGTCGCTCGACCTCGACGGCGTGCGTCGCCTGGCGACCGAGCTGGTCGACGACCAGGCCAACGATGCCCTCGTGGTGAACGGCACGACGGGCGAGTCGCCGACCACCACCGAGGACGAGAAGTTCGCCACCGTCACCGCCACGCTCGAGGCCGTCGGCGACCGGGCCACGATCATCGCCGGGGTCGGCAGCTTCGACACCGCCCACACCGTGCGCATGGCCAGGCGCGCCGCCGACGTCGGCGCCCACGCGCTGCTGGTGGTCACGCCGTACTACTCCAAGCCGGTGCAGCAGGGCATCGAGGCCCACTTCCGCGCCGTGGCCGACGCCACCGACCTGCCCGTGATGGTCTACGACATCCCCGGGCGCACCGGAGTGCCGATCGCGCCCGAGACGCTGGTCTCGCTGGCCGAGCACCCGAACATCGTCGCCGTCAAGGACGCCAAGGGCGACATCGTCAGCTCATCGGCCGTCATGGCTGCCACCGACCTCGACTACTACGCCGGTGATGATGCCATCACGCTGCCGCTGCTGTCGGTGGGCGGGGTGGGCGTGGTCGGCACGTCGACGCACTTCACCGGACGAGGCATGCGCGAGCTCATCGATGCCGCCCTCGCCAACGACTGGGCCCACGCCCTCGAGGTGCACCGCCGCTGGCTGCCGGCCTTCACGGGCGTGTTCGCTGCTCCCGGGTGCTGCATGGTCAAGGCCGGGCTTGAGCTGGCCGGCCGCGGCGTCGGCCCCGTGCGCCTGCCGATGGTTGCGCCCGACGACGCCGTCGTCCGGGAGTTCCTGGCGAAGGTGCACACCGCGGCCCAGGGCTGAGGGGACAGCAGTTCACAGCCTGCTCTTGGGAACGCATGGCAAAATGGTGCGCATCCGGTCGCTGGTGCGGTCGGCGGACAACACGCTGGGGGAGGTGCGATGGCCCGTCATGACGAGCAGGACTGGGTGGCACCCACCTGGGAGGAACTGGTCCGCGACCACTCCGACATGGTCTACCGCGTCGCCCTGCGGCTGACCGGCAATGCCCACGATGCCGAAGACCTCACGCAGGAGGTCTTCATCCGCGCGTTCAAGTCGATCCACAAGTTCGAACCGGGCACGCTCAACGGCTGGCTGCACCGCATCACCACCAACCTGTTCCTGGATTCGACCCGACGGCAGAAGAAGATCCGCTTCTCGCCCATGGCCGAGGCCCAGGAACGTGTCGCCTCGAGCGACCGCGGCCCTGCTGACGCGATGCTCGACACCTCGCTCGACCATGACGTGGCCCGGGCACTCGCCGACCTGCCACCCGACCACCGGGTGGCCGTGGTGCTGTGCGACATCGAGGGCCTGAGCTATGAAGAGATCGCCCAGATTCTCGACATCAAGGTCGCGGCGGTGCGCAGTCGCATCCACCGCGGACGCCAGGGACTGCGCCGCCGCCTCGCCCACCGCAAACCCGCCGAGGGCCACTCCCATGTGCAGGGGGCGCCGGACGAACAACCCGGCCAGGCCCGCGACCTCGACCCCGACCCGCAGCTGGCCCAGGTGCTCAAGCGATGATCCAGCGAGACCCTCTTCCCGTCGCCTGCCGAGAGGCGCGACAAGCCCTCGACGCCGTGCTTGACGATGTCGCCTCAACCCAGACCTCGCAGCAGGTGCAGCACCACCTCGCCGAGTGCCCCGACTGCAGCGCGGCGGCAGGTGAGGTGAAGAATGTCGTCTCGGCACTGCGCGATGCACGCCCCGCCGAGGCCCCCGCCGACCTGTCCGCCAGGCTGGCCGCAATCGCCGGGGCCGAGGCCTCGGACCCACTGTGGCTCTCGCGTCCGGGCGACGGGGTGTTGCCCAGTCCCCGCAGGGCGCTGCGCAAGGGTGCCCTGACCGGCTCGGCGGCTGTGCTTGCCTGCGTCGGTGTGCTGTTCACGCTGGGGCTGATGCTGGCCCCGCCGCTGCCGGTGATCAGCGACCCCGGTGCGGCAGCCGACCGCGAGTTCGACCTGTCGCTCGGCATCGGGCCCGGTGCCCAGGCCGTGAACGCCGTCGTCGCCTCGGCCCAGGGTGGCCAGCTCAGTCCCACCCCGACCATTGATCGTCCGGGGCTGATGACGTCGCTCGCCTGGAGCCGCATCACCCACGACCAGGCCCTGTCGATGCTGCTCAACTCGGTGCAGGCACAGGTCGGCTACGTCGGCATCCAGCGCGTCACGCTGTCGGGCCAGCAGGGCTATGTCACCGCCGACGTGCAGGTGGCACAGCAACCGGGGACGGGCGTGAGCGTGGCCGTGCTCAACTCGTCCGGCGCCGTGATCAGTTCAGGCATGATGCCCGCCAACCAGGGCGATGTCATCAACACCCTGCCGCCCAGCGCTGAGTTCTTCCGCATGACAGACGGTGGCACCATCGCTGGTCACCGCGCGGTCCTGCTCGAGGGCAAACGCGCAGACAGGTCGCTGGTGGCGCGCTGGTGGCTTGCGCCCGACCTGGGCCTGGTGCTGTGGAACGAGACCTTCGATGCGACCGGGCAGCTGGTGCGCTCGGCCGGGTTCACCGAACTGGGCCTGACCAGCAACATGCCTTCGCAGGCCAGCCAGGTGCCGTTGCAGTTGTCCAAGGCGCCCGCCGAGGTGGCCTCGGCCACCGGGGCCATGTGCACAGGTGGGTTCAGTTGTGCCAGCGACCTCGCCGGCTTCCGGCTGCAGTCGATCAGTTCGGACTCGCCGCACAACCCCGACGTCGTGCACGCCGTCTATGAGAAGGACGGTGTCTGCGTCACCGTGCTGCAGCAGCGGGGACGCCTCGGCGACACCGCGGCCGCCAAGAGCCTGGGCGTCTCGGCCGACCGGTCGACCGTGACCTGGCAGTCGGGCGGCGTGGTCTACACCGTGACCACCAACGCCGGGCCGTCAGTCGCCCAGGTGGTGGCCGGCGAATTGCCGCACCAGGAACCGGCGAGCATGCACCCGGTCAAGCGGTCCTGGTCGGGGCTCGCGCGGCTGGTCGGGCTCGGACCTCGTTGAGCAATTGGCTAGGGTGTGAGTCGTGGACATTGGCCTGCCTGAAATCTTGATGCTCGTGGTGCTGGGTGTCGTCATGTTCGGGCCCGAGAAGATCCCGCCCCTGGCGCGCAAAGCGGCAAAGGTCATCCACTTCCTGCGCGGCATCGCGAACGACGCCCAGTCGCAGTTGCGCTCCGAACTCGGCCCCGAGTACGCCAACTTCGACATCCGCGACCTGAACCCGCGCACGTTCGTGGCCAAGCACCTGCTGGGCGACCTGCAGGAAGACCTCAACGACATCAAGAACGACCTCACCGGCATCAAGTCCGACCTGCAGGCCGAGGGCAAGGACCTCACCGAGATCGAGAGCGCCATCAAGAAGACGGACGAGGCCCTGGCCACGACGTCGAGCGCGGGCTCGACGGTGGGCAACTACTGGAACGCCGCGCCCTATGACCTCGAGGCGACCTGAGTCGCCCCGAGGCCTGCCGGGTCAGACAGCCTGCAGGTTCAGCCGCTGGCCCGTGAGGTTGCGACGGCGACCGTCGATCGCGGCAGCGAGCGCGAACATGGCCTGGGCTGACGGGTGCTGCGGGTGGCTCTCGACGATCGGGTGACCGGTGTCGCCGCCCTCGCGCAGTTCGATGTCGATCGGGATCTGGCCGAGCAGCGGCACGTCATAGCCGAGGCGCTCGGTGAGCACCTTCGAGACCTGCTCGCCGCCGCCCTTGCCGTACAGCTCGACCTTGTGGGTCTCGCTGCAGTGCGGGCACGTGGTCTCGAGCCACGACATGTTCTCGACGACACCGATCACGCGCTGCTGCATGATGGCAGCCATCGTGCCGGCCCGCTCGGCGACCTCGGCGGCAGCCTGCTGCGGGGTGGTGACCACGATCACCTCGGAGTTCGGGATCTTCTGGCCGAGGCTCATGGCGACGTCACCGGTGCCCGGGGGCAGGTCGAGGATGAGGTAGTCGAGGTCACCCCAGTAGACGTCGGCCAGCAGCTGGGTCAGCGCCCGGTCGAGGATCGGCCCACGCCAGGCGATCACCTGGTCGCGGCTCGGCTTGAGCATGCCGACGCTGATCACCTTGAGGTCACCGGCGGGCACCGGCATGATCATCTCTTCGACGGGGGTGGGGCGGGCATCGCCCACACCGAGCATGTCGGGCACCGAGTGGCCATAGATGTCGGCGTCGAGCAGACCGACCTTGCGCCCCTGCTTGGCCAGGGCCACGGCCAGGTTCACCGTCACCGACGACTTGCCGACACCGCCCTTGCCCGAGGCGATCGCGATCACCTTGGTGAGGTTGCCGGGCTGGGCGAAGGGGATTTCACGCTCGGGAATGCCGCCACGCAACATCGTGCGCAGGGCCTTGCGCTGTTCGTCGTCCATGACGCCGAGTTCGACCTGCACATTGGTCACGCCCTCGACGGCGGACACGGCGTTGGTCACCTGGGTCTGCAGGGGGCCCTTGAGGGGGCAGCCCGAGGTGGTCAGCAGGATGCGGACGTGAGCTGCGCCGGCATCGTCGACCTGGACGTCGTCAACCATGCCCAGTTCGGTGATGGGTCGCTTGATCTCGGGGTCGTCGACCGTGTGCAGGGCAGCACGGATCTGGGGCAGCAGCGGATGCTCGTCAGTCATGTCTCATCTCTAGGCCAGTTCGGGTGCAGATTCAAATTCTCCCACTCGTCGTGGACGCTGCTTCGTCGGGTTCGTCCTTTTTTTCGATTTCAGCCAACAGCTCACGCAATTCTGCGCGCAGCTCGCTGCGGACGTAGTCACGCGTGGCCAGTTCGTTGACGCTCATCCGCAGGCTGGCGATCTCGCGGGCCAGGAAGTCCATGTCGGCGCGCGACTGGGCCGCGACGCGACGGTCCTCGTCCAGGCCCAGGCGGTCACGGGACTCCTGCCGGTTCTGCGCCAGCAGGATCAACGGCGCCGAATACGACGCCTGTGTCGAGAAGGCAAGGTTGAGCAGGATGAACGGGTAGGGGTCCCACCTGAACCCGAACAACCCGATCACATTGAGGGCGATCCAGACGACCACGATGATGGTCATCCACAGCAGGAACGTGGGGGTACCCATGAACGAGGCCACCCCTTCGGCGAACTTGCCGAATGTTTCGGGCCCGAACGAGAGTCGGGGCCACCGCGGGCCAGTGCGTTCCGCGGGTTGGTCGAGGCGCACCTCGCGCCCAGTTGAACTAGCCACTGATCACCTCCTGGGGTTCGGTCCCGTCCATCTGGTCGCCGCGCCAGTCCTCGGGCAGCATGTGGTCGAGCACGTCGTCGACGGTCACCGCACCCACCAGCCGCTGCTGGTCGTCCACGACGGGGGCGACGACGAGGTTGTAGGTCGCGAAGTATCGGCTGACCTCGGGCAGGGTCGTGTCGGGGTCCAGGGGCTCGAGGCCGGCGTCGACCAGCCCGGCCACGGTGATCGAGGGCGCCTCGCGCAGCAGCCGCTGCACGTGCACCGCGCCGATGTAGCGCCCCGAGGGCACGTCGAGTGGTGAGCGGCAGACGAACACCATGGACGCGAGCGCCGGGGTGAGCTCGGGGATGCGCACCCGCGCCAGGGCGTCGGCCACGGTGGCGTCGACGCCCAGGATCACCGGCTCGGGCGTCATCATGGCGCCCGCGGTCGATTCTTCATAGACCAGCAGGTTGCGTACGTCCTGGGCCTCTTCGGCGTCCATGCGCTGCAGCAGGTCTTCGGCGAGCGCCTGTGGCAGTTCGCGGATCAGGTCAGCGGCGTCGTCGGGATCCATTTCCTCGAGCACATCGGCGGCGCGTTCGGTGTCGAGGGTCTGCAGCAGGTCGACCTGTTCGTCCTCGGGCAGCTCTTCGAGGGCATTGGCCAATTGCTCGTCGTCGAGGGCGTGGGCGACCTCGAGGCGGCGTTCGGGGTCCATGTCGTGCAGCTCGCGGGCCATGTCGGCCGGGCGCATGTCGGCCAGTTGGGCCAGCATCTGGGTGGTGTCCTGGTCGACCGACCCCGTCACCGCGGCCCCGACCTCGTGCCAGTCGAGCGTGTAGACGTGGCGGCGTCCCCGGCCCAGCAGCCCACGGTTGACCCGTTCGGTCAGCGCGACCTCGTCGAGTTCCCATTCCTTGTTGCGCACCTGCCGCATCGAGATGTCGGCGATGACGGCCTGGGTACCGTCCGGGCGGTCGATGACCCGGTCGAACAGGTCTTCGACCACGAGTTCTTCAGTGTCCCGCCGGGTGAACCGGCGGGTGTCGACGGCCCCCGAGATCGCCACCTGGGTGGGGTCGATCGCATGCACCCGGATCATCGGGATGAAGATGCGTTTGCGGGCGAACAGTTCGACGACCAGACCCCGGCACCGCGGTGGTCGCCTGCCGGTGCGCTGCTGCACGACGACGTCGCGCACCTTGCCGACGGGGTCACCGAGGCCGTCCAGCACCTGCAGGCCGACGATGCGGGCGATGAAGATGGACGAAGTGCTCACGGGCTGAAATCTATTGCACGGGCCCCAACCGGCGGGGCATCGCGCGCGCCGTAGTGTGGCGTCATGACGTCTGTCGGCCTGTCCCAGCCAGCGCCTCGTCCCGCCCGCGCCCGCCGCACGGTGCTCGCCGTGCCCGGCTCGAGCGAGCGGTTCATCGCCAAGGCGCGCGGGCTGGCCGCGGACTGCATCTTCCTCGACCTCGAGGACGCGGTGGCCCCCGCCGAGAAGCAGGCCGCACGCGCCCAGGTGATCGCGGCGCTCACCAGCGGTGGCACCTGGGCCCCGGGCACCATCACCGTGCGCGTCAACGACTGGACCACCCCGTGGACGACGCAGGACGCCTGGCAGGTCGTCACCGGCGCCGGCGCCCACATCGATGCCCTGGTGCTGCCAAAGGCCACCAGTGCCGCCCAGGTGCACGCCCTCGACCTGGTCGTCACCCAGGCCGAACAGGCCGCGGGGCTGCCGGTGGGTCGCATCGGGTTCGAGGTGCAGGTCGAGGACGCCGCCGGCCTGTTGCATGTCGGCGAGATCGCCTCGTCCAGCCCCCGCATCGAGACGCTCGTGTTCGGGCCGGGTGACTGGATGGCGTCGATGGGCATGTCGGGGTTGTCGGTCGGCTCGATCCCCGAGGGCTACCCGGGCGACCACTTCCACCATCCGATGGCCACGATCCTGGTGGCGGCCAGGGCAAACGGCCTGGCGGCCATCGACGGGCCGTTCGTCGGCATCGGCGACCCGGACGGGTTCCGCGCGTCGGCACGCCGCGCCGCGGCGCTGGGCTATGACGGCAAGTGGGTCATCCATCCCAGCCAGGTCGAGATCGGCAATGAGGTGTTCAGCCCCGCACCCGAGGTTCTCGACCGGGCCCGGCGCATCGTCGCGGCGTACACCGAGGGCGGTGCGATCGTCGTCGACGGCGAAATGGTCGACGAGGCGGGGGTAAAGGTGGCGCGCGCGATGCTTGCCCGTGTGGGGGAGTAGTCGCGGGGCGCACCGACTAGGGTGGGACCATGTCGATCCCCGCGAGTGGCATCCCCGACCTTGGCCGCGCCCTGATGCTGGAGTTCCCGCAATCGGTGGCGGTCTATGACACCTATGCCGACGCGCAGAAGGCCGTCGACTTCCTGGCCGACCACCAGTTTCCCGTCGAACAGATCGTGATCGTCGGCACAGAACTCAAGACGATCGAACGGGTGACCGGTCGGCGTACCTGGGGCAATGTGCTCAGCCAGGGGGCGGTCTCGGGCCTGTTCATGGGTCTGCTGGTGGGCCTGCTGCTGGGCATCTTCATTCCGGGATCGTGGCTGGCGAGCCTGTTCGCCGGCCTGGCCTTCGGCATCCTGTTCGGCATGGCCAATGCCGCGCTGACCTATGGCATGAGCCGTGGACGACGCGACTTCAACTCGGTGCGCGACACCATCGCGAGCAAGTACGAGGTCATGGCCGAGCACAAGGTGGCCCAGCAGGCCCGCGACATGCTCATCAAGGCCCCGGGTGCATGGCAGCGCCAGTACAGCGGTCACGGCGGGGTGGTCCAGGACCCGTCGCAGGACCAGCAGCAGCCGCCGGCGCAGCAGCCCCCGCAATGGTGAGCAGCGAGTTCTGGGACGAGCGCTACCGCAACCCGCAGTACCTGTTCGGCTACCGGCCCAACGACTTTCTCAAGGCCAACGAGATCATGCTGCGCCATGGCTCGCGGGTGCTGTGCATCGGTGACGGCGAGGGGCGCAACGGTGTCTGGCTGGCCGAGCGTGGCCACCAGGTGACCACGGTCGACATCTCACCCGTCGGGGTCGACAAGGCCCGTGCGCTGGCCGCTGAGCGCGGCGTCGAGCTGGACGCACAGGTCGCCGACCTGACTGACTGGGTGCAGTCCGATGCCGCCCAGCAGCCCTGGGACGCCGTCGTCTCGATCTTCTGCCACCTGCCGGGCAGCGTCCGTGGCGGCATCTGCCAGGCGCTGGTGGGGCTGATGGCGCCGGGCGCCAAGCTGGTGCTCGAGTCGTACTCGCCGGCCCAGCTGCAGTTGGGCACCGGTGGCCCGCCGAATGAGGACCTGTTGCTGACGCGCGAACGGGCGCTGCGCGACTGGGCCGGGCTGGTGCTCGATGTGCACCTGGTCGAGCGGCGCATCTTCGAGGGGCCGGGCCACCAGGGCCTGTCGAGCGTCGTGCAGGTGCTGGGCCAGAAGCCCCGCTGACCCCCTCAGGGGGTGCACTCTCAGAGCCACCGGTTGCGCCGGAAGGCAATGAGCAGCACCACCATGATCACAGCCATCGCACCCAGCGTGATGAAGTAGCCGTAGCGCAGGTGCAGTTCGGGCATGTGGTCGAAGTTCATGCCATAGATGGCACCGACCAGCGTCGGCACCGCCAGCACGGCGACGGCGGCCGAGATTTTGCGCATGTCCTGGTTGTCCTTCATCGACAACCGGGCAATGCCCGCCTGCAGCAGGTTGGTGAGCACCTCGTCGTAGCTGGCCACGGCTTCACGGGCCTCGGTGTGGTGGTCGGCCACCTCGCGGAAATAGGCCTTCGAGTCGTTGGGGATCAGCGCCAGGTCGCGGGTCATCAACGCTGCCAGTGGCGCCGACAACGGCACCACTGCACGGCGGAACTCGATCACTTCGCGCTTGAGCTGGTAGACCCGTTCGAGGTGCAGTGCACCCTCGGGGGCAAAGATGCTCTCCTCGATGTCGTCCAGGTCGTCCTCGATGTCGGTGACCACTTGCATGTAGTCGTCGACCACCCGGTCACAGACTTTGTAGAGCACCACGTGGGGTCCGCCGGCGAGCAGTTCGGGTTCAGCCTCGAGCTCGTGGCGCAGGGTTCTGAGCGGCGATTGCTCACCACGGCGCACCGTGAGCACGAAGTTCTGGCCCAGGAAGACCATGATCTGGCCGGTCGAGACCACCTCGCTGGTGTCGGTGAGCCGGTCATGGGGGCTGTAGGCAACGGTGTTGAGCACCACGAACAGCGAGTCATCGAAGTTTTCGAGCTTCGAGCGGAAGTGGCCCTCGACGGCGTCCTCCATCGCGAGCGGGTGCAGGTTGAACTGGGTGCCGAAGTGTTCCATCTGCTCAACTGTGGGGTCCTTGAGGCCCATCCAGATGAAGCCGTGTCCCACCTTGGCGCGTTCGGTGGCGGTGTGCAGGTCGTCCATCGGCTGTTTCAGGCCGTCGACGTACCACCCCCACGCCACGACTGCTTCGTGGGGGTGCGGGTCGGTCGACATCAGCTGCCCTGCGCGAGCAGGCCGGCCATCCACGACTCGACGTCATCGGCCGCGCGTGGCAGCTTGTCGGACAGGATGCGGCAGCCGTCCGCAGTGATGACGATGTCGTCCTCGATGCGGACGCCGATGCCCCGCAGTTCGTCGGGCACCAACAGGTCAGTGGCCTTGAAATAGAGACCGGGCTCGATGGTGATCACCATGCCCTCAGCCAACCTGCCCTCACGGTAATGCTCGGCGCGGGCCTGGGCGCAGTCGTGCACGTCGAGGCCAAGATGGTGACTGGTGCCGTGCACCATCCAGCGGCGGTGCTGGCCCCCGTCGGGGCCGAGCGACTGCTCGGGGGTGACCGGCAGCAGACCCCACTCGTGCAGCCGGGTGGCGATGACGGTGATCGCGGCCAGGTGCACGTCCTTGAACGTGGTTCCGGGCTTCGCCACCGCCATCGCCGCCTGCTGCGCTTCGAACACGACGTCATAGACCCTTCGCTGTGCGGGGCTGAAGCGCCCGTTGACGGGCAGGGTGCGGGTGATGTCGGCGGTATAGAGGCTGTCGAGTTCGACACCGGCGTCCATCAACAGCAGGTCGCCGTCGCGCAGGTCGCCGTCGTTGCGCACCCAGTGCAGCGTGTTGGCGTGGTCGGCCCCGGCCGCGATGGTGTCGTAGCCCACGGCATTGCCGTGGTGTCGGGCGTAGAGCCCGAAGACGCCTTCAACCCAGCGTTCGCCCCGTCCACGACGCACCGCCTCGGGCAGGTCGGCGACCACCGCTTCGAAACCCTCGGCCGAGGCATCGCAGGCGAGCTGCAGCTGGTCGATCTCGAAGGTGTCCTTGACCAGCCGCTGTTCCGAGGCGGCGATGGCGAACTGCTCGTCGAGCTCGGACTGGTCGGCGTGGCCGTGGTCGGCGCGCAACTGGTCGATGCGTGCAGTGACCGCGTCGTCGGCGACGCGAAGCACCCGGATCGTGGTCGACTCAAGGTTCTTGGCCAGGTGTTCATCGAGCTGGCTGATCGGCGCGCAGGCAAACCCGACCATCGCCGCCATCTCGTCAAGCGATTCGCGCTGTCCCACCCACATCTCGCCGTAGCGTGCGTCGGAATAGAACTCGGGGTCGGTGCGCGGGGCCCGCGGCTTGAAATAGAGCGTGGGCGCGTGGGTTGCGGCCACCCCGTCGATGACCTCGCCGTTGTCGACCGGTTCGAGCACCAGCACGGCATCGGGTTCGCGGTCGCCGCCCAGGCCCGAGTAGTACGCGAACGCCGTGTCGGGGCGGTAGGGGTAGTCGGTGTCGTTGGCGCGGACCTTGAGCCCGCCTGCGGGCACCACGAGGCGCTCCCCGGCGAACTTCGCCCCCAGGGCCGCCCGTCGCGCCGGGGTCCACGCGGACGCCGCCAGCGCCGGGGGCAGCTCGGCGGGATAGGGCGCCCACCCGGTGGGGATGAAGTCGCGGAAGGCCTGTGAGAAGGGTGACTGCCGGTTGGGCACCTCTTCGGGGGTGGTCGGCTCGTCTTCGCTCACTGCGGTCGTCTCGTTCTGGTCGCTCACGGGTGGCGCCTCCTGTTCATCGCACCCGTCATCCTAGGCTTCGGCCATGCACCTGCACGACCGACTCGACCGAACTGACTGGCCGGAACGGCTCACCCTGCTCGGCGTCGAGGACGAGGACCGCGCACCACTGCTGCGGGCGGTGGGCGCGGTGCTGGCCGATGAGGACCTGGTGGCCCGGACCACCTGGCTGGCCGAGCACTACCTGTTGCCCTGGATCGGTGCCTGGCGAGGGGTGTTCGAACGGGATGGGTTCTGGCCCGGTGAGGTCTTCGACCCGGTCATGGCCGGGGCCCAACCGCTGTGTGCGCTGCTGGCCACGGTTGATGACGTGCGGGCGTTCCATGCGTCGCGGGGCATTGACGAGGCCACCAGCTGGGCGTCGCTGGCAGACCTCGGTCAACAGGTCGCCAAGCACCGGGCGGTCACGGGGCGCACGGGGCTGACGCACTTCAACTGGCTGCGCAATGTCTGGGCGGGCTGCTACATCCGGTTGGGGCGGCTGCAGTTCGAGCTGTACCGCAGCGACCTGGATGGCACCCTGCCGGCGCCGGTGACGATGCTGAACACCCACATCCCGGCCGGGGGATCGATGGCGCCCGGACTCGTGGATGAATCACTGCAGCGGGCGCCGGCGTTCTTCCGGGAGCACTTCGGTGACCAGCTCGACGAGGGCGGGTTGGACTGGCTGACCTGCTGGTCATGGCTGCTCGACCCACAGCTGGGCCAGCTGTTGCCGGGCAGCAATGTCGCCGATTTCGCCGCGCGCTGGCAGGCGTGCTCGTCGTCCGGGAACGATCGCGACGGGTACTACTTCGTCTTCGACATCGAACCGCTCGAGGGCACCGCCTTGCCCTACGGGGTGGACGAACTGCCGCAGCGCACGTCGCTAGAACGGGCCCTGGTGGGGTTGTGGCGCTCCGGTGGGCACCTGCAGCGGGTGCGTGGGCGAATCCGGTGTGGTCAGGTGCGGGTCGAGCGCTGAGAACAGGGTCTCGGCGATCACCTGGTGGCCATCGGCATTGGGGTGGTCGCCATCGCCGGCGAGCAGACGGGTGGGGTCGGCGCGGCCCAGCGGGCCCTTGAACGGCACGTACAGGTCGACAAAGCCGATGCCCAGGTCGGCGGCCACCGCCCACAGCGTCGCATTGGTGCGCCGCGTGACGATGTCGGCGATGCGCAGGTGGTGCAGGCCCTTGCCGGCACCCACCGAGCCGTCGGCGAAGACGTTCCAATAGCCGGTGAGCCAGACCCCAGCCGCCCCACCACGCAGCCGCACCACCTCGCCCAGGGCGTGGTGCAGGCGCCGGGCGAGCCGGGACAGCGCCGCATCGAGGTCCGCGCTGCCGGCGTCGGGGCTGGTCAGGGCCTTGGCCGACAGGTCGTTCGCGCCGATCGTGATGACGATGACGTCGGCGGTCCTGACGGCGCGCCGCGTCAACGGCAGGCGCAGTTGCAGGGCCAGCATGCGCGTGGTCAACCCGGGGATGGCCAGGTTGGCGGCGCGTGCCGGACGCCCGGTGGCTTCGGTGATCCAGCGGACGAGCAGCTTGGCATAGGTGCGCCCGCCCGAGCCGACGCCCGCCGGCACGGAGTCGCCCAGCACCAGCAGCCTGAACGGTTCACTGGTGGACGACATCACTCGCCTCGGCGGGGGTGGGCGCGGCAGGTTCGTCACCCTTCGGGGCGCCGCGTCGTCCGAACGATGGTGGGGTCAGGAACGCCTCGGCCCGCAGCATCGCGATGGCCACCTCGACCAGGTCGCCCGCGCGTTCGTAGCAGACGTAGCGGGGCTGCCAGTCGGGTTCGTACTTGGCGTTCGAACGGTAGAGCGAGGCGAGCTGGGCGAACCGGCTGATGAACATCAGGGTGCGGTACTGCAGTTTCTGCATGGGGCCCGCGCCGAGGCGGTCACCACGCTCGAAAGCCTCGCGGAAGACGGCGAAGTTCAGCGAGATGCGGGTCATGCCCTGCCCACGGCACCACTCGACCAGTTCAGTGACCATGGTCTCGACGGTGCCGTTGACGGCGTCCGGCTTGCGCCGCATCAGGTCGAGGGAGAGCCCGGTGGTGCCCCAGGGCACCATGTGCAGCACGCCGCACAGGTGCCCGTCGACGAAGGCACGCACCAGCACGCAGTCGCGGTCGGCGGGGTCGGCGAAGCGTCCCAGGGCCATCGAGAAGCCACGCTCGACTGGACCGTCGCGCCAGGCGTCGGCGGCTGTGCGCACGGCGGCGACGTCGTCGGCGCTGAGGTCACCCACACGGCGGATGTCGACGGTCAGGCCCTCTCGCCGGGTCTTGGTCACGGTATTGCGCACACCCTTCATGGCCCGGCCCGACAACGAGAAGGTGGTGACGTCGAGCACCGCCTCGTCGCCCAGTTCGAGCACCTCGAGGCCCGCCTTCTGGTAGGCCCTGGCGCCGGCCTCGCTGGCCCCCAGGACGCCCGGCAGCCAGCCGAACTCGCGGGTCTGGGTCAGCCAGGCCTCGATGGCTTCGCCGAACAGCCCCGGGTCACCGATCGGGTCACCGCCGGCCAGGCTGACCCCGCCGACCACCTTGAAGCTGATCGCCGACGTGCGCGAGGGGCTGAAGACGACACACCGGTCACGGCGCAGCGCGAAGTAGTCCAGGGACCCCGGGCGCTTGTTGCGGGCCATCAGGGAGCGCAGTTCGGTTTCCTCTTCGGGGCGCAGCGGATGCGGGCCGTCGCTGGGGCGCAGGGCCACGGCCAGCACCGTCAACAGCGCCGCGGCGCCGATCATCAGCAGGCTGACCTGCCACCGGGCGGCAACGGCATCGCTGAGGTATTGCACCCTGTCGTTGAGCCCCACCATGCCGGTGACCGAGTTGAGCACACGGTGCCACAGCGTGGTGCCGACCGCCTGGCCATGGTGGAACAGCGTCTGCAGCGCGGTGCCGAGCAGCACAGCGGTCACGAAGGCACCCACGGCCACGCCCAGGGTCTTGACTGCCGAACGGGGACTGTCCTTGGCAGCGAACTGGGCTCGTCCGGTGATGAACAGGGCCAACAGGGCGAGGCTGAGCAGGGCCTGGGCGAGGTCGAAGTCCTTGATCATGTGCAGCACGCTGGTGGCGCCGAGCAGCAGCACAGAGGCCCACCAGGCGCTGCGCAACCCGCGCCGCACCCCGCGCGCCAGCACGATCAGCAGGATGCCGGCGATGGCGGTGCCGACGCCGGCGACATGGGCGGCGAAGACATAGCCCCAGTCGTTGATCACCTCGAGTCGCGGACGCAACCGCGGCACGAGGGCACTGACCAGGTCGATCAGACCCATCACCCACAACAGCACGGACAGTGTGCGGGGGGCCGTCAGGTGTCGCAGCAGGTCACGCGGGCTTTTCACGCCACAAGGCTACGTCCGCAGCGGGCGCGGCCTAGTAGAGTCGGGCTCCACAAGTCCATCCAGGAGGCCCCCATGCAGGCATCACCCACCGACCAGCGTCGGCTGCTCGAGCTGGCCGAGGTCGACCTCGCCATCACCCGTGCGAAGCACCGTCGCTCGACGCTGCCCGAACTGGCCCAGCTGGGCGACCTGGCGGGCCAGCGCAAGGCTGTGACGCAGACCCTGGTGGCCGCCGAGACAGCGCTGAGCGATCTGGTGGTCGAGCAGGATCGCTTGGAGGCCGACCTGACCCCGGCGCGCGCCCGGCTGGAACGCAACCAGAAGAAGGTCGACGACGGTGAGATCGCCGATCCCAAGGCGCTGCGCGCCATGGTCGAAGAGATCGAGCACCTCAAGGGCCGCATCACCAAGCTTGAGGACGAGGAACTCGAGCTGATGCAGCAGATCGAGGATGCCACCGCCGTGCGCGATGACATCGCCGGCAAGCGGCGGGTGATCGACGAGCAGGGCCGGGCCATGCTGGGCCGGCGCGATGCGGCCTTCGGCGAGATCGATGCCGAGGTCACCGAGCTGTCGGCGCGGCGCGAGGGTGTCGCGCGGGTGCTGGCAGCCGATCTCGTGGGCCTGTACGAGAAGGCCGCGGCCAAGGCCGGGACGGGTGCCGCGAAGTTCGCTGATGGCCGCTGCCAGGGTTGTCGGGTTGAGGCCGATGCCGCCGATCTGCGCCGCTACTCCTCGGCCGGGCCCGACGACGTCGTAAGGTGCGAGGAGTGCGGCCGGATCCTGGTGCGCGCCTGAACACCGTCCCCCACGAGAGGACCCGAGATGCCCGTCCAGCAAGTCCGCGTCGACGACCACGACCTTCCCGAGCCGATCCGGCAGGCCTTCGAAGACCTGCGTGACGAGTTGGGGGTGCCGACCGCGTTCCCCGCCGACGTGCTCGCCGAGGTGGACGAGGTGGTGGCGCGTGGCTACGACACCACGCTGGGACATGAGGACCTGACGTCGATCCCGTTCGTCACCATCGACCCGCCGTCGTCAATGGACCTGGACCAGGCGCTGCACATCGAGCGGGATGGCTCCGGCTACGTCGTCCACTACGCCATCGCCGACGTCGCGGCATGGGTGCGGCCCGGTGGTGCCATCGACGCCGAGGCGCACCGGCGCGGGCAGACGCACTACGCACCGCACGTGCGCTACAGCCTGCACCCGCCCACGCTGAGTGAGGGTGCGGCGAGCCTGTTGGACGACGGGGTCGCCCGACCGGCGCAGGTGTGGCGCATGCAGGTCGCCGAGGACGGGTCGCTGTCTGCGGCGACCGTCAGGCGCGGGCTGGTGACCAGCACCGCCAAACTCGACTATGCGAGCGTGCAGGCCGACATCGACGCGGGCCGGGCCCGCGAGTCGCTGATGCTGCTGCGTGAGGTCGGTCAGCTCCGCGCCCGGGTCGAGGCCGACCGCGGCGGCGTGTCGCTCAACCTTCCTGACCAGGAGGTGCACGTCGAGGACGGCACCTGGGCGCTCGAATACCGTGAGGGCCTGCCCGTCGAGGACTGGAACGCCCAGATCTCGCTGATGACCGGCATGGCAGCAGCGTCGATGATGATCGAGGGTGGCGTGGGCATCCTGCGTACCCTGCCGCCAGCCGATGCCCGGACGATCAAGCTGCTGCGGTCGGTCGCCCACCGGCTGGGGCTGCCCTGGGCCGCCGACGTTGGCTATGCGGAGTTCGTGCGGGCACTCGATGTGACCAACCCCGCCGCCCAGGCGATGATGCTCGCCTGTGTGCGGCTGTTCCGGGGTGCCGGGTACACGGTGGTGGTGCCCGGTCTCGCACCGGACCAGCGCGTGCACGGGGCGCTGGCGGCCGAGTATGCGCACACGACTGCTCCGCTGCGCCGGTTGGTCGACCGGTATGTGGGCGAGATCTGCCTGGCGCTGTCGGCCGGGCGTGAGGTGCCGGAGTGGGCCGTGGCCGAGCTCGATGAGTTGCCCGAGACGATGAAGCAATCCGATCGCCGGGCCAAGTCGTTCGAGCGGGGTATCAACGACCTGGTCGAGGCGTTGACGATGCAGCACCGGGTGGGGGAGCGGTTCAGCGGTGTGGTGCTGCAGGTTGATGAGAAACGCCCCGACGAGGGCGTGCTGTCACTGGCCCAGCCGGCGGTCGAGGGCCCGGTGCGCGGACGACGGCTGCAGCTCGGCGCCGAGATCGAGGCGCAGTTGGTGAAGGTCGACGTCGCCCGGGGCAAGGTGGAATTCAAGGCGGTCTGAGGTCACCCGCTGACGTGGTGGGTCACCTCATGCTGGGTGCACAGGGCGGCAGTGGCGATGGCGAACTCGTCATAGGTCGCCCGCGGCACCGCGGCAAACCGCACGGGCCGACCGACGGGGTCGTGGTGCGTCTTCAGCAACAGCGTGCCGGTGACGCCCTGGCTGAGCTGGCGCCAGTTGCTGGTGCCCAGCGTGACCTGGGTCAGCTCGTGCCACGGCGTGGTGTGGCCGCCTGCGGTGATGCCGTCCTCGTCGACCGTCACGATCGTCGCCCCGGTCGGGTGAGCGGCCGCAGCCCGTGCGGATCCGGCACGGCGGAACGTGAGGGCGGCAGCGGCGGCCAGCAGCAGCGTGACCAGCCCGACGCCGACCTGCTGGGTGCGGGTGCCGGTCGCGGTGGCCGCGAGCACGGTCACGAGGACGAGTCCGGCAAGGGCGAGCGCGGCGAAGATGAGCGCCTGGTGGCGGCTGCGGCGGGCGAGGTCGGCGGCCAGCTCGGGGTCAGCGGTGAGTGCGGCCTTCATGGCAGACGGGTTTTCCTCAGGTGGGGGACGAGCCGGCCTGTAAGCCGGGTTCTGTCGTGGATGATCATCTATCTGCGACCGTTGTTGCCAACGGCCTTCCGCTTGCGCGGTGCGACCTACCCGGACGCTCGGGCGGGCAGCCCTCAAGCACGTCCTGTCTGGTCTTGCTCCAGGTGGGGTTTACCGAGCCACGCCAGTCACCTGGCGTGCTGGTGGTCTCTTGCACCACCGTTTCACCCTTACCAACCGTGGTTGGCGGTCTGTTTTCTGTGGCACTGTCCCGCGGGTCACCCCGGGTGGGTATTACCCACCACCTTGCCCTGTGGAGCCCGGACTTTCCTCAGCGTTGCCGCCGCGATCATCCGGCCGACTCGTCCGACTCACGATTCTAGCGGTTCGGCGCCGCTCGGCCGATCACGGCAGGCGGGGGGCCGGTCCGTTCGGGGCGGGGGTCATGCCGGGCATCGGCACCGTGAGCACCTCGGCACCCTGCGGGGTCACCACGATCGTCTGCTCGAACTGCGCCACGCGGGAGTGGTCCTTGGTGACCACGGTCCAGCCGTCGTCCCACTGCTCATTGGCGGCCGCGCCCAGGGCGAGCATCGGCTCGATCGTGAAGGTCATGCCGACCTCGATGGGGGTGTCCAGGCGGGGCTCGTCGTAGTGCAGGATCACCAGGCCCGAATGGAAAGCGGTGTGCACGCCGTGGCCGGTGTATTCCCTGACCACGCCGTAGTTGAACCGGTTGGCATAAGACTCGATCACGCGTCCGATGACCGAGATCGGACGGCCGGGCTTCACAGCCTTGATGCCGCGGTTCATGGCCTCCTGGGTGCGCTCGGTGAGCAGGCGTGATTCCTCGGGAACGTCACCGCAGTAGAAGGTGGCGCAGTTGTCACCGTGCACGCCGTTCTTGAAGGCGGTGACGTCGATCTTGACGAGGTCGCCGTCCTCGAGTGGGCGGCCGTCCGGGATGCCGTGGCAGATCACCTCGTTGACGCTGGTGCAGCACGACTTGGGGAAGCCGCGGTAGCCGAGCGACGAGGGGTAGGCGCCGTGATCCATCATGAACTCGTGGGCGACCTTGTCGAGGTCATCGGTCGTCACGCCGGGGGCGATCGCCTTGGCTGCCTCGTGCATCGCCTGGCAGGCGATCATCGACACCTCGCGCATGGCCTCGATCGTCCCTGCATCCTGCACGTGGCTGCCCAGATAGGGCTGCGGTGCGGACTTGCCGACGTAGTGGGGCCGGGGGATCGACGCCGGCACGGGGCGCGGGGGACTGACGGGGTACGGCTTGACGATGGTGCTCACCGTGGCGAGTGTAGTCGCAGGGTGACCGGTGGGCAGGGGCGTGCGATTGATGCGAGGACGAGCGGCTGCGTGGGTGGTCTCGGGCGGTCGACGCGCGCGGGGCTTCGCATGGGCATCGTGCTCGCCTGTGGAGCGTGACGGGTAATGGTGTGCGGGAACCTCGGTCTGGGACGAGGTTTCTGCACGGTGTTGCTGCTGCGCGATGTTGCCGGCGATTCTCTGGCGCCAGCCATGCGGGGCGAGGCCGCTGGAAATAGCCGCTGGAAATAGTTGTCCACAGATCTTGCGCGGGGGTTGTGTGGGGGTCCCGGGCTTGAGAGAATAGAACAACTGTTCGACACGAGGTGGTGTCGGGTGGTGTTTCTGTCCAGTCGAGATGAAGGGGCGAGGTGGTCCGGATGGGATCCAACGCCGCAACACCTGCAAGACCAACTCCAACACGAACCAGACCTGCGCCAGCCGCGCCTGACCCGGAGCCGGCTGGGGCGTGGCCGAGGCGGACACGCAAACCGAGGCCGCCGATTGACCGTCGGCCCTCCGAGCAGCGGTTCGCGAAGACCGAGATCAGCGCTGCAGGGGCGCGGGCGAAGCTGGTCGCGTTGAATGATGCGTTCCTGGCCAAGTGCCGCGCGGAGGCTGAGGAGTTCCGGCTCTATGCCGAGTTCGCCGACCAATACAGCTACATCCCCGAGGAATCGCCGGTGCTGGCCGGTACGGAGCGGTTGGTGCAGTGGGGCGGCGACGGCACCCCGGGGGTGGCGGAGTTCTGCACCCTCGAACTCGCCGCGGCGCTGAAGCAGTCCGAAGAAGCCGTCAGGGTCCACATCGCCCACGCCCTCGCTGTCAGACATCGGCTGCCGAACACCTGGGCCGTGCTCATGGACGGCCGGCTCCGCGTCTGGCAGGCCACCGAACTCGCCAGCGCCACCTGGCAGCTGTCCTATGAGCAAGCGGTCGAACTCGACCGGGACCTGCCGCACTGGCTCAACACCATGGCGTTCGGCCGCGTGCTCGAGTTCATCAAAGCGTGTGTCAAAGAGCTGCTGCACGACCCCAACCAGCCACCACCGGACGAGACCCTGGCGAGACGGCGGGTGGACATCAACACCCGCGGCGTCGACGGCTCCGGGGCCGGGGTCGCCGACGTCTCCGCGACGATTGATACGGCGGATGCGATCTTCCTCGACGCCCAACTGAACCGGCTCGCCGAAATCCTCGCGATGGGTGGCAACCGCGAGTCCCAGCAGGTCCGCCGGGCCCAAGCGCTCGGCCTGCTCGCCACCCCAGCGCGGGCGTTGCAGCTGCTGCAGGCCGCCCTCACCGATGAGCTGCCCGGCGAGGCTGACGGGTTCAACCCGGACTGCCCCGCACAGGGCCAGCGCGGTCACACCTGCGGCACCATCACTGTTGACCCCGACCAGCTACTGCCCCGCACGGAACTGGTCGTGCATCTGACCGACAGCACCCTGCACACCGGTGAAGGGCTGGTGAAGGTCGAGAAGGCCGGCTCCCTGCTCGCCGGCTGGGTCAAACACCTCACCGGCAACACCCGCATCAGCGTCCGGCCGGTGCTGAACCCGGAAGAGCTCGCACCGACCGACGCCTACCACGTGCCGGCCCGGATGCGGGAA